>NZ_JAECZP010000033.1:0-59503 GCF_019691255.1 Pseudomonas sp. USTB-Z
CGGCAGGCTGGCCAGCACCTGGGGCTGGGCCAGCACGCGCTGCAGGCCGCTGTCTTCGATCATGTAGGCCAAACGGTCGGCCGGGTAGGCCGGGTCCAGCGGCACGTAGGCACCGCCAGCCTTGAGGATGGCGAAGATGCCAACGACCATGTCCAGCGAGCGCTCGGCAGCCAGGCCGACCAGCACGTCGGGCCCGACCCCGTCGTCGACCAGGCGCCGGGCCAGGGCGTTGGCACGCTGGTTGAGCTGGGCATAGCTCAGGGCCTGGCCCTCGCAGGTGACGGCGATGGCATCGGGGGTGCGCTGCACCTGGGCCTCGATCCGGCTGTGCAGGGCCTGGTCGGCCGGGTGCTCGGCGGGGGCCGGGTTCCACTGGGCGAAGGTGGCTTGCTGTTCCGGGGTGCCCAGCATGTCGAGCTCGCCCAGCCGTTGCTCGGGCCCCCGGGCCATGGCCAGCAGCAGGTTCTGCCAGTGCCGGGCCATGCGTTGCACGGTGGCGTGGCTGAACTGGCTGCAGTCGTATTCCAGGCTGAAGCCAAGGCCGTCGGCTGCGTATTCAAGGTCGATGCCGATCAGGCATTTGGCCTGGGCGCTGGCGGTATCGAGGAAGTCCAGCTGCAGTGGGCCCAGGGCCAGCGGGCCGCTGGCAGTCCCGGCCACGCGCCAGTTGAACAGGGCCTGGAACAACTGGGTGGGTAGCACCTGGCCGTTGTGCTGCAGCGTCTCCAGGTACAGCTCCATCGGGTAGTCGCTGTGGCTCAGGGCCGCAATAGACTGCTCCCGCAGGTTTTGCAGCAGGGTCTGCACGGATTGCTGCGGGTCGAGTTCGGCGCGGTAGATCTGGGTGCTGACGAAGAACCCTACCAGCTGCTGGGTTTCGCTGCGGTTGCGCCCGGCGCTGGGCACGCCGAGGGTGAATTGCCGCTGGCCACTGTAGCGGCCCAGCAGCACCTGCCAGGCGGCCAGGGCGATGACGAAGGGTTGCACGCCCTGCTGCCGGCTGAGCTGCAGCAGGGCCTGGAACACCTCGGCGTCCAGTTGCAGGCCATGGTAGCGGGCACTGGTGCCCTCAGGCGGCACGCCAGCGCAGCGCGGGTCGAGGTCACCCGGCAACATCAACGGCTGCAGTTCGTCACCCAGCCGGGTATGCCAGTAGCGGGCAGACGCTTGGCACGCATCGCTTTTCAGGTAAGCCTGGCGTTGCCAGATGGCGTAATCGGCATACTGGATGGCGGGCCGTTGCAGCTTGCAGGCTCCCTGGGCGGCTGCCTGCGAATAGGCGCCCAGCAGGTCCTGCAGCAGGATTGGATTGGACCAGGCGTCTGAAACGATGTGGTGCATGTTCAGCAGCAACACATGCTCGTCACCTTGTACTTTCACCAGCCGGGCCCGGATCAGGGGCGCCTTGCCGAGGTCGAACGGTGCCAGCGCATCCGCTTCGATGAGCCGCTGCAATGCATGAGGGCGTTGCGTGGCGGGCATGGCGGTCAGGTCTTCGCAGGGCATTTCGAGGCGTGCGTTGGCTTCGACGAACTGCTGCGGTATGCCCTCGACCTCGGCGAACCTGCTGCGCAGGATGTCATGGCGGTCGACCACCGCCTGCAAGGCCATGGTCAGGTGCTGGCCATGCAGTTCACCCTTCAGTGACAGTGCCCGTGGCAGGTTGTACGCCGCGCTCTGCGGGTTGAACTGCTGCAGGTACCACAGGCGCTGCTGGGCGAAGGAGAGGGGGGCCGGCCCGGCGCTCTCGCGTGGTGCTATCCGGTCGGGTTCAGGCCGCTCATCCTGGAGGAGGGCGAGCAAGGCGTCGTCCAGCAAGTCTTCAGCGAGCGAGTCGGCATCCAGTGATTCGTGCATGGCGGTCCCTGTGGCAGTCGAGGCGAAGGACAGCAGCATGGGGGCCGGCCTTGCCGGCGAATGGCCGCTGTCCTCTGGAGAGGTGTATGGCCAGTAAACGAGCCGCCGCCCGGCAAATTTACCGGCGGGCGCGTGGGTGACGGGGCGGGTGGGCAGGCCCCGGCCAGGGTTGTAGCCGACCTGGTCGGGGCGAGGGATGCAGTCGGTCAGGCCGGCTGGGCTGCGGTGCGAACCTTGCCGCTGTCCATGTGTACCAGCTGGTCGGCAATATCGAAGTAGCGGTCATCGTGGGAGATGACAATGATGGTCTTGCCCAGGCGCTTGAGGTCCGGCAGCAGCTCTGTGTAGAAGATGCGGCGGAAGGTGGGGTCCTGATCAGCTGCCCACTCGTCGAACACCAGTACCGGGCGCTGCTCCAGCCAGGCGCTGATCAGGGCCAGGCGCTTGCGTTGCCCAGTGGACAGGTCGGTGGTGGTGAAGGCGCCGTCACGTACGCTGACCTTGTGCGCGATCTCCAGGCGTTGCAGGTATTGGGTAGCATCGTCGGGAATCTGCTGGTCACCCTGGACCACGTCGTCGAACAGGTAGTAGTCGGCGAAAATGGTGGTGAACAGTTGTCGGTAGTCATCCCGGTCAAGCACCGAGACCGGCTGACCATCCAGCAGGATGTCACCACTGTGCGGCGCATACAGGCCAAGCAGCAGCTTGATCAGCGTGGTCTTGCCACAACCGTTCTCGCCGACAATGAACACGATGTCGCCCTGGTTGATCGTGAGGTTCACCGGGCCCAGGCGAAACGGCGTGCTGCCCTCGACGGCCGGAAATGCGTACTGCACATTGTGCAGTTCCAGGCTGTCGATGGTCTGGCGCGGTGCGCCTTGGCCGTCGAGCAGCAGGTTCGGTTCGGGCGAGGAAAACTGCTCTGACAGCTCGGCAATGCGCTGGAATGCCACCTGTGCCTTGCTGACCAGCGGCAGTACGCTGACCAGATGGTCCAGTGGGCCTTTCATGTACAGCAGCACCAGCACGAAGCCGGTCATTGCCGCCTGATCGACGCTTGTCCAGGTGCTCTGCAGGGCCAGGGCCAGGCCGATGACGATGAAGAACAGCGTCGAGCCGAACGTCTTGGCCAGGATGTAGGTGTTGACTGCCTTGATCTGGATGGCGCTGATCCGCTCGCTGATCCCCTGGATGTGCCGGGTGAACATGCGATACCGGCGCGGCCGGTGTATGCGCAGCTCCTTGGCGCCCTGGGCAATGGCGTTGTAATGCTTCTGCAGGTCGTCCTCGGCCTCGCGGGCGGTATTGAACCCCTTGATGCCGCGCGTGCGGGCGATGACCTGGGCGGTGATGCCGGCGCCCAATGCCAGCAGCATCAGCAGGAACAGCGGGCCGGACAATGTTGCCAGGTAGCCCATGCAGCCCAGCGTCACCGTCAGCGAAATGGTCAGGGGGGCGAAGGCGAACGAGAAATCGCTGATGGTATCGATATCGTGGGTCAGCACCGGTATCAGGCGGTGGCTGCGATAGCGCTCGATCTGCTCAATGGGCGCCGAAAGCACTTTTTCGCCCAGCTCCTTGCGCAGTTTGGCAATGATCTTCTGGCCAACGAAATTGGTGCCCATGTCGGAGAAGATGCTGCTGAGCAAGGTCAGCACGCAGAGGCCGGCAAACAACCACAGCACGGCGTGGGTCAGCCCTGCTTCGCTGTTGAGGGCGCGGTTGATGGTGGCCAGCAGCGTGGTGACGCTGAAGCCGCCGAGGATGCCCAACAGTATGGAAACCAGCACGATGGGCCAGAACGGCTTGAGCAACTGGGCAAGCTCGCGGGTCGCGCTGAGCGGTTTGCGAATCATGGGGAAGTCTTCTCCAGGCGGATCAAAGGACGTGGTCATCAAAGAAGGCTTCACGCTCCAGACGCAGCAGAGCGGCTTTCTTGTGGGCCAGTTGAATGTCCTTCAGGTGGCCGAACCCCTGGGACTTGAGGAAGTCGATCTGGCGCGTATGGTCGATGCGCGGCTCGCCGAGAATCCGCTGGGTGCGTGGGTCATCGAGGAACATGTAATGCATCAGCGAGCGGAACCAGCCGCGCAGTTTGCCGATGCCCTGGTGCTTGGGTTCGCCGATCACCACATGCCAGCCACGGTCGTAATCGGCGACGTCGTAGTAGGGGGCGATGCGGTCTTCCTTGCACCAGTACACCTCAAAGTAGGCGAAGGGTTCGTCATCGAAGCAGCCGATCAGCGGGTGTACGCGCGGGTCGTCGAGCATTTCGCGAATGTATTGCGCATGTTCTTCCGGGGTGCCGGTCTGCTCCCAGAAGAACGCGACTTGCTCCAGGTTCATCCAGCGGTTGAAGGCTGCAAGGTCCTTCACCGGGTCGATGGTGCGCAGTGAAAAGGTGGCGTTCAGCTTCGGCAGATGGCGTCGATAGACTTCGCCCGCCGGTTTGGGCGGGCGTTGCGGGTGGCGTTTCTCGCCGCTGAAGCAATAACGCGGGGCCGTGTGCACGCTGGCCGGCTCGCGAAGCCATGGCAGGGGTTGCTGCCAGAAGGTCTGGCGGGTACAGCGCAGGGCAAGCCTGCCTTGGTCGTCGACCTGCCAGTGATCGAAAATGCCTTCGCGTACCGCACGCACGGCAAATTCCCGGTCGCCAGGGACCTGCACATTCACCTCGTTGCATTGTTTGCGGTGGCAGAAACGGGTCGCCAGCACTGCCAGCATCGCGCTGGCCGGAAATGCTGGCGGAAGTTGCTCGAAGACGATGCGGTTGTCGACCTCCCGGTAGGGGATGGCGGCGCTGCTGTCGAGGCGCAGGCTACCGCTCTCTGGCGTTTCATCCTGGGCACTGGCTTTGCGGCCATCGGCCAGGATCAGACTGAAAGAGGGTGCGTTCATAGGGCTTCCTGTGAGGGGGCGAGTGCGACTTGTCGGATGCTGTCCATGGAAAAGACGAACCGCACCTGCCGATGTTTAAGCGCCAGGTGCGGCACCCGGTTCAGCGCCAGCGACCTGCCAGCCGCCGCCCAGGGCCTTGTACAGGGCGATGCTGCCCATGACCCGCTTGAGGCGCAGTTGCACATCCTCGTCCTGAGCCTGGTACAGGGTGCGTTGGGTTTGCAGGACGGTCAGCAGGTCCTCGGCGCCCGCCTGGTAGCGGCTTTCGGCGATGTCGAAGGCTTTGCGCGCCTGTTGCAGTTCGATCGCCTGCCAATGCAGTTGCCGGTCGATGCCGTCCAGGGTATTGAGGGCCTTTTCCACATCGCCGAAACCGGCCAGGATGGCGCCGCGGTAGTTCTGCAGCAGTTCCTCCTGGCTTGCTACCGCCTTGTCGCGTTCAGCGCGCAGGCGGCCGTTGTTGAACACCGGCGTGACCAGGCCTGCGGCGAGGCTGGTGAAGGGGTTGCGCAAGACGTCCGGGAAGTGATCGGCGCCGCTGCCGACGATCAGCGTCAGGTTGAGTTTGGGCAGCATCGCCGCGCGGGCTACGCGCACATTGGCCTGAGCCGCCGCCAGCTTGGCCTCGGCATTGGCGATGTCCGGCCGACGGCTGATCAGTTCGCTGGGCAGGCCCGCATCGATCGAGGGCCAGTTGAGCTGTTCAAAGCGCGTGTTGTCCAGTTGCAGGTCCTGCACCGGTTGCCCGACCAGGGTCGCCAGGGTGATCAGGGCCTCCCGGGCCTGTTGCTGGTAAAGCGGGCGTTGCCGTTGCTGGGTGGCGACCAGGCTTTGTTGCTGGGCCAGTTCCAGTGCTGTGGCCGAGCCTGCATCGAAGCGGGTTTGCACCAGTTGCAGGACACGCTCGGCATTGGCCAGGTTAAGGTCGGCAATCCGCCCCTGCTGCTGGAAGGCCAGCGCCTGCATGTAGCTGTCGGCAACCTTGCCGAGCAAGGTCAGTTCAACGGTCGCGCGGTCGAACTCACTGGCTTGCAGGTTGTGCAGGGCACTTTCGCGCGCTGCCGCGTTGCCGCCCCAGAAGTCCACCTCGTAGCTGGCCTTCAGGGCCACATCCAGGTAATGAGTGGTGCGCTGGGTCGGGCTGGAATTCAGCTGGCTGTAGCCGTCGCCGTGCTGCAGGCGCTCGCGGTTGGCGTTGGCTGCCCCGGTCACTTCAGGCAGCAAGGGGCCGCCGGCAATGACCGCATCGGCCTGCGCCTGGCGAACCCGGGCCATGGCCGCACCGACTTCGAAGCTGTCGGTGCGGGCTTGCTCCACCAGCTGGTTCAGTGTCGGGCTGCCGAACGACTGCCACCAGCCGGTCAAGTTGCGGGGTGGCGCCTCGGGCGTGGCTGCCTGCCAGCGGGCCGGGGCAGGCACGCCGTGTTGCGGCGGCAGTGCAGGGGTGGCGCAGGCGCTCAGCAGCAGGCAGGCGCCCAGCAGGGGCAAGGGTTTGATCAACGTTGGGGTACTCATACGCTGGTAAGGGCGGCCACCGGGTCGAGCCGGGCAGCCTTGCGGGCGGGCATGAAGCCGAACGCGATACCGGTGACCACGGCGCAGCCGAAGGCACCCATGGCGGCGGGCAGCGAGAAGGCGACGGCGACCTGGCCGAGGCTCAGGGCGCCGCCAATCAGCAATGCCAGGGCGATGCCGCTGACGCCGCCGACCATGGTCAGCATCACGGCTTCGGTAAGGAACTGGCGCAGGATGTCGCGCTGGCGCGCGCCGGTGGCCATGCGGATACCAATTTCCCGTGTGCGCTCGCGCACGGTCATCAGCATGATGTTCATCACCCCGATGCCGCCCACCAGCAGCGAAATGGCGGCAATGGCGCCCAGCATCAGCGACAGTGCGTTCTGCGTTTTCGCTTCGGCCTGGATCATCGCCGCATTGTTGGTGAGTTCGAAGTCGGTTACGCCGTTGTGCAGTTTCAGCAGCAACTGGTCGATGACCTGCTCGGTCTGCTTCACCTGGCGCGCATCCGCAGCGGCGATCACCACGTATTCCGGGGCCTGGTTGCCGAACAGGCGCACGCTGGCGGTGGTGTAGGGCACCATCACCCGGGCATCGGCATCCTGGTCGCCAGAGCTGGCGCCCTTGCCGGCCAGCACCCCGATGACCTGGAACGGTGCGTTCTCGATGAGAATGTACTGGCCCACCGGGTTGCGGTCGGCAAACAGTTTTTCCCGGGTCTTTTCGCCAATTACCGCCACTGCCGCGCCGGCGGCTTCGTCGGCCTCGGTGAAGAAGCTGCCTTGCACGACCGGCCAGTTGAATATCTGCGGGAAGTAGGTGTTGGAGCCGCCTACATACAGCTTCAGGTCCTGGTTGCCATAGCGTACGCCGGCCTTGCCGCCATTGACGGGCATGATCATGCGTACCTGGGGCAGGGTGGCGATGGCGCGGGTGTCGTCCAGGGTGATGATGCCTTCCGGCGCCCTGGGGGCGGGTGGCTTGCCGTTGAGGTAGATGATGTTGGAGCCGAAGGCGCCCATCTGCGCCATGACCTGGCGCTTGCTGCCTTCACCCACTGCCAGCATGACCACCACCGACGCCACGCCGATGATGATGCCCAGCAACGTCAGTGCGGTGCGGAAGCGGTTGATCCACATCACCCTCCACGCCGCCTTGACGGCGTCCAGCAGTTCGCCTTTCCAGGCACCGTTGTGCTCGCTGCCGTCGTTCAGGCGCTGGCGCAGGTCGACGGCCTGCAGCACGTCGACCTCAGGGTGCGAAGCGGGCAGTGGCTCAGGCTGGGCCTGGTCGCTGATGATCTGGCCATCGCGGATTTCGATGATGCGCTTGGCCCGTGCGGCGACTTCCCGGTCGTGGGTGATGAGGATCACCACATGGCCCTGGCTGGCCAGTTCGTCGAGCAGGGCCATGACTTCGGTACCGCTGCGGCTGTCGAGGGCGCCGGTGGGTTCGTCTGCCAGAATGATGTGGCCACCGTTCATCAGCGCGCGGGCTATCGATACGCGTTGTTGCTGGCCGCCGGACAACTGGTGCGGGCGATTACCGGTACGTTCGGCCAGGCCCAGGCGGGTCAGCAGGGCATGGGCGCGTGCGTGGCGCTCGGCGGCAGGCGTGCCGGCATAGATCGCCGGCATTTCGACATTTTCCTGGGCGGTGCCGGAGGCAATCAGGTGATAGCCCTGGAACACGAAACCGAAGGCTTCACGCCGCAGCCAGGCGAGTGCGTCACTGTCCAGGCTGGCCACCTGTTCACCCGCGAACAGGTAGTCGCCACTGGAGGGGCGGTCCAGGCAGCCGAGGATGTTCATCAGCGTAGACTTGCCTGAGCCGGAGGTACCGACAATGGCGACAAATTCACCGGCGTGAATGCTCAGGTTGATACCGCGCAAGACCTCGATTTGCGGTGTATCGACGCCGCCATAGCATTTGCGGATATCGCGCAGCTCAATCAGTGGGACTGGCATTTACCCTCCTGCACTGAGCAAGGGGCTGATCAGCAGGCGATCACCTTCTTCCAGCCCTTCGAGAATCTGCACGCGCAGGCGGTCGCTGATGCCTGTGCGCACTTCGCGATTTTCAATGGCGCCGTGTTTCGTCAGTACCTGTGCCAGCCTGCGATCGGGCTGCTTGCCCGGGTTGAGCGCGGAAATCGGGGCGGTCAGCACATTGTGCGCACGGTCAGCGACGAAGAACACCTGGGTGGTCATTTCTGCCATCAGGGCGCCGTCGGCGTTATCGACGTCCAGCAACACCGTATACAACACCACCCGGCCATTGCTTTTGCTGGCCGGGCTGCCGCTGCCCTGGTTGGCATGCTCCAGCGGCTTGGGCGGCACCGGCAGGATCTGCCGTACAGTGCTGTTCCAGCGCCGGGTGCCACCGCTGAGGGTGGTGAAATAGGCGTGCATGCCGGGTTTGACGTGGCCAATGTCCGCTTCCGACACTTCCGCCCAGACTGTCATCGGTGACAATTTGGCGATGCGCAGGATCAGCGGGGTCTGCTGCTGGGCGTTAAGCGTCTGCCCCTCGCGGGCATCCAGTGCGACCACGGTGCCACTCATGGGGGCATAGATGCGGGTGTAACCCAGTTCGGCCTGGTCGCTGCGCAGGCTGGCCTGGGCCTGGCGAATCTGCGCCTGGATCATGTCGATGCGCGCCTGGGTGGCCTTGAGCTCGGCGCGCGCCGTTTGCACATCCTCTTCGCGCGTGGCGCCGCCTGCCGCCAGGCTCTGCTGGCGCTCGGCCTTCTGCCGGGCCAGCTCATGCTGGGCACGTTGCTCTTGCAACTGTGCCTGCAGGTTTTCGACCGAGTAGCGTCCCGCGTCCAGCTTGGCCTGTTGCGTGGAAGGGTCGATCTCGACCAGCAACTGGCCTTCTTGCACCGCGTCGCCGACCTCGACCTTGATGGCACGGATCTGCCCGGATGCCTGGGCGCCGACGTCAACATAACGGCGTGGCTGCAAGGTGCCGATGGCGGTAACGCTGCTCTCGATATCACCCCGGCTGACAGTGACGGTATTCAGGCCATCATGGCGGGGTGGCATGATCTGCCAGGCACTTACGGCCAGCAATGTCGCCAGGCCAACTAAGGTGATCAGGGCCCGGCGGGCCAAGGGGGGACGTTTCATGCAGGGTTCCGGCCAAAGTAAGTTCCTCCGAGACACGTCGCGGGGTTGTACTTTGAACGAGAACCCGCCCGCAAAATTTACTGCGCGGCGCGCGGCGGGTGCTGATAAATGCCGGCGGCGAGTGAACTATCGGGTTAAACGTTTAAGCTGCAACTAGCAAACACAAAAAAACCCGACAGTTGTCGGGTTTTTTTGTTGACGCGAGTTACTGCTTGGCAGGTTCTGCCGGCGTAGCTGGAGCCGGAGTAGCCGGAGCGGCTTCTTCGGCAGCCTTCTGCTCGGCTTCGGCCTGATCTTTGGCAGCTTCGGCGTTTTCCTTGGCGGCTTCGTTCATCTTATCCTGAGCTTCACCCATTTTTTCCTGGGCTTGCTCGGCGTGTTGCTGTGCGTCCTGGGCTTTGTCTTCGCTCGCTTTATCGCAAGCAGCCAGGCCCATGGCAGCGGCCAGCATCAGAGCAAAAGCAAAAGGTTTACGCATGGGGGTGTTTCTCCTTGGTGGAATAAGTGACTTGTTCCTTCGAGTGCAACTACGCGGAATAAGTTCCACGAAGATTACAGATATATAACGCCCCGTTCTACATAGACTTTTTAACGAATTTATGCCGCTGCCCTGCGGCCGGTGGGAACAGCCGATGAACGATTCAACCTTGATGGCAATGGCCGAACGCTTTCTCTCGGCGTTAAAACATTGTCAGCTGTTGCAGATGCGCGTGGCGCAGGCTGATGGTGATGGCATGACCCTGGTCCTGCCATGGTCGCCAGCGATTGTCGGCAACCCGCAAACCGGTGCCGTGCACGGCGGTGCGCTGACCACGCTGATGGACACCACCTGTGGCATGGCCACGTTGTGTGTGCTGCCGCGCTTCGAAGTGTGCCCGACGTTGGACCTGCGCATCGACTACATGCACCCGGCTGAGGCCGGCAAGGACATCTACGGCCACGCCCAGTGCTACCGTGTTACCCGCGACGTGATCTTTACCCGTGGCACCGCCTACCAGGACGACCCCGACCAGCCCATCTGCCAGGTGGTGGGCACGTTCATGCGCCTGGGCCAGGACATCAAGGGCGGCATCCGTTTCGGCGACAGTCTGAAGGAGGGCAAGGCATGATTCCGCACGCGGTGCGCCAGCAGCTCAACGCCGCCCATGCGGTGGGCGACTATCGACCATTGCTGGCGCTGATTCCCTATGCCGGGCTGATCGGCATCGAATGCGAGCGTCAGGGCGATGATGTGTTGTTCCGCCTGCCGGCCAGCCCGGACAATATCGGCAACCCACTGCTACCGGCCATTCATGGCGGCGTGATCGCCGGCTTCATGGAGCTGTCGGCAGCGCTGTACCTGCTGATCTACAGCGAGAGCGCAAGCATTCCGAAGATCATCGACTTTTCTATCGACTACCTGCGCGCCGGGCATTTTCGCGATACCTACGCCCAGTGCCAGCTGTGGCGTCAGGGCCGGCGGGTGACCAACGTGGCCATCACCGCCTGGCAGGGCGACAGGCAGTCGCCGATTGCCACGGCCCGTGCGCATTTCAAGATCGAACCGGAAAAGCCCTTGAAATCATCCGGGCAGCCCCCATCTGCATGACATCCGCCGTTAACGCTGGCCGAACCGGCCGCCAGGCGCCACCGCCATCAGATCGGAGTTTCGAAGACCATGACTGTGGAAACACAAAAGGAAACGTTGGGCTTCCAGACCGAGGTGAAGCAACTGCTGCACCTCATGATTCACTCGCTGTACTCGAACAAGGAAATCTTCCTGCGGGAGCTGATTTCCAATGCTTCCGACGCCGCCGACAAGCTGCGTTTCGAAGCCCTGGCCAAGCCAGAGCTGCTCGAGGGCGATGCTGACCTGAAGATTCGCCTGAGCTTCGACAAGGACGCCGGTACCGTGACCCTCGAGGACAACGGCATCGGCATGAGCCGCGAAGACGTCATTGCCCACCTGGGCACCATCGCCAAGTCCGGCACTGCCGACTTCATGAAGAACCTCACCGGTGACCAGAAGAAGGACTCGCACCTGATCGGTCAGTTCGGCGTGGGCTTCTACTCCGCGTTCATCGTTGCCGACAAGGTCGACGTGTACAGCCGCCGTGCGGGCCAGCCAGCGGCCGAAGGTGTGCACTGGTCGTCGAAAGGCGAGGGCGAATTCGAAGTCGCCACCATCGACAAACCACAGCGCGGTACCCGTATCGTCCTGCACCTGAAGAAGGACGAGCAGGAGTTCGCCGATGGCTGGCGCCTGCGCAACGTGGTCAAGAAATACTCCGACCACATCGCTCTGCCGATTCAACTGCCGAAAGAGCAGGCCGCCGCCGAAGGTGAAGAGCAGCCGGCCGAAGCGTGGGAAACCGTCAACCGTGCCAGCGCCCTGTGGACCCGTTCGCGCACCGAGGTGAAGGACGAGGAATACCAGGAGTTCTACAAGCACATTGGCCATGACTTCGAAAACCCGCTGGCCTGGAGCCACAACAAGGTCGAAGGCAAGCTCGAATACAACTCGCTGCTGTACGTGCCGGCCCGTGCGCCGTTCGACCTGTACCAGCGCGAAGCGCCGCGCGGCCTGAAGCTGTACGTGCAGCGTGTGTTCATCATGGACCAGGCCGAGTCGTTCCTGCCGCTGTACCTGCGCTTCATCAAGGGTGTAGTCGATTCCAACGACCTGTCGCTGAACGTGTCGCGTGAAATCCTGCAGAAAGACCCGATCATCGATTCGATGAAGACAGCGCTGACCAAGCGTGTGCTGGACATGCTGGAGAAGCTGGCGAAGAACGAACCCGAGCAATACAAAGGCTTCTGGAAAAACTTCGGTCAGGTGCTGAAAGAGGGCCCGGCCGAAGATTTTGCCAACAAGGAGAAAATCGCCGGCCTGCTGCGCTTTGCTTCCACCCAGGACGACAGCGGCGAGCAGAGCGTCGCCCTGGCCGACTACCTGGCCCGCGCCAAGGAAGGTCAGGACAAGATCTATTACCTCACCGGCGAGTCGTACGCGCAGGTCAAGAACAGCCCGCACCTGGAAGTCTTCCGCAAGAAAGGCATCGAAGTGCTGCTGCTCACTGACCGCATCGACGAGTGGCTGATGAGCTACCTCAACGAGTTCGACGGCAAGGCCTTTGTCGATATTGCCCGTGGTGACCTGGACCTGGGCAAGCTGGATTCGGAAGAAGACAAGAAAGCCCAGGAAGAAGTCGCCAAGGACAAGGAAGGTTTGGTCGAGCGACTGAAAGGTGCGCTGGGTGACAGCGTGGCCGAAGTGCGCGTCTCGCACCGCCTGACCGACTCGCCGGCGATCCTGGCCATCGGCGAGCAGGACTTGGGCCTGCAGATGCGCCAGATCCTGGAAGCCAGCGGGCAGAAAGTGCCGGAGTCCAAGCCGATCTTCGAGTTCAACCCGAGCCACCCGCTGATCGAGAAGCTGGACCACGAGCAGAGCGAAGACCGTTTCGCCGAGCTGTCACACATCCTGTTCGATCAGGCGGCCCTGGCGGCCGGTGACAGCCTGAAGGACCCGGCGGCATACGTTCGTCGCCTGAACAAGCTACTGGTCGAGCTGTCTGCTTGAGTTGATGCACAGCAAAGCCCGCTTCGGCGGGCTTTTTTATGACGAGTGCCAAAGGAGTGCTTGATGAGCAAAGTAATCGTCGAATCGCTGGTTTATCACCTGTCTGGCAAGGCCTTCGAAAGCCGTTTGGTCTATGAGCCGGGTGCGCTGGGCCGCCCAGGGCTGGTGATGGCGCCGAACTGGATGGGCATTGGTGAAGGTGCCGAGCGCATTGCCAAGGAAGTGGCCGAGAAGGGCTATGTGGTGCTGATCGCCGACCTGTACGGGCAATCGGTGCGCCCGTCCAATGCCGATGAGGCAGGCGTGGCGATGATGCCGCTGAAGAATGACCGTGACGAACTGCGCAAGCGCATGCAGGAAGCCCTGGCGCAATTGCTGGGGCAGTCGAAGGCGCTGCTGGAGCCTGGCAAGGTGGCCACCTTCGGCTTCTGCTTCGGTGGCTGCTGTGCGTTGGAACTGGCCCGTAGCGGCGCCGACCTGCGTGCGGCTGTGTCGTTCCACGGCACCCTGGACACGCCGAATCCTGAAGATGCCAAGCGCATCAAGGGCTCGGTGCTGGTGTTGCATGGTGCCTCCGACCCATTGGTGCCTAAGGAGCAGTTGCCGGCATTCGAGGACGAGATGAACGCGGCCAAGGTGGACTGGCAGTTGCTCAGTTATGGCGGCGCGGTGCACTCGTTTACCGACCCGAATGCCAATGTGCCGGGCAAGATGCAGTATAACCGGCGCACTTCCGAGCGAGCGTTTCGTTCGATGCATAATCTGCTGAGTGAAGTGTTCCAGCGTTGAGATTGCAGCCTTTCGCGGGTGAACCCGCGCCTACGTGACGGCCTGCGCCTAATCACCGATGTGTGTCCACCCCCCGATCAGGTGTAGGCGCGGGTTTACCCGCGAAGGGCCGCAAAGCGGCCCCGATCACCGAGGCAACTCGATCCTCGAATGTTCCCCCGGCACCTCCGGCCAATCCCCCGCAGCCCACCTGGCCCGGGCCCGCTCGATCAGCTCCGGGTCGCTGGCGACGAAGTTCCAGTTCATCCGACGCGGCCCATCCAGTGGTGCGCCGCCAATCAGTACCAGTTGGCATTCACCCTCGGCATACAATGTCACCTCTTCGCCCTGCGGCAACACCACCAGGGTGCACGGCTCCACGTCTTCATCGTTCATCATCAACTCACCATCGAGCACGTACAGCGCCCGCTGCACATGCTCGGTCGGTACCAGCAAGGTGGTCGCCGGTTGCATCCGGACATGCGCATAAAGGGTAGGGGACAGCACCGGCACCGGTGACGCCAGGCAGAACCCGCTGCCCGCAATCATGCAGATACGTACACCCAGGCTGTCACTGACGGGCAGGCTCTCGGCGGGGTGATGGCTGTAACTCGCCGGGCCTTGCTCAAACGCGCGTGGCGACGCCAGCCATACCTGCAGCCCATGCAGGCGCGAACCATGGGCCAGGGCATCTTCCGGGGTGCGCTCGACATGGGCGACGCCGCTGCCTGCGGTCATCCAGCTGACATCACCAGGCAGCACCCGCTGCGCCGAGCCGAGGCTGTCCTTGTGCAGGATTGCGCCTTCGAACAGGTAGGTCAGGGTGGACAGACCGATATGCGGGTGCTGGCGGATGTCCATGCCATGCCCCGGGGCATAGTCTGTTTCGAGCATGTGGTCGAAGAACACGAACGGGCCGACGCTGCGGCACTGGGCTGATGGCAGCGGGCGCAGGATCGGCTGGCCCTCGACCGTCTCAGCTCGGGGGTGGATGACCAGTGGGCTGCTCATGGGGAAGGCTCCAGGCACGGTGGAAGTGCCTCAAGCATAGCGGTTTGCCCGCCGTGGCTGAACCGTCTTGGCGGCCGCCTGGTCTACTGGGTTCGTACTTGCATGAGGAAGATGACCATGACCGCCAGAGCGCTGGCTTGTGTGCTGTTGTTCGGCTGGCTGTGCCAGGCGGCCCAGGCGCGCGAGTACCGCTACAGTGATGCCCACTTGCACTACGTGGACTTCTTCCAGGAAAGTGAAGGCATGCCGGCGCTGATCAAGGCCATGGATGCCGCAGGGGTTGAGCAGTCGATGATTTCAGGCATACCCGTGGCCAAGAAATGGCACGAAGACGAGCCCAAGCGCCCGCGCTACTACGCCGGTGATGACGCCGACGCCTATTGGTACAGCGCCACCGACACTTACGTGGCGGCGGCGCTGCAGCAATTGCCAAGTGAGCAGCGCAAGCGGTTCCACCCGTTCCTAAGTGGTTTCAACCCGGTGGACAAGAATGCGGTCAGCCATATCGAGCGCATGCTCGATTTGTACCCGGGGTTGTGGCAGGGCATCGGCGAGGTGTTCACCCGACATGATGACCTGACAGCGCTGACCAGTGGCGACACGCCACGTGCCAATAATGAAGCCATGACGCGTATCTACCACCTGGCGGCCGAGCGCGACCTGCCCGTGCTGCTGCATTCCAACATCACCTCCAAGCGCGAGCGCAACCCGCTCTACCTGGCGGAGATCGAAGAGCCGCTGCGCAACCATCCGCATACGCGATTCATCTGGGCGCATGCGGGCAGCAGCATGGAGATACATCGCCATCAGACGCAGATGGACTTTCTACTGCCGGTACTGACGCGATTGCTGGAGGACTACCCGAACCTGTATGTTGATTTGTCGTGGAGTGTGCTGCAGCCGTATTTGCTGGATGAGCAGGGCGTGCCGCGCAAGGCATGGCTGACGCTGGTCGAGAAGTACCCGGAGCGGTTCATGCTGGGGTCGGATGTGGTGGGGCGGTTCGGCAGCCTGGGGGAGCAGATGCACGGGTTCAAGCCGTTTCTGGATGCCTTGCCGGAGGCGGTGGCGCACAAGGTGGCCCGGGAGAATTTTCTGGCGGTGTTGCCCAAGGTACAGCAGTGACCTGTGCGGGCCTCTTCGCGGGTAAACCCGCTCCTACAGGGTGTGCACAGCGCTGAAGGCTTGTGTGGTGGGTTTACCCGCGAAGAGGCCAGCACAGGCAACACAAACAAAAACGCCCCGAACCAGTCGGGGCGTTTTCATTGACAGCAGCAGCGTCTTACTTGCCTTCCCAGCGCTTGAGCACCAGGGTGGCGTTGGTGCCGCCGAAGCCGAAGCTGTTGCTCATGACCGTGTCGATCTTGGCGTTTTCTTCGGTTTTACGCAGGATTGGCAAGTCGGCGACTTCCGGATCCAGCTCGTCGATGTTGGCAGAGCCGGCGATGAAGTTGTTTTCCATCATCAGCAGGCAGTAGATCGCCTCGTGCACGCCGGCAGCGCCCAGCGAGTGACCCGACAGGCTCTTGGTAGAGCTGATCTTCGGCGCCTTGTCGCCGAACACGGCACGCACGCCCTTGATCTCGGCCACGTCACCGACCGGGGTCGAGGTACCGTGGGTGTTCAGGTAGTCGATCGGGGTGTCGACAGTGGACAGCGCCTGCTGCATGCAGCGGATGGCGCCTTCGCCGCTCGGTGCAACCATGTCGTAGCCGTCGGAAGTCGCACCGTAGCCAACGATTTCGGCGTAGATCTTGGCGCCGCGGGCCAGGGCGTGTTCCAGTTCCTCGACCACGACCATGCCGCCACCGCCAGCGATGACGAAACCATCACGGTCAGCGTCGTAGGCGCGCGAGGCCAGTTCCGGGGTTTCGTTGCGCTTGGTCGACAGGGCGCCCATGGCATCGAACAGGAACGACTGGCTCCAGTGCTCTTCTTCACCACCACCGGCGAAGACGATGTCCTGCTTGCCCCACTGGATCTGCTCCAGTGCGGTACCGATGCAGTGAGCCGAGGTGGCACAGGCCGACGAGATCGAGTAGTTGATGCCCTTGATCTTGAACGGGGTTGCCAGGCATGCCGACACGGTGCTGCCCATGGTGCGGGTAACGCGGTACGGGCCGACGCGCTTGACGCCTTTCTCACGCAGGGTGTCCAGCGCTTCCATCTGGTTCAGGGTCGAGGCGCCGCCGGAACCGGCCACCAGGCCGGTACGCGGGCTGGAAACCTGCTCTTCGGTCAGGCCGGCGTCCTTGATCGCGTCCTGCATGGCCAGGTAGGCGTAGGCAGCCGCATGGCCGACGAAGCGGTAAACCTTGCGGTCGATCAGTTCTTCGAGGTTGAGGTCGATGGACCCGGAAACCTGGCTACGCAGCCCCATTTCCTTGTATTCCGGGTTGAAACGGATACCCGGACGGCTGTTGCGCAGGTTTTCGGTGACGGTAGCTTTGTCATTGCCCAGGCACGATACGATGCCCAGACCAGTGATAACGACGCGGCGCATGCGAATAACCCTTAGAAATTGTCAGTGGAGGTGAACACGCCGACCCGCAGGCCTTCGGCAGTGTAGATCTCGCGGCCGTCGACGCTGACCGAACCATCGGCGATGGCCATGTTCAGCTTGCCCTTCAGGACGCGCTTGATGTGAATGTTGTACGTGACTTTCTTGGCTTCAGGCAGTACCTGGCCAAAGAATTTCACCTCGCCCGAACCCAGGGCGCGGCCACGGCCCGGCAGGCCCTGCCAGCCGAGGAAGAAGCCAACCAGCTGCCACATGGCGTCGAGGCCCAGGCAGCCCGGCATGACCGGATCGCCTTCGAAATGGCAGGCGAAGAACCACAGGTCCGGGTTGATATCCAGCTCGGCGACCAATTCACCTTTGCCGTACTTGCCGCCTTCTTCGCTGATATGGGTGATGCGATCGACCATCAGCATGTTCGGCGCGGGCAGTTGCGCATTACCTGGGCCGAACAGCTCACCGCGACTGCAGCGCAGCAGGTCTTCCCGAGTAAAGGCGTGTTGTTTGGTCATGCGAGCTCCTCAATAACCCCCTGCGGCAGGGGATGAATCTTCCCGGCCGGCCCGAAAACCAAGCGCTTCGAGACGGCAGCCTACAGGTAGACTATTGCGTTGTGGTGAAAGTCACAGCGCACCTGGTGAAAGAAGTACAGGTGTGCACTGAAACGTCTATTTTCAGGTCCGATGAAGGTCCTGTCCAGTGTTTAAGACTGCCGCACTTTAGCATTTATCGCCAGTCGCGGTTGTCTGACCGGGTAACCAGCGCTGCAGCACCTGCTGCAATTCGGTACGGCGCAAGGGTTTGCTCAGGTAATCGTCCATACCGGCGGCCATGCAACGTTCGCGGTCGCCCTGCAACGCGTTGGCGGTCAGGGCGATGATCGGTAGCCCGGCGCCGTTGGGCAACTGGCGGATGCGTCGGGTGGCTTCATAGCCGTCCAGGTGAGGCAGGCGGCAATCCATCAGCACGGCAGCAAAGCGCTGCCGGCCGACCCGCTCGACGGCTTCAAGGCCATCTTCTGCCGTGCATACTGCCAGCCCCAGGCTGCGCAGCATGGCTTCCACGACGCTCCGGTTGACCGGATTGTCCTCCACCAGCAGTACCTGATCATTGTCCGGCACCGTCGTTTGTGCGGCCGTTGGCGGCGTCAACGGGACGGGGGCAGGGGTGGCGAGGGTCAGCGGCATCTCCAGGGTAAAGGTCGAACCCAGGCCCTCACGGCTTTCACCGCGGAGCTTGCCGCCCATGCGTTCGGCCAAGGTACGAGCGATCGACAGCCCCAGCCCGGTACCGCCATAACGACGGGAAATCGAGCTGTCGGCCTGCTGGAAGGCGACGAACATCATTTCCAGGCGGTCGCTGTCGATGCCGATGCCGGTGTCGCGCACGCTGCAGGTCAGCCAGATCAGCTGCCGGTCGAGCACCTGCCAGCGTGCGTCGACCTGCACCTGGCCACGTTCGGTGAACTTCAGGGCGTTGCCCACCAGGTTCAGCAGGATCTGGCGGATGCGCGTGGGGTCGCCGTTCACCTGCAACTGCTCGATGCCGGCCGGCAGTTGCAGGTGCAGGCCCAGGCCGCGTTGCTGGGCGCTGTGCTGGAACGACTGGACACTGCTGGTGATCAGCTCGCCCAGGTTGAAGTCGATGTGCTCCAGCTGCAGCGCGGCGCGTTCGATGCGCGAAAAATCGAGGATGTCGTTGATGACCTTCAGCAAGTGCCCGGTGGACTCGCTGGCCACTGCCGTGTAATCGGCCTGTTCATTGCTCAGCGGCGTGGTTTCCAGCAGTTGCAGCATGCCCAGCACGCCATTCATCGGGGTGCGCAACTCATGGCTCATCATCGCCAGGAAATCCGATTTGGCGCGGTTGGCCTGTTCGGCCTCCTCGCGGGCCTGTATCAGTTCGGCAATGGCCTGCTTCTGTTCAGCACTGGCCTGTTCCAGGGCGCTGGCCAGGTTGTTGATGTGGCGGGCCAAGTGGCCCAGCTCGCTGTCGTCGACGACCGGCAAGGGGGTGTTGTACTTGCCTTGCTGAATCGCCTTGACCGCATGGCCCATGTCGCTGATCGGCTTGGCCAGGCTCAGGGCCAGGCGGCGTGCCAGCAAGAAGGTGAACAGCAGGGCGAACAACGCCAGGATCCCGGCCTTGATCACGATTTCCTGCTGGCGCTGACTGAAGGCGTCATCGGACATGCCGACGATCACGCGGCCCAGGTAGTCGTCACCGATGGCCGGGGTGGTGGCTTTGCCCTGTTGCAGGAAGTCGTTGTCCAGGCGGATTTGCTGCAGGCGAATGGGCGCCTGGAACACTTCGACCCGTTGCGCGCGGTTGGCACTTTCGTCGGACTGCTCGACGTACACCAGGATGTGGTTGCGGCTGTCCTGCACTTCCAGAAAGCGTACGTGCGGGATGCTGAGGGTGGCACGCATCAGCCCTTCAAGCACTTCGTTGTTGCCCGAAATCACCCCATACTCCGACGCCGGTGCCAACTGGTTGGCGATCAGTTGCCCGGTGTGGTTGAGTTCCTGGCGCAGGTCCTGGATGCGTACGAAGGTAAAGAAACTGATCAAGAGCAAGGTCAGTAGCAGGGCGGGGCCGAGACTGATGATCTGCGTGCGGGTATGAATGTCCCAGCTCAAGCGTTTGCTCATGGGGTGGGTTCTCCCTCGGCCAGGGCCTTGACGGCGGCGTTCTGATCGATCGGTTCAAGACCCAGGGCCCGGGCCACCTGCTGGTTGCCACTGACCCCGTAGCGCACTGGGTACAGGCTGCGCGGCCAGCGTGTCGGCGGCTGGTCGAGCAACTGGTCGAGCACCCACAGCCAGTCGTCCTGGTCGCTGTAGGTACTGGCCAGGGCGCCGGCGCGAACGAAGCCGGCGTTCGGGCCGATCAGTGCCATCTGCCGGCCATAACTGCTCAACAGCAGGTTCTTTGCGGTCTTGGAGTTGTACAAGTCAGGGTCGTCCAGGCCCAGTAGCACATCGCTGTTGCCCAGCAGGTGCTGCAGCGGCCGGTTGTCACGCGGGTCGGACCAGTCCTGGGCCACGATCTCCAGGCCTAGCGGCCGTGCAGCATGGCGCAGTTCCTCCAGCAGAAAGCTGCTGTGCTCGCCGTACAGCACGCCAACGCGCCTGGCCTGCGGCAACAAGTAGCGTGCCAGGCGCAGTTGCCGTCCCAACGGTGCGTCGCTCCACAACAGTGTGAGGAACGCGGGGCGCGACTTTCCCAGGCGCTGTTCAGCCTGTACCCGGCTGACCCGCATGACCAGCGCCGGTGGGCCGGCGGTTTCTCCCAGGCGCCATTCCAGTGCTGCGTTGTCGAGCAGGATCAGGCGTTGGTCGGCTTTGAGCTTGCCCGGGCGCGGCAGTTCGGTGGTGGTGCGAAACTGCACATGATCGTGTGGCCGGCGGCTTTCCAGAGCGGCGATGAAGCTGCGTACACCGGGCTGGTCCTCAGCCCCAACCAGCAGGACTTCGCTGGCGGACAAAGGCCCCAACGGCCACAGGCAGAGCAGCAGCAGGCGCAGCACCAGGGCCATCAGAACTCCAGCTCCGCGCTCACGCTCAGGCGGTGACGGCTGTCGTAGCGGTTCTGCAGGGCCGAGGTCGGTTCATCGTCCAGGCGCTGCTGCCACAGCGCCGCCAGCTCCAGGTTGCTGCCATACACCCGAAAACGCTTGGCCAGGCGCAGGTCCAGACGCTCGTAGCGGTACTGGTTGAGGGCATCGTCACCGTAATAGAACAGCGCGCTCGACCAGCCGGCACCCCATTCGCGCATCCACCCGGCCGAGCCGCTGTTGCGGGCGCTAAGGCGACGGTCGTCGGGGTTACTGGCCCAGGCATCGACGTAAGCATAGGTCAGGCGCAGGCGGTCGCGCAGGGTGGGGCGCCAGTCCATTTGCGCCTCGCTGCCGCTGAAACGGGCCTTGTTGGCGTTGCTGGCGATGTACTGGTTGTTCCTCAGCGGCTCGCTGATCATGCCGGTGATCTCGTCGTAGAACAGCTTCACATCCAGGCTCAGGTCGATGTCGCTGAAGTAGCCGTTGTAGCCCAGCTCGCGCGAGCGCATGCGCTCCTGTTCAAGGTCGCCAGGGCCACGGGTCTTGACGAAGTACTCACCGTTTTGCAGGCCGAATGAATTGGGGGTGAGGTTCTTGACCGTGTAACTCCAGTTGACGTTGTTCTCGAACATGTCGGGCGAGCGCACCGCTTCGGAGTACACCGCACGCAGGCCGTGGCGTGGGGTGATCAGGTAGTTGACCGCGACGCGTGGGGTCAGCGAACTGCCTGACAGGCGCGAGTCTTCGAACATGGCCCCACCCTGCAATATCCAGTGCTCGTCGGCCCGCCATTCCAGCTGGCCGAACAGGCGCCAGGTCTGGTCGTCGATGCTGCCGTTGAAGTAGGTCTGCGAGTCGGCGCGATCATAGCGGTAGTTCATGCCACTGAGCAGACGCAGGCTATCAGTCAGGCTCAGGGTGTCCTGGATTTCCAGGTCATAGCGGGTTTCACGGGTGCTCTGGTCCACATCGCCGCAGACCTGCTCCCGCCCTCCCTGCTCCCATTGCTGCTGCACTTTCTGCAGAAGGCCTTTCAGGGCTGGGTCGTCAGTGGAAAGGGGGGCGCCGGTCGCAATACCGCGCGCTACTTTTTCGGCGAAGTCGGGGTTCATCTGCCAGAGCTGGGTCAGTTCGGGGCTGAACGACTGCAAGGCATCACAGGCGCGCCACACTTGCTGGCGATCAAAATGCTGGGCTGAGCCCTGGATATAAAGGCTGTGTTCAGCGCTGAAGTCTTTGGTCCAGCGCAACGAGCCCGCATAGTCCTTGGCGTTGACGTCGGCATTGTTCCCGGACTCGTACTGCTGGAACACCGGCTGGTAGGTGTAGGGCCGCTGATTGCTGCCTTCCTTGGCCGCCAGTTGCCACTCCAGGGTCTGGTCGACCGCCAGGTTGTGGTTGGCGCTGAGGTTGAAGCGGGTCAGGCGGCGGCTGTCGCGGTAGTCCTGGCCGAACTGGTTCTCATCGAAGCCGTCGTCCTGTTGGCCCGACAGCGACAGGCGCATGTCGCCACCGTCCCAACCGAAGCCGTGGCTGGCATAGAAGTCGTTGATGCCGTCCTGGCCGCGCGTCACTTTCAGCCGTGTGCCATGGCTGTCGGCGGGGTTGCGGGTGAGGATGTTGACCACTGCCATCAGCGCGTTGGCGCCATAGCTGACGGTGTTCGGGCCGCGGAACACCTCGATGCGCTCGATGTCCTCCATGGCCAAGGGGATGTCGCTCCAGTCCACCGTGGCCAGGCCTGCGCGGTACACCGAACGGCCATCGATCAGTACCTGCATGCGCCGTGCGTCGTTGACGTTGCTGCCGTGGTAGTTGACCGTGGGTTGATTGCCGGCACCGTAGCCGATCATCATGCCCGGTACCAGGCGCAGCAGTTCGGGGATGTCACGGGCACCGCTGGCGCGAATCAGTTCGCTGTCGAGTACGGTCATGCTGCCCGGGACAGCGGCGGGGGATTGTTTCAGGCGTGTGGCGGTCAGAACCTGTGGCAGGTCGGGGGTGTCGATGAACAGGTCGTCGGCCGCAGCCTGGCCGCCGAGCAGGGCGGTCAATAACAGCAGGCGCGGGTACGGTGGCGTGCCAGGGAACACGGAGCGGCCTTTGTTTCAGGATTGAAACAGGCATGGTAACTGACCTTGGCGTATTTTCCAGTGATCTGCAGCGGTTTTGCAGCGTGCCTGTCTTGACGCTTTCGTGGGGGCGGAAATCGAGCGCCGCCGGCGCGGTGCATCGCGAGCACGCTCGCGCCTGCATTTGTTGCAACGTGGCCATGACAGTGTGATCTGCGTTGCTGACCTTGGCGCATGGCAGGCGAGCCGTATAATGGCGGGGTCGCCACTTAACTTTTGGCTTTAATGGATTGGATATGACTGAACAGCAACCTGTTGCGGTTCTGGGCGGCGGTAGCTTCGGCACCGCCGTGGCGAACCTGCTGGCGGAAAACGGTGTGCCGGTGCGTCAATGGATGCGCGACCCGGCGCAGGCCGAGGCCATGCGTGTGAATCGCGAGAATCCGCGCTACCTCAAGGGTATCCGCCTGCACGATGGGGTTGAGCCGGTCAACGACTTGCTGGCCACCCTGCAGGCCAGCGAGCTGATCTTCGTTGCCCTGCCATCGAGTGCCTTGCGCAGCGTGCTGGCACCGCATGCCGAGCTGCTGCGCGGCAAAGGCCTGGTCAGCCTGACCAAGGGCATCGAAGCGCAAAGCTTCAAGCTGATGAGCCAGATCCTCGAAGAAATCGCCCCCGAGGCGCGCATCGGCGTTTTGTCAGGGCCCAACCTGGCGCGCGAAATCGCCGAACATGCACTGACTGCCACAGTGGTGGCCAGTGAGCACGAAGATCTGTGCCAGCAGGTACAGGCCGTGCTGCACGGGCGTACCTTCCGCGTCTACGCCAGTGCCGACCGTTTCGGCGTCGAACTGGGCGGTGCATTGAAGAACGTTTACGCGATCATCGCCGGCATGGCTGTGGCCTTGGGGATGGGCGAGAACACCAAGAGCATGCTGATTACCCGGGCCTTGGCCGAGATGACCCGTTTCGCCGTCAGCCAGGGCGCCAACCCCATGACCTTCCTCGGCCTGGCCGGTGTCGGTGACCTGATCGTCACCTGCTCCTCGCCCAAGAGCCGCAACTATCAGGTTGGCTACGCACTGGGGCAGGGTCAAAGCCTGGAAGAGGCAGTCAGCCGCCTGGGCGAAGTGGCCGAAGGTGTCAACACGCTCAAGGTGCTCAAGACCAAAGCCCAGCAAGTGCAGGTGTACATGCCGCTGGTGGCCGGCCTGCATGCCATCCTGTTCGAAGGCCGCACGCTGAACCAGGTGATCGAGCACCTGATGCGCGCCGAGCCCAAGACCGATGTCGATTTCATTTCCATCAGCGGTTTCAACTGAGCCCTTGGCGGCTCTGACACGAGCAAGGAGCAACACATGAACGATACGCCCGAACGCGCCCAGCGCGAGTCGATCATCCTGCGGGTGCTGTGGATGCTGGTGTTCCTGGTGGTCTGGCAACTGGCCGAGTTGCTGTTGGGTGGCCTGGTGCTGGTACAGCTGATCTACCGACTGGTGTATGGCGCGCCCAGCGCCAGCCTGATGAACTTCGGCGACAGCCTGAGCCAGTACCTGGCACAGATCGGTCGCTTCGGCAGTTTCCACAGCGACCAGAAGCCATGGCCGTTCGCAGACTGGCCGGCCCCGCGTGCGCCGGAAGGTGAAGCCGCGCACGCCGTGGCACCGGCCGCGCATCCGGTGCGTGACGAGGAACCCAAGCTGTGAAGCTGTGGGTGCTGCGCCACGGTGAAGCTGAGCCGCGGGCCAAGACAGATGCCGAGCGCCGGTTGACGGCCCATGGTCGCGAGCAGGTGCTGCACAGTGCGGCTTACCTGATCGGGCAGCCACTGCAGGCGATTGTCGCCAGCCCTTACGTACGCGCCCAGCAGACCGCCGCGCTGGTGCATGACACCCTGGGTTTCGCCGAACCGGTGCGCACCGTGCCCTGGCTGACACCCGAGGGTGATGTACAGCAGGTCATCGGCGAAATCGAGCGCCTGGGGCTTGAGCATGTGCTGCTGGTCAGCCACCAGCCGCTGGTAGGCACCTTGGTCGGTGCACTGGAGCACGGCCACAGGCAACAGCCGGCAGCCATGAGCACTGCCAGCCTGGCAGAACTGGAAGGGGAGTGGCCGCTGGCCGGGTTGATGACGCTTCGGGCCATCCACTCACCCGCGTGAACGTCCCATGGCTTGTGCAGGCCACTGTTTCGCTCGCGTCTGCATGCTGGCATGGGTAAAGAGCGATAAGGCAACTGGCATTTTTGTCAGTTGTCGCACTTCACCACCGCTTGTTAGCGTTGCCACATGGCAAACATCAGGGAACGGCGAATGAGGGGTGAAATGCTGGAGCTGTTGCGCTCCCTGGACCTGCAACCCACCCTGGAACAGGTTGACCAAGGTACTTCGCTGGATTTCGCCCAATACAGCCTGCTGCGTGAATCGGCCGATGCCAAGCTTTACCACCTGATGCGCAAGGTGAACGACAACCCTGGGCTGGACCCTGTTGCGAGGCAACAATGCGAGCAGGACCTGCGGACGCTGCAGGACGCCTGCCTGCGGGTCTCGCACCTGCTGCAAACCAGTTGTCTGGCCTTGCGCCGCCTGCAACTGGACTACCAGGACCAGCGTCTGGCCCGCGAGGCGCTGGAGAGCCAAGTGGCCTATATGCAGGCCTGCCTGCGTCGGTCGCTGAGCAGTTTCGACCGCTCGGCATGACCTGATCCCCCTCGCCGATGACCTTTATGGACATTGCCGAACCGCCCCGCGATGCCGACAATGGGCCATCATTCCGGTCCGGACCAGGCGCCATGTCGCAGCAGATCTTCTTCGCCCATGCCAACGGTTTCCCATCGGCCACCTACGGCAAGCTGTTTGCAGCGCTGGCGCCGGACTATCAGGTGCAGCACCTGGCCCAGCACGGGCATGACCCGCGCTTTCCCGTGGACGAAAACTGGCAAAGCCTGGTCGATGAATTGTTGCATCACCTGGCGCAGCAGGACCAGCCGGTCTGGGGCGTCGGCCATTCGCTGGGTGGCGTGTTGCACCTGCACGCGGCATTGCGCTGCCCCGAGTACTACCGGGGGCTGGTGATGCTCGACTCCCCGGTGCTCACCCGCGCTGATCAATGGCTGCTGCGTACAGCCAAGCGCTTTGGTTTCATTGACCGCATCACACCGGCCGGGCGTACCCTGGGGCGTCGCGAAACGTTCAATGACCGCGACAGCGCCCGGGACTATTTCGCTGGCAAATCACTGTTCCGCCATTTCGATCCCGATTGCCTCGACGCTTATGTAGAACATGGCCTGCAGGTGGTGGAACAAGGGCTGCAGTTGCGCTTCGACCCTGCTACTGAAATCAGCATCTACCGCAGCATCCCGCATACCAGCCCCGCCCCTGCGCGCCAGTTGCAGGTGCCGCTGGCCATGGTGCGCGGCAACCGGAGCAACGTCATTCGTCGCCACCACACCTTGGCTGTGCGCAGTATGCCCAAAGGTGAATACCACAGTGTACCGGGTGGGCACATGTTCCCGCTGGAGCGCCCGGCCGACACTGCCAGCCTGATCAAGGGCCTGTTCGACCGCTGGAGCCAGGCATGAGCGCACACGTTGAGGAAATTCGTCTGAGCCTGGGCCATATCGAACTGGCTGCACACCTGTTCGGCCCCGAAGACGGGCTGCCGGTGATTGCCCTGCATGGCTGGCTGGACAATGCCAACAGCTTTGCCCGCCTGGCACCGCAACTGAAAGGTCTACGCCTCGTCGCCCTGGACCTGGCCGGCCATGGTTATTCGGAGCACCGCCCGCTTGGCGCCGGTTATGCCCTGGCCGACTATGCCCATGACGTGCTGCGCGTGGCCGAGCAACTGGGTTGGCCGCGTTTCGCCCTGCTGGGGCATTCGCTGGGCGCGATCATTTCGGTGCAACTGGCCGGTGCATTGCCCGATCGGGTCAGTCACCTGGCGCTTATCGACGGCGTGATCCCGCCGACTGGCGCCGAGCAGGACGCAGGTGAGCGCTTAGGGATGGCACTGCAAGCCCAGTTGCGGCTGGATGGCAAGCGCAAGTCGGTGTATGCGACATTGGAAGCAGGGGTGCAAGCCCGGATGAAAGGCATGGTCGCGGTCAGCCGTGAAGCGGCGGAGCTGCTGGCCCAGCGTGGCCTGATGCCGGTGCCCGGTGGCTACAGCTGGCGCAGCGACAGCCGGCTGACCCTGCCCTCGCCGGTGCGCCTGAGCGAGGCCCAGGCCATGGCCTATGTGCGGCGGGTGAGTTGCCCGGCGCTCTTGGTGGTGGCCGCCGACGGTATGCTGGCGCGCCACGCCGGGTTGCTGGAGCAGCTACCCTTTGAACAGGTGACACTACCCGGCGGCCATCACCTGCACCTGAACGATGCGCAGGGCGCGGCCCTTGTTGCAGACTGTATCAATCGCTTCTTTGGCTTTGCTTGACTTGCACCGGACAAGTGTCGAGGCTTGGCGGGTTGAACAGGGAGACAACCATGCAACTGCCAGACATCCTGGAGCTTCAATTCGGCGCTGAGCGCCGCCTGGTTCGCCAATGAGCGTACCCGTTTCCATTCGCACTGCCTTGGCTGCCTGTCTGGTGCTCGCCACCCCCGTGTCGTGGGCCGGCGTCCTGCCGGTCCCGCAGGACGCCAAGGTGGTCGATCAACGCCCGGCGACGGAACAGGAGCGGGTCTACCCGATGGGCCCGCTACGCAAGATCAGTGGCCGCCTGCGGGTCGATGACAAAGTCGAAAGCCGCGGTCAGGTCAGCTCGGTAACCTACGAATTGCCCGTCGAGCGGACTGCACGCGAGGCCTTCACCAGTGCCCGCGAAGCACTTGTGCGCGAGGGTGGCTACCCGTTGTTCTGGTGTCAGGGACGTGATTGCGGTGAGGCCAGCCTGTGGGCCAATGATGTGTTCGCCAATGCCCGCCTCAACGGAGGCGACGAGCAGCAGGCGTTCATCCTGCTACGCCGCTCGGCAGACGAGGCCGACACCCTGGTCGCGCTGTACAGCGTTACCCGTGGCAACCGCCGTGCCTATCTGCATGTGGAAGAGTTCATCGCAGGCAGCCCGCTGGGCGAGCTGCTGCCAACCGCCGCCACGGTGCTGCGCGAAATGCGTGACACCGGCAAGCTCGACTACCCTGACCTTGCTGCGCCGCAAGACGCCTGGGTAAACCTGCTGGCCCGCAGCCTGAACCTTGACAGCACCTTGCGCGTCAGCCTCAGTGGCGCCCAGGCTGAGGCCTGGCGCGAGGCGCTGGTCAAGGCCGGGGTGCGCAATCGCCGTCTTGAAGTCGGCAGCGCGCCTACAGACGGCCTGCACCTTGAACTGATCCCTTGAACGAGCACCCTCATGGTTAACAATGATCGCCTGCTGGTCCAGATTCTGCTGGTGGCGTTGCTAGGTGCCGGCCTGTGGGTGATGGCACCGTTCATATCGGCATTGCTGTGGGGGGCCATCCTGGCTTTTGCCAGCTGGCCGTTGATGCGCTTCCTTACGCGCCTGCTGGGCGGTCGTGAGACGCTGGCAGCCGGCCTGCTGACCATGGCCTGGATCCTGATCGTGGCACTGCCGCTGGTGTGGCTGGGGTTCAACCTGGCCGATCACATCCGCGACGCTACGGCGTTCGTGCGTGACGTGCAGGTCGACGGCCTGCCCGATGCACCGGCCTGGCTGGGTGGCATTCCATTCGTTGGCGAGCGTCTGGTCAACGGTTGGCAATCGCTGGACCAGCAAGGCGCAGCCTTGCTTACCTCGATCAAGCCTTACTTTGGGCAGGTGGGCAACTGGTTGCTGGCGCGCAGCGCGCAGATCGGCAGCGGCGTGCTGGAACTGACCCTGAGCCTGGTGTTCGTGTTCTTCTTCTACCGCGACGGGCCACGCTTGGCGGCATTCGTGCTGCGCTTGCTGCACCGGCTGGTGGGCGAACGCGCCGAGTATTACCTGGACCTGGTAGCCGCTACCGTGCAGCGGGTGGTCAACGGGGTGATCGGCACGGCGGCCGCGCAGGCCCTGCTGGCATTGATCGGCTTCCTGATCGCCGGGGTGCCCGGGGCGATCGTGCTGGGGTTGGTGACCTTCATGCTCAGCCTGATCCCCATGGGGCCGCCACTGGCCTGGATCCCGGCCACCGCTTGGCTGGTGTGGAAGGGCGAATACGGCATGGCGGTGTTCCTGGGCGTCTGGGGCACCTTCGTCATCAGTGGCGTGGACAACGTGCTCAAACCGTACCTGATCAGCCGTGGGGGCAACCTGCCGCTGGTGATCGTGCTGCTGGGCGTGTTCGGCGGCTTGCTTGCCTTCGGCTTCATTGGCCTGTTCATCGGGCCGACCTTGCTGGCGGTGGGCTACAGCCTCCTGCTGGACTGGAGCCGAAACGCGGCGCAGCCGCCACAACAGTAAGCCTGCGTCGGCCCTTTTGCGGGCTTGCCCGCTCCCACAGGTACCACACAGGCCGTTAAGGCTGTGCAGTGCCCGTGGGAACGGGCGAGCCCGCGAAGAGGCCGTTACAGGCAAACCACAACGCTGATCTTTACGCATTCTTTATCCCCACCCCCATCCCCCGATCTCGCCCCTTTACGCCCCTCCCTCGGACAATTTCCCCAAAGCGGCCCAAGCCGTAACACGGGGAGAACCACACATGAACATGCTCGACGGGCTGTCACTGCTGCTGGCAGTGGCATTGGCGTTTTATCTGCTGGTGGCGCTGCTGCGCGCCGATCGCAGCTAGGGAGCGGCCATGCACAGTTACGATTTCGCCTTGCTCCTGGCATTCTTTGCCATCGTGCTGCTACCAGCACCCTGGCTCGGGCGGTTCTACTTCAAGGTCATGGAAGGCCAGCGTACCTGGCTGACGCCTGTGCTGGGGCCGGTCGAGCAGGGCTGTTACCGGCTGGCGGGTGTGAACGCCAGCCAGGAGCAGAACTGGCGGCAATACACCCTGGCCCTGCTGGCGTTCAACCTGGTCGGCTTCCTGCTGCTGTTCAGCGTGCTGCTGTTGCAGGGCCACCTGCCACTCAACCCACAGCACCTGCCTGGCCAGGAATGGTCGCTGGCGTTCAACACCGCCGTCAGTTTCGTTACCAACACCAACTGGCAGGCCTACAGCGGTGAGGCGTCGGTCAGCTACCTGAGCCAGATGCTTGGCCTGACCGTGCAGAATTTTGTCAGCCCTGCCACCGGCCTGGCCGTGCTGGTTGCCCTGTGCCGCGGTATCGCCCGGCGCAGCGCGACGACGCTGGGCAACTTCTGGGTCGACATGACCCGTGCCACCCTCTACGGCCTGTTGCCGCTGTGCTTGCTGCTGGCGCTGTTGCTGGTGTGGCAGGGCGTACCGCAGACCTTTGCCGACTACGCCCACGCGCTGACCTTGCAAGGTGCCGACCAGACCATTCCGCTGGGGCCGGCCGCCAGCCAGATCGCCATCAAGCAATTGGGTACCAATGGCGGTGGCTTCTTCGGCGTCAACTCGGCGCACCCGTTCGAAAACCCAACGGCCTGGAGCAACCTGTTCGAGGTGGCATCGATCATCCTCATTCCGGTGGCGTTGGTGTTCACCTTCGGTCACTACGTGAAGGACCTGCGTCAGAGCCGCGCCATCCTCGCCTGCATGCTTGCCCTGTTCCTGATCGGCGGTAGCACGGCGCTGTGGTCCGAGCACCAGCCAAACCCGGCCCTGGACAGCACGCAGGTGCAGCAGACCGCCCCCCTGGAGGGCAAGGAAAGCCGCTTCGGCACCACCGGTTCGGTGCTGTGGGCGGTCACCACCACCGCCGCCTCCAACGGTTCGGTCAACGCCATGCACGACAGCCTGAACCCGCTGACCGGTATGGTGGCGATGGTCAACATGATGGTCGGCGAGGTGATATTCGGCGGCGTCGGCGCGGGCCTCTACGGCATGCTGCTGTTCGTCCTTATCGCGGTGTTCCTGGCCGGGCTGATGATTGGCCGTACCCCGGAATACCTGGGCAAGAAGCTGCAGGCCCGTGAAGTGCAGCTTCTGGTGGCAACCCTGCTGGTGATGCCGGTCGGCGTGCTGGTACTTGGCGCCATCGCCGCCAGCCTGCCCGGCCCGGCCGGGGCGGTCACCAACCCGGGGGCGCATGGTTTCAGCCAGTTGCTGTACGCCTATACCTCGGGCTCGGCCAACAACGGCTCGGCCTTTGCCGGGTTTGGCGCCAACACCGTGTACCACAACCTGATGATCGGCCTGGCCATGCTCATCGGCCGCTTCGGCTACATCCTGCCGATACTGGCGTTGGCCGGCAGCCTGGCGGCGAAAAAAAGCGCGCCGCTGGGGCAGAACAGCTTCCCGACTCACGGCCCGCTGTTCACCGGCTTGCTGCTGGTGACCATCCTGCTGGTCGGTGGCCTGACCTTCCTGCCGACCCTGGCCCTTGGGCCAATCGCCGAACACCTTAGCCTGGGTTTTTGAGGACCGATCATGAACATGCCCATTCCTGAAGTGAATAGCCGGCACAATGCCAAGGACCAGACCCGCTTCGCCGCGCTGTGGCGCCCGGCGCTGGTGCAGGCGTTCGTCAAGCTCGACCCGCGTCAGCTCAAGCGCTCCCCGGTAATGCTGGTGGTGGCCCTGACCGCGGTGCTGACCACCGTGCTGTGTTTCGCCCCCGGCGGCGGCGTGAGCACCGGTGTTGCGGTGCAGATTGCCCTGTGGCTGTGGTTCACCGTGTTGTTCGCCAACTTCGCCGAGGCGTTGGCCGAAGGCCGTGGCAAGGCCCGCGCCGACAGCCTCAAGGCCGGCAGCCAGGGCCTGACCGCCCAGCGTCGTCTGCGTGATGGCAGCTACGAGACGGTAGCTGCCAGCGCGCTGCGCAAGGACGATTTGGTACGCGTGGTCGCCGGCGAAATGATCCCCGGCGACGGCGAGGTGATTGAAGGCATTGCGGCCGTCAACGAGGCCGCCATTACCGGCGAGTCCGCGCCGGTCATACGCGAATCAGGTGGCGACCGCTCGGCGGTGACCGGCAATACGCGGCTGGTCTCCGACTGGCTGCTTGTCCGCATCACCAGCAACCCGGGCGAGTCGACCCTGGACCGCATGATCGCCCTGGTTGAAGGGGCCAAGCGGCAGAAGACCCCGAACGAAATCGCCCTCGACATCCTGCTGATCGGCCTGACCCTGATTTTCCTGATCGTGGTGGTGACCTTGCAGCCGTTCGCCCACTTCGTGGGTGGCAGCCTGCCGCTGATCTTCCTGGCCGCGCTGCTGGTGACGCTGATCCCGACCACCATCGGCGGCCTGCTGTCGGCCATCGGTATCGCCGGCATGGACAGGCTGGTACGGCTGAATGTCATTGCCCGCTCGGGCCGCGCCGTCGAGGCGGCCGGGGACGTGCATACGCTGATGCTCGACAAGACCGGCACCATCACCTTCGGTAACCGCCGCTGCAGCGCACTGCATGCTGCACCGGGCATTACCGCCAAGGAACTGGGGGAGGGCGCCTTGCTGGCGTCGCTGGCCGACGACACCGCTGAAGGCAAATCGATTGTCGAATACCTGCGCCAGTTGCACGACTTTGTCGACCCGCCTGCCGGGCAGTTCGAAGCGGTGGCGTTCAGTGCCGAGACACGCCTGTCGGGCATCGACTTCCAGCAGCACCGCTACCGCAAGGGCGCCGTCGATGCGGTGCTGGCCTTCGTCGGTATGCAACGCCTGGAAATGCCGGCGGCGCTGGCCCGTGAAGTCGAACGCATCGCGCAGAGTGGTGGCACCCCGTTGCTGGTGTGCGTCGACAAGCGCTTGCTGGGTGTGATCCACCTCAAGGACGTGGTCAAGCCTGGCATCCGCGAGCGCTTCGCCGAGCTGCGCAAGCTGGGCATCCGCACGGTGATGGTAACCGGCGACAACCCGTTGACTGCGGCCGCCATCGCCGCCGAAGCGGGGGTAGATGACGTGCTGGCCGAGGCCACGCCCGAGAAGAAGCTGGCGCGTATTCGCCAGGAGCAGAATGACGGCCGCCTGGTTGCCATGTGTGGCGACGGTGCCAACGACGCCCCGGCACTGGCCCAGGCTGACGTAGGCATGGCCATGAACGACGGCACTCAGGCTGCGCGGGAGGCCGCCAACATGGTCGACCTGGACAGCGACCCGACCAAGCTGCTGGACGTAGTCCAGGTCGGCAAGGAGCTGCTGGTCACCCGCGGTGCGTTGACAACGTTCTCCATTGCCAACGACGTGGCCAAATACTTCGCCATCCTGCCGGCGCTGTTCGCTGCCATCTACCCGCAACTGGGTGTGCTCAACCTGATGCAACTGGCCAGCCCGCAGAGCGCCATCCTGTCGGCGATCGTGTTCAACGCGCTGATCATCATCGTGCTGATCCCGCTGGCGCTGCGTGGGGTGCGCGTGCAGGCGGCCAGTGCGGCGCACCTGTTGCGGCGCAACCTGCTGATCTACGGGCTGGGTGGCATTGTGGTGCCGTTTGCCGGGATCAAGCTGATCGACCTGCTGCTCAACGCCCTGAACCTGGTCTGAGGAGGCCGCCATGACTGCTTATCTACGCCCGGCATTGAGCCTGGCTTTGTTGATGACCCTGGTGACGGGCGCCCTGTATCCGCTGGCGGTGACCGGTATTGCCCAAGTCGCTTTCCCGAACCAGGCCAACGGTAGCCTGGTACGCGATGCGCAAGGCCAGGTGCGGGGTTCGGCATTGATCGCCCAGGACTTCCAGGGCGATGGCTGGTTCCACTCGCGGCCCTCGGCAGGTGCCTACGCGACCGTGGCCAGCGGCGCCAGCAACCTGTCGCCGAGCAACCCGGCGCTGGCTGAGCGGGTAAAGGGCGATGCGGCCACGTTGTATCAGGCGCAGCAGGGGCCAGTGCCGCAGGCGCTGCTGACCACCTCGGGCAGCGGCCTGGACCCGCACCTGCCACCGGAGGCCTTGGCCTATCAGATCCCGCGGGTGGCGGCGGCACGGCAGCTGCCGGTCGAGCGCTTGCAAGCCTTGCTGGAACAGGCCACCCTCCACCCATTGATCGGCCCGCCGGTGGTCAACGTGCTGGCGTTGAACCAGGCCTTGGAAAAGCTTGCCATTGTCAGGTAATCGAAGCGCTGGCAGGAAGCCTGTAGGAGCGGGTTTACCCGCGAATGCGGTGGTGGTGCCACTGACGTATTCGCGGGTAAACACGCTCCTACACGTTAAGGGGGCTTTCCCTGAAGTGGCCGACTGCTGGAAAAAGCAAAGGATGAAACATGAGTGACTCCGCCCGCGCCGATGCGCTGTTGGCCAACCTCCCACGCACCGGCCGGGGCCGGCTGAAGGTGTTCCTCGGCGCTGCCCCCGGCGTCGGCAAGACCTTCGCCATGCTCCAGGCCGCACACGCCCAGCAACGCCAGGGCGTGCAGGTGTTGGCCGGGGTGGTCGAAACCCATGGCCGCGCCGAAACCGAAGCGTTGCTCGGAGGGCTGCATCAGCAGCCCTTGCTGCGTAGCCAGTACCGTGGCGTCACCCTCGAGGAAATGGACCTTGACGGCCTGTTGCGTGCCGCACCGGCCTTGGCCCTGGTGGACGAACTGGCCCACACGAACGCCCCCGGCAGCCGCCACGCCAAACGCTGGCAGGACGTGCAAGAACTCTTGGCCGCAGGCATCGACGTGTACACCACGGTCAACGTCCAGCACCTGGAAAGCCTCAACGACAAGGTCCGTGACATTACCGGCGTGCAAGTGCGCGAGACCCTGCCGGACTGGGTGCTGCAGGAAGCGTTCGAGCTGGTGCTGATCGACCTGCCTCCGCGAGAGCTGCTCGAACGCCTGCGTGAAGGCAAGGTGTACGTGCCCGAGCAAGCTCGGGCGGCCATCGATGCGTACTTTTCGCAAACCAACCTCACCGCCCTGCGCGAGCTGGCCATGCAGACCGCCGCTGCTCAGGTCGATGCCGACCTGGCCCACGGCTATCGTCAGCGCGGCCAGGAGGCGCCGGCCTTGCGCGGCCGGTTGCTGGTGGGCATAGACGGTGATGACCAGGCCGAACGCCTGGTGCGCCATGCCAGCCGCGTGGCCCAGCGCCGCCACCTGCCGTGGAGCCTGGTGCATGTGGACAACGGCCGCCTGCGTGACGAAACCGCACGGCATCGTTTGCAAGCCGCGCAGCAACTGGCCGAGCGACTGGGCGGGGAGGTGGTGCTGCTGCGTGCTGGCGAAGTGGCCCGTACGCTGATCCAGCATGCTGTCGAACGGCGGGCCAGCCTGGTGCTGGTCGGGCAGTCCCGCAACCGCCTGCGTCGGCGTTTGTTCGGCGCGGGTGTGGCGGCGCGGCTGCTGCGCGAAAGCCGTGGCCTGGAAATCAACGTGCTGGACCGCGACGTGCAGCCGCCAGCGCCGCGTTCAGCCGTGCGGCGGGTGTGGGTGTGGCGTCATTACCTGCTGGCGCTGCTGGCCACCGTGATGGCTGCGGGTCTGGCCTGGGCGGTGTCCAGTGTGCTGGCGCTGCCCAATATCTCGCTGGTGTTCCTGGCGGCGGTGTTGCTGGTCGCAGTGCGCAGTAGCCTGGGACCTGCGCTGGCTTGCGCCGCGCTGTCGTTCCTGGCCTATGACTTCCTGTTCATACCGCCCAACTTCTCGTTCACCATCCAGCGCGAAGAAGACGTGCTGACCCTGGTGTTCTTTCTGTTGATGGCTGCGCTCACCGGCAACCTGGCCGCGCGCCAGCGTCGCCAGTTGCAGGCGCTGCGCGAGACCCAGGCGCAGACCAGCCAGTTGCTCGACCTGTCTCGCCGCTTGACGGTAGCCACCGACCGCCAAGCCATATTCAAGGCTGCCGGCCAGCACCTGGACGGCTGGCAGGACACCCAGGTGTGCTTGCTGGAGCGCAACGCCGAAGGCCAGTTGCAAGTGGCCAGCGGGGAAGCCTGCACCTTCAGCGACACCGAACGGGCGGCTGCCGATTGGGCCTGGCAGCACGGGCAGGCCGCCGGCCACGGCAGCGATACCCTGCCTAATGGCCGCTGGTGGTGGTGGCCATTGGCGGTGGACGATCAGCCGCTGGCGCTGCTGGGCGTGCGCCCGCGCAACGGGCAGCCGCTCAGCGACCCACGGCGGCGCCTGCTCACCGCCCTAGGCCAGCCCCTGGCCCAGGCCCTGGCCCGCGCACGCCTGGCCGAACAGCTGGAAGCCGCACGCCTGCACGGCGAAACCGAGCAACTGCGCAGCGCCCTGCTGGCTTCCGTATCCCATGACTTGCGCACGCCGTTGACCGCCATGCGTGGCAGCATCGACAGCCTGCTGGCGTTGGGCGATGCGATCCCGGCTGAAGACCGCCGCGAGCTGCTGGAGGGCACCCGTAACGAAGCCGAACGCCTCGATCGCTACATCCAGAACCTGCTGGACATGACCCGCCTGGGCCATGGCGGCCTCAAGCTGGCCCGCGACTGGGTGGCCCCGGCGGATATCGTCGGCAGTGCGCTCAACCGCCTGCGGGTGGTGCTGGCGCCGCTGCGTGTGCACACGGACGTGCCGGCCGAGCTGCCATTGCTGTTCGTGCATGCGGCGTTGATCGAGCAGGCACTGGTCAACGTGCTGGAAAACGCCGCACGCTTTTCGCCGGCCAATGGTCGGCTTGAGCTGCAGGTGGCGGTGCATGACGACCAGCTGCGCTTGACCGTCAGCGACCAGGGCCCCGGCATTCCCGAAGCCGACCGCGAGAAAATCTTCGACATGTTCTACACCGCCGCCCGTGGCGACCGCGGCGGGCAGGGTACCGGGCTGGGCCTGGCGATCTGCCAGGGCATGATCGGTGCCCATGGCGGGCAGATTCTGGTGGGCGAAGGCATTGATGGCCAAGGCACCAGCATCACTCTATGCTTGCCGCTGCCTCCTCAACCTGAAGCCGAAAGCGAAACCCCATGAGCCAGTCCGCCACCCTGTTGGTCATCGACGATGAACCGCAGATCCGCAAGTTCCTGCGTATCAGCCTGGCCTCGCAAGGCTACAAGGTGCTGGAGGCCGCCACCGGTGCCGAAGGGTTGGCCCAGGCGGCATTGGGCAAGCCGGACCTGGTGGTGCTCGACCTGGGGCTGCCGGACATGGACGGCCAGCAGGTACTGCGTGAGTTGCGCGAATGGAGTGCAGTGCCGGTGATGGTGTTGTCGGTGCGTGCCAGTGAAGTGCAGAAGGTCGATGCGCTGGATGGTGGTGCCAATGACTATGTGACCAAGCCGTTCGGTATCCAGGAGTTTCTCGCGCGCGTGCGGGCGTTGCTGCGCCAGGTGCCCCAAGCCGGCGGCTCGGAAGTGGCGGCCAGCTTTGGGCCGCTGACGGTGGATTTTGCCTTCCGCCGGGTGACGCTCGAGGGTGTTGAGGTGGCATTGACACGCAAGGAGTATGCTTTGCTGGCGCTGTTGGCCGGGCACCCCGGGCGGGTAATTACCCAGCAGCAGCTGCTCAAGGATATCTGGGGGCCGACCCATGCGGAGGATACCCACTACCTGCGCATCGTGGTCGGGCATCTGCGACAGAAACTGGGCGATGACCCCACGGCGCCGCGGTTCATCATTACCGAGGCGGGGGTTGGCTACAGGCTGGTAGCGCCGACAGCATAACCCTCCCAAAGGCGATCGCCTGCAGGGCCTGGACGTGCGCAAGGGTGTCAGGCCCTGGGGGGCTCCTTCTCGAACAGCTGGCGCATGACTTCCAGGTAGCGTCGCGCGCCCAGGCCCAACGGGCGCGACTTGATCCAGATGATGTCTACCCACAAGCGCAGGCGGCTGGCCATGTTGTCGAAGCGCACCTCGGCCAGTGCGCCCGAGGCAATCAGCGGTTCGACCAATGGCTGCGGCAGGTAGGCCCAGCCCAGCCCGGACTGCACCAGGTCCAGCGTGGCCAGGTAGCTGTCGGTCAGCCAGATGCGCCGGGACAGCACCATGCGTGGGTCCGATCCGGTGGCCTTGCCCGAAGCCACGATGATCTGCCGTTGTTCGGCAAAGGCCTCTTCAGGCAATGGCGTACCGCTGTTCTGCCCGGCCGGATGGCGCGGTGAGGCAACGGCCACCAGCAGTTGGCTGCCGGCTTCGAGGAAGGATTCGCGCTCATCGATGCCGGGCCGTTCGAACACCAATGCCAATTGCACACTGCCGTCATGCAGCAGGCGAATGGCCTCGGTCTGGGTGGCCGAACGTACCTCGACTTCCAGGCTGGGAAATGCCTGGGCGAGGATTTCCAACGGCTGGCTCCAGCGGCCGGTCTGCAACTCGGGCGCCATGGCGATGGTCAGGCGCTTTTCCAGGCCTTTGTGCAATTGCAGGGCCTGGGCATCCAGCAGGTTGAGTTGGCAGATGACCTGCCTGGCCTGAGGTTCCAGCGCCAGGGCGGCGTTGGTGGGCAAGGCTTTGCGCGTGGCCCGGTCGAACAGGGGCAGGTCCAGTTCCGCTTCCAGTTGGGCGATTGCCATGCTCACGGCTGAAGGCACACGGCCCAGCTTGCGGGCGGCGGCGGAGAACGAGCCGGCATCGAGCACCGCGAGGAAAATCGCCAGGGAGTCGCTGGTAAAGGCCATTGTCGAAAACCTGCTGACGGGAGCGTTGTGGCCGAAAAGTATGAACACTCATCGGCCAGCTTCACAATCCCTACAGCCCTTCACCCAGTACCTGATCAATACAATCGACAAAGTAGTCCACGCTCGCCCGGCTGGTGCACATCGGTGGCTTGATCTTGAGGATGTTCAGGTAGTCGCCGGTCGGCTGCATGAAGATGCCCAGGTCACGCAGGCGATCGCACAGCATCATGGTTTCTTCGGTGGCCGGCTCCAGGGTGGTGCGGTCGCGCACCAGTTCCAGCCCCAGGTAGAAGCCCGAACCATGTGCCGCTCCGGCCAGCGGGTGCTTGTCGACCAGCGCCTGCAGGCGTGCCTTGAAGTAGCGCCCGGTGTCACGAGCGTTGTCCCACAGGCCTTCCTCCTGCATGACATCCAGCACCGCCATGCCGATGCGGCAACTGACCGGGCTGCCACCGGCCGAGGAGAAGAAGTAGCCCTCGGCCTCCAGCGCCTCGGCGATTTCGCGACGGGTGATGACCACGCCCAGTGGCTGGCCGTTACCCATGCCCTTGGCCATGGTAATGATGTCCGGCACCACGCCCTGTTCCTCGAAGCCCCAGAAGTACTCGCCCAGGCGGCCATAGCCCACCTGCACTTCGTCGGCGATGCACACCCCGCCGCGGGCGCGGACTTTGGCATAGGCTGCACGCAGGTAGCCTGCGGGCAGTGAGATACCGCCGGCATTGCCGTACACCGGTTCGCAGATGATGCCCGCCAGCTGACGGCCACGGGCGTCGAGGTCAGCCAGCTTGGCGTCGACGTCTTGCAGGTAGTCGGCGGCGCTGTCGGCCCCGCGGAAGCGGCCGCGGAAGGTGTTCGGTGCTTCGACCGGGTGTACCCAGTCTGGGCGGGTTTCCAGGGCTTGCGGGTTGTCGGCGATCGACGTGGAGATGGCATCGGTGGCCACCGACCAGCCGTGGTAGGCCTCCAGCACACTGAGCAGATCGCGCCCGCCACTGTAGGCCCAGGCCAGACGAATCGCCAGGTCGTTGGCCTCGGTGCCGCTGTTGACCATGAACACCCGGTCGAAACCTTCGGGGGCCAGGTCCAGCAGGCGCTCGGAGAATTCGGTGATTGCTGCGTAATGGAAGCGCGAGTTGGTGTTCAGCAGCGACCACTGCCGCGCCGACTCGGCAACCATGCGTGGATGGCCATGGCCCAGCACCGCGACGTTGTTGAGCATGTCCAGATAGGAACGGCCCTGCATGTCGATCAGGTAGTTGCGCCAGCCACGTTCAATGTGCGGCGGTTGCGCGTAGTAGTGCTTCTGCGAGCGGGCGAAGCTGGCATCGCGGCGGGCCAGCAGCGCTTGCGGATCGGGTAGCGGCTCGGCATCGCAATCGAAGCCCAGCAGGGCGGCCGGTGACGGGCACAGGGCCAGCCAGGCGGCGGCTTGTGAAGGTGTGGCGAAGCGCGGCGGATGGATGCCATTGTCCAGGCACAACTGCACGCTGAGGAAGCCGCAGCTGCTGCCCAGGAACTGGCCCTTTTCCACGGCCTGGCCGTCTGCCGGTGCGTCTTCCAGGCCTTGCAGCCACAAAGCCCAATGCGGGGTGCGCAGGCAGCCCCGGCCGTCGCCGCGGTGCTGCCAGGTGCCGGCTGCCGGCGCTTGCACCGGGCTGCCGTTGGGCACATGCAGCTCGACGCCAAGGGCGCAGGTGGCGGGTTCGTCGGGGCGGTCGATATGGGTCTGCGACAGGCGATACTGCCCGTGCAGGCTGCAGGCCGGGGCAGGGTGCAGGGTTAATAGACGTTGGTCGAAGCCGGGTTGCTCCCAGTTGCCCGCTTCACAATGCTCGCTGAGCACGCCGAGGTCCACGCGCGTCACCGGTTGCCCCGCAAGTTCGGGCAGCAGCGGCGCGCAGCCGGTCAGGTCTGGCGTGGCGGGCTGCAGGCCGGCAGCTTGCAGGATGGCCGCTTGCATTAGCGCGAAAGGCACGGCGGTGGCGGTATCGAAGATTTCCCACTCATGGGCGACGTTGTCGCGGGTGTACTGGTTGCCCGGGTCCACGGCCAGTTGCTGCGCACTGCTCAGCACCAGCACTGCCGCGCGGTTCAGTACCAGAGGCCACAACGCACGCAGCTCGGCGTCGGTCAGCGGGTTGAGCGCCTGGTAGGCGCTGATCGCCGGCAGGATCCGCAGCGGGTCGCCTTCGGCGTGATGCAGCAGCGCCGCGCAGGTCACCGACAGGTCGGCGATGCGCCACGTGCGCAGCAGGTCGCCGAAGTCGATCACTCCTTGCAACTGCCACTGGCGCTCGCCATCACGGGCCCAGACGGTGTTGTCGTCGGTAATGTCCAGGTGCACGGCCTGGCTTGGCAGCCGATCAACCAGCGGTGCGAGGTGTTCGTCGGCGACGCGGGTGGCGTGTTCGATGCGGACGCGTTGCTCGGTGTTGTGCAGGACGGGCAGCAGATGCTGGATCAACGCCTGGGCGTGTTGCGGGTCCCACTGCAGGGTGCGCGCAAGGCCGGGGTGGTCGAAATCGGCCAGGGCGCTGTCGAGCCGCGCGCACAGCCTGCCCATTTCGGCCATCACCTGCGCTGGCATGTGCTTGAGACGCGTCAACGGTTGACCGTCAATGTAGTCGAGCAGGCGTACCCGCAGCGGTTGGCCATCAACCTCCACGGCCAGCAAGTTTTCGCCGCTGTGCGCCGCACGTACTGCGGGCACCGACAGGCCGTGCTCACGCAGGTAGGCGAGGGCGGCATGCTGCGCCTCCAGCTCCACCTTGGCGTAGCTGTCATGACAGGCCTTGAGCACGAACTGCCCTCCAGCCGTGTCGACCCGGAAGTTCAGGTCCTGCTGACTGCCCAATGCCGACAACCCACCGGCAAGGCCGTAGTGCATCTGCAGCAAGGCATGCGCCTGGGCTTCGCTGAGCGTGGGGCCTGGCAGGCCGGCGCGCTGGATGAGCTGCTCGAGGGCAGGGGAGACGTTTTTTTGTTGTTGACTGGGCATGGGCTCTACCGTTGGAGCAGGGGTGACAGCAGCGACTGTATGCCCGATCTGGCTGATGATGAAAGACGATCGTGATCAGAAATCCTGATAAATGGCAGCCCTTTGCCACGTACCTGGGTTGATGTTTGTTTTTGGTAAGCATTACCATTTACATTTAGTTTCACTTCCTCAGCGCTGTCAGGAATTTACCAATGCCTTCCCGTATTCCCTCACGCCCCGCCTTACTGGCGATCTGCTGTTCCGTAACTCTGATGGCGCAGGCTGCCGAGCCGATTCAGCTGGAGGCGACCGATGTGAGCGCCGATGCCTTGAAAGCGCGGCCCGACGCGTTACCGGACGAGTTTGCCGGAGGTCAGGTTGCCCGTGGCGGGCGAATGGGCGTGCTGGGTAACCAGGACTACATGGATGTGCCGTTTACCATGACCAGTTATACCGCCAAGGTGATCGAGGACCAGCAGGCGGAGGATATCGGTGACGTCTTGGCCAACGATCCTTCGGTGCGTGAATCATTCGGCTTCGGCAACCAGTCCAAGGTGTTCGTGATCCGTGGTTTGCCGTTGGCTGGCGACGATATTTCATTCAATGGCCTGTACGGCATCTTGCCGCGACAGATCATGTCCACCGACGGCGTCGAGCGGGTCGAAGTGTTCAAGGGGCCCAATGCCTTCCTCAATGGCGTAAGCCCGACTGGCACCGGCCTGGGCGGCAACGTCAACCTGCAGCCCAAGCGCGCCGGCGATGAGCCGACCCGCCGCTATACCCAGGACATCAGCTCTGATGGCCGCATTGGCGAGCACCTGGATATCGGCCAGCGCTTCGGTGAGGACAACCGCTTCGGCGCGCGCCTGAACCTCAGCCAGCGTGAAGGTGAAACCGCCGTCGACGACCAGGACCAGCGCACCAAGCTGTTCACCGCTGGCCTGGACTACCGCGGCGACAACTTCCGCGTGTCGGCTGATATCGGCTACCAGAAACAGCGCATCAACCACCTGCGCAATTCGGTGCGCCTGGGCAGCACCGCGACCAAGGCCCCGACCGCACCGGATGCCAGTCACAACTATGGCCAGAACTGGAGTTACAGTGAGTCGGAAGATACCTTCGGCATGGTTCGTGGCGACTGGGACCTGAGCGACAACTGGACCGCCTACCTCGCCGGCGGCGCCCGTCACACGCGCGAGCAGGGTACCTACGGCACGCCGGTACTGGTCGGCAACAGCGGCGCAGCGACGATGACCGCTTCGGACATCGTGCACGGCGAAGACAACACCAGCTTCAGTACCGGCCTGAATGGGCGGCTGCAGACCGGGCCGATCAGCCACCAGATCGCCGTGGGAGCCAATACCATGTGGACCCAGGCGGAAAACGCCTACATCTTCTATTCGCCAATCAACACCAACATTTACGACACCGTGCAGCAGGCCAAGCCGGGCACGGTCACCAGCACGGGTGGCGACATGGGTGACCCTGGTGTCACCGGCAAGACTCGCGCGCGGAGCATCGCGATTTCCGACACCATTGGCGTCTTCGATGACCGCCTGTTGCTGACTTACGGCTTGCGACGGCAGCAACTGCGGGTGGAAAGCTACACCTACGATGGCACTGTTTCCCAAGGGCAGCCCAACCTGGCGAATGACGGCAGCCGCAAAGGCGACCCATACGAGGAGTCCATCACCACACCGGTCTATGGCATCGTTTTCAAGGCCACCGACAGCATTTCCTTGTATGCCAACCGCATCGAAGGCCTGGCGCAGGGGCCGACGGCGCCAGCCAATGTGTCGAACGCCAGCGAGATGTTCCCGCCAGGCCGCACCAAGCAGCTTGAGGCTGGTATCAAGTTCGACCGACAGACCTTTGGTGCGAACCTGGCCGTGTTCCGTATCGAGAAGCCTTCGGACGGCTACACCTTGAACAACGTCTTCGTTCGCGACGGCGAGCAGGTCAACAAAGGCCTGGAGTTGAGTCTGTTCGGCGAGCCAGTCCAGGGCTTGCGCCTGATGGCCGGCGGCACGCGCATGACCTCGGAACAGAAAAATACCGCCAACGGCAGCAACGATGGCAACCATGCCATCGGCGTGCCGACATTCCAGCTCAATGCCAGCGTCGACTGGGACGTGCCCGGCGTGCCGGGGCTGGCGCTGAATGCGAGGATGCTGCGCACCGGTGGCCAGTTCGTCGATGCGGCGAACAATGTCAGTCTGCCGACCTGGAACCGTTTCGATGCTGGTGCCCGCTACAAGTTGAAGGTAGCGGAGAAAGACCTGACCTTGCGGGTGAATGTGGAGAACTTGACCGACAAGAACTACTGGGCCTCGGCTAACGGCGGTTACCTGACCCAGGGTGACCCGCGGCTGGTGAAGTTCTCCGGGACCATCGATTTCTGATAACCCCGGACGTACGCAATCTCATCATTCCAGGTGTCCTACGCCCGATTGCGTCAGGGCGGCAGGGCGCCTGCCTTGGGTTTTGCGGTGTTGCGTAGATCGAGCGCCGCCCGCGCGGCGCTCGATCTCAAACACGCCGCAAGAATCAAGGCGAACACACACCCTTTCCCTAAGAAGCCTCAACCTCCAAAAACGCCGCCTCCAGCAACTGCCGCGTATAGGGATGCTGCGGCGCATGGAAGATTGCCTGCGCGTCCCCTTGCTCTACCACATGCCCATGCTTGATCACCATCAATTGATGGCTCAACGCCTTGACCACTGCCAGGTCATGGCTGATGAACAAGTAGGTCAGATTGTACTTTTGCTGCAGATTACGCAGCAGCTCGACCACTTGCCGCTGCACGGTACGGTCCAGCGCCGAGGTGGGCTCATCCAGCAGAATCAGCGCCGGCTTCAGCACCAGCGCCCGGGCAATCGCTATGCGCTGGCGCTGGCCACCCGAAAACTCATGGGGGTAGCGATGGCGCGTGCGGGGGTCCAGGCCTACTTCCTCCAGGGCCGCGATGATCGCCGCTTCCTGTTCCTGCGCGGTGCCAATGCCGTGGATGCGCAGCCCTTCGCCGACGATATCCGCTACGCACATGCGCGGGCTAAGGCTGCCAAACGGGTCCTGGAACACCACCTGCATTTCCCGCCGCAGGGGGCGCACGGCTTTCTGGTTCAGCCCTTCGAGGTTCTGCCCATGAAAGCGAATGCCGCCTTGGCTGGAAATCAGCCGCAAGATCGCCAGGCCCAATGTGGACTTGCCCGACCCGGATTCGCCAACAATGCCCAGCGTCTGGCCCTGGGGCAAGCTGAAGTTGACCCCGTCCACCGCCTTCACATGGTCGACCGTGCGCTGCAGAAAGCCCTTCTTGATCGGGAACCACACCTTGAGGTCATCCACTTCCAGCAACGGCGCGCCCACCGGATTGTGCGCCGGCAGCCCGCTGGGTTCGGCATTGATCAGCATCTGGGTGTAGTGGTGCTGTGGCGAGCTGAACAGCGTGGCGCATTCGGCTTGCTCGACAATTTGCCCGCGCTGCATCACGCACACGCGGTGGGCGATGCGGCGCACCAGGTTCAGGTCATGGCTGATCAGCAGCAGGGCCATGCCCATACGCGCCTGCAATTCCTTGAGCAGCTCGAGGATCTTCAGCTGCACGGTCACATCCAGCGCCGTGGTCGGCTCGTCGGCAATCAGCAGCTCGGGCTCGTTGGCCAGCGCCATGGCGATCATTACCCGCTGGCGCTGGCCGCCCGACAATTCGTGGGGCAGGGCCTTGAGGCGCTTGCGCGGCTCTGGAATGCCGACCATATCCAGCAACTCCAGGGTGCGCGCAGTCGCTTCCTTGCCCGTCAGGCCCTTGTGCAGCAGGAGGATTTCGTTGATCTGCTTTTCGATGCAATGCAGCGGGTTGAGCGAGGTCATCGGCTCCTGGAAGATCATCGCAATGCGGTTGCCGCGAATGCGCTGCAGGGTCTTCTCGCTCTGCTGCAGCAGGTCCTTGCCTTCGTAGCGAATGCTGCCGCTGGGGTGCCGGGCCAGGGGATAGGGCAGCAGGCGCAGGATCGAGTGCGCGGTGACCGATTTGCCCGAGCCACTCTCGCCCACCAGGGCCAGTGTCTCGCCTTTGCGAATATCGAAGCTGACGCCGTCCACCACCCGGTTGACCTGGTCCCCGGTCACGAACTCCACGGCCAGGTCCCGCACTTCGATCAGGTTCTGTTCACTCATGTCACTTCCTCGGGTCGAAGGCGTCGCGGGCGGATTCGCCGATGAACACCAGCAGGCTCAGCATCAGCGCCAGCACGGCAAAGGCGCTGATGCCCAGCCATGGCGCTTGCAGGTTGGACTTGCCCTGCGCCACCAGTTCGCCCAGCGAGGGCGAACCGGCGGGCAGGCCGAAGCCGAGGAAGTCCAGGGCGGTGAGGGTGCCGATGGCGCCGGTGAGAATGAATGGCATGAAGGTCATGGTCGAGATCATGGCGTTGGGCAGGATGTGCCGGTACATGATCGCGCCGTTGCGCATGCCCAGGGCGCGCGCGGCGCGCACGTATTCCAGGTTGCGCCCGCGCAGGAACTCGGCGCGTACCACGTCCACCAGGCTCATCCACGAGAACAGCAGCATGATGCCCAGCAGCCACCAGAAGTTGGGCTGCACGAAGCTGGCCAGGATGATCAGCAGGTACAACACAGGCAGGCCGGACCAGATTTCCAGAAAGCGTTGCCCGGCGAGGTCGACCCAACCCCCGTAGAACCCCTGCAGGGCGCCTGCGATGACGCCAACAATGGAGCTGGCCACGGTCAAGGTGAGGGCAAACAGAACCGAGATGCGGAAGCCGTAGATCACCCGCGCCAGCACGTCGCGGCCCTGGTCGTCGGTGCCCAGCCAGTTGTCCGCCGAAGGTGGGGCGGGGGCGGGGACGCGCAGGTCATAGTTGATGCTCTGGTAGCTGAACGGAATGGGCGCCCACAGCACGAAGCTGTCTTTCTTCGCCAGCAGTTCGCGGATGTAGGGGCTCTTGTAGTTGGCTTCCAGCGGGAATTCTCCGCCGAAGGTGGTTTCCGGGTAGCGCTTGAACGCCGGGAAGTACCATTGGCCGTCGTAACGTACGGCGATCGGTTTGTCGTTGGCGATCAGTTCGGCGCCCAGGCTCAGCCCGAACAGAATCAGGAACAGCCACAGCGACCACCAGCCACGGCGGTTGGCCTTGAAACGCTCGAAGCGCCGGCGGTTGAGGGGGGACAAGGCCATGTCAGTGCTCCCGGCTGGCAAAGTCGATGCGCGGATCGACCAAGGTGTAGGTCAGGTCGCCGATCAGTTTCACCACCAGCCCTAGCAGGGTGAAGATGAACAGGGTGCCGAAGACCACCGGGTAGTCGCGGTTGATGGCCGCTTCGAAACTCATCAGGCCCAGGCCGTCGAGGCTGAAGATCACCTCGATCAGCAAGGAGCCTGTGAAGAAGATGCCGATGAACGCCGAAGGGAAACCGGCGATCACCAGCAGCATGGCGTTGCGGAACACATGACCGTACAGCACCCGTGATCGGCTCAGGCCCTTGGCTTTGGCGGTGACCACGTATTGTTTGTTGATCTCGTCGAGGAAGCTGTTCTTGGTCAGCAGGGTCATGGTGGCGAAGTTGCCGATGACCAGCGCGGTGATTGGCAGCACCAGGTGCCAGAAGTAGTCCAGCACCTTGCCGGTGGTGCTCAGTTCGTCGAAGTTGTTGGAGGTGAGGCCACGCAGGGGGAACCAGTCGAAGTAGCTGCCACCGGCGAACAGCACGATCAGCAGGATGGCGAACAGGAACGCCGGGATGGCGTAGCCGACGATGATCGCCGAACTGGTCCACACGTCGAAGTGGCTGCCGTGGCGCACGGCCTTGGCGATCCCCAGCGGGATCGACACCAGGTACATGATCAGCGTGCTCCACAGCCCCAGCGAGATCGAAACCGGCATCTTCTCGGCGATCAGGTCGATCACCTTGGCGTCGCGGAAGAAACTGTCGCCGAAGTCCAGCCGGGCGTAGTTCTTGACCATGATCCACAGGCGCTCGGGCGGCGACTTGTCGAAGCCGTACATGCGCTCGATTTCAGCGATCAGGGCCGGGTCCAGGCCCTGGGCGCCGCGGTAGTTGGAGCCGGCCACGGAAACCTCGGCGCCGCCACCTGCAATGCGGCTGGTGGCGCCTTCGAAGCCTTCGAGTTTGGCGATCATTTGCTCGACCGGGCCACCGGGGGCGGCCTGGACGATGATGAAGTTGATGATGAGGATGCCGAACAGGGTCGGAATGATCAGCAGCAGGCGGCGCAGGATGTAGGCCAGCATCTTAATTGGCCTCGTCCGCAGGCGCTTCGCTGACCGCCGGGGTTACATCGGGCTTGATCCACCAGGTGTCGATGCCGATGTCGTACTTGGGCGACACGTTCGGGTGGCCGATGTGGTTCCAGTAGGCCACACGCCAGGTCTTGATGTGCCAGTTGGGGATCACGTAGTAGCCCCACAGCAACACGCGGTCGAGGGCGCGGCAGTGGTCGACCAGGCTCTGGCGCGAGTCGGCGTTGATCAGCTGGTCCACCAGTTGGTCGATGGCCGGGTCGCGCAGGCCGATGAAGTTGCGGCTGCCGGGGTTGTCGGCGGCGGCGCTGGACCAGAACTCGCGCTGCTCGTTGCCTGGCGAGTTGGATTGCGGGTAGCCGCCAACGATCATGTCGTAGTCACGCGAGCGCAGGCGGGTGATGTATTGCGAAACGTCGACGCGGCGAATGTTCAGCTCGATACCGAGGTCGGCAAGGTTGCGCTTGAACGGCAGCAGAATGCGTTCGAACTCGGTCTGCGCCAGCAGGAACTCGATGCTTGCCGGCTTGCCTTGGGCGTCGACCATCTTGTCGTCGACGATTTTCCAGCCGGCTTCCTGCAACAGCTTGTAGGCCTGGCGCTGTTGCTCGCGGATCATGCCGCTGCCGTCACTGACCGGGTTGTGGAAGACCTCGGTAAATACTTGCTCGGGCACTTTGCCGCGCAGTGGTTCGAGGATTTTCAGCTCGTTGGGGCTGGGTAGGCCGTGGGCGGCCATTTCTGAGTTGTCGAAGTAGCTGCCGGTACGGGTGTAGGCGCCGTTGAACAGCTGCTTGTTGGTCCACTCGTAGTCCAGCAGCAGGCTCAGGGCCTGGCGCACACGCACATCCTGGAACACCGGGCGGCGGATGTTGAAAATGAAGCCCTGCATACCGGTGGGGTTGCCGTTGGGCAGCTCTTCCTTGATCAGGCGACCTTCGCGCACGGCGGGCACGTTGTAGGCGGTGGCCCAGTTCTTTGCACTGACTTCCAGGCCATAGTCGAATGCCCCGGCCTTGAGGGCCTCCAGGGCGACGGTGGTGTCGCGGTAGGCGTCGAAGGTCATGACATCGAAGTTGTAGAAGCCACGGTTGATGGGCAGGTCCTTGGCCCAGTAATCCTTGACCCGTTCGTAGCGCACCGAGCGCCCGGCCTTGACCTCGGCGACCTTGTACGGGCCGCTGCCCAACGGGATTTCCAGGTTGCCGCGGTTGAACTCGCGGTTTTCGTACCAGTGCTTGGGCAGTACCGGCAGCTGGCCGAGAATCAATGGCAGCTCGCGGTTGTTCTTGTGCTTGAACTTGAACAGCACCTTGAGTGGATCTTCGGCGACCACTTCGGCGACGTCGGCGTAGTACTGGCGGTACAGCGGGGCGCCGTCCTTGATCAGGGCGTTGAACGTGAACACCACGTCGTCGGCGCGCATCGGATGGCCGTCATGGAAGCGCGCTTCGGGGCGCAGGTAGAAGCGTACCCAGCTGTTGTCCGGGGCCTTTTCGATCTTGCCGGCCACCAGGCCGTATTCGGTGAACGGTTCATCCTGGCTCTGGCGCATCAGGGTGTCATAGATAATGCCGATGTTCTCGGCCGCCACGCCTTTGTTGATGAACGGGTTGAGGCTGTCGAAGCCGCCGAAGCTGGACTGGCGGAAGGTGCCGCCCTTGGGCGCATCCGGGTTGACGTAGTCGAAGTGCTTGAAGTCGGCGGGGTACTTGGGTGGCTCGTCGTAAAGGGTGAGCGCGTGCTGCGGTGCGGCCAGCGCGGGAAGGCTCAGGCAGGCGAGCAACAGGCTGCCTGCCAGCCGGCGCAGACGGTGCGTTGGCGTCATTGGGCTTTCTCCGAAGTCTTGATCCACCAGCTGTTCAGCCCAAGGGTGTAGGGCGGCGTGGTGACGAAGGCGAACCGGTTGCGGTAGGCCAGGCGATGGTTGTCGAGGTACCAGTTGGGGATCATGTAGTAGTGCCATGAAAGCACGCGGTCCAGGGCGCGGGCAGCGGCGACCTGGTCATCGCGGGTGCGGGCGGCGAGCAGGGTGTCGAGCAGGTGGTCGACCACCGGGTCCTTGACCCCAGCATAGTTCTTGCTGCCCTTTGTCGCGGCCTGGCTGGAATGGAAATACAGCCACTGTTCGAGGCCGGGGCTGAGGGTCTGGTTCAGGGTCATCAGAATCATGTCGAAATCGAACTGGTCCAGGCGTTGTTTGTACTGGGCACGGTCCACGGTGCGCAAGCGCGCATCGATGCCGATGCTGGACAGGTTTTCGACATAAGGTTGCAGGATGCGTTCAAGGTTGGGGTTTACCAACAGCAGCTCCATGCGCAGCTGCTGGCCCTTGCTGTCGACCAGGCGCTGGCCGTTCAGCTTCCACCCGGCTTCAGCGAGCAGGCCCAAGGCCTGGCGCAGGGTCTGACGGCTAATGCCACGGCCATCGGTGTGGCTGACCTTGTACGGTTCGCTGAACAGCTTGGCGGGCAACTGGTCTCGGAACGGCGCCAGCAGCAGCCACTCCTTGCCGGTGGGCAGGCCGCTGGCGGCGAACTCGCTGTTGGGGTAGTAGCTGGTCGAGCGGCGGTAGGCGCTGCTGAACAGCGCGCGGTTGGTCCACTCGAAATCCAGCATCAGCCCCAGCGCCTGGCGTACCCGCGGGTCACTGAACGCGGCCCGGCGGCTGTTCATGAACAGGCCCTGTGTTTGCGTGGGAATGCTGTGCGGGATTTGTGCCTTGATCACTTCACCGCGGCGCACTGCAGGGAAGTTGTAACCGTTGGCCCAGTTTTTTGCCTGGTGCTCGATATAGATGTCGAACTCGCCGGCCTTGAAGGCTTCGAAGGCCACCGTCGCGTCGCGATAGAACTCGTATTCGACCCGATTGAAATTGTACTTGCCACGGTTGACCGCCAGGTCTTTGCCCCAGTAGTTCTTCACCCGTTCAAACACCAGGCGTCGTCCGGGTTGTACCTGGGTGATGCGGTAGGGGCCGCTGCCCAACGGGGGCTCGAAGGTGGTGGCCTTGAAGTCGCGCTTCTGCCAGTAGTGTTTGGGCAGCACCGGCATTTCGCCCAGACGCAGGATCAGCAGCGGGTTGCCGGCGCGTTTGAACACGAAGCGGATGCGTAGCGGGCCGAGGATGTCTACCCGCTGCACTTCCTGCAGGTTGGTGCGGTAGATCGGGTGGCCATCCTTGAGCAGCGTGCGGTACGAGAAGGCCACGTCAGCCGAGGTGATGGGCTGGCCGTCATGCCAGCGGGCTTCGGGGCGCAGGTTGAACACCACCCAGCTGCGGTCCTCGCTGTACTCCACCGAGCGGGCGATCAGGCCGTAGCTGGAGGTTGGCTCGTCACCGGACGGGTCGTACTGGCCAGTGCCGACCATCAGTGGCTCGTTCAGCTCACTGATGCCGTACTGCTGGAAATTGGGCGTGGTAATCGGGCTCGACCCTTTGAAGGTGTAGGGGTTGAGCGTGTCGAAGGTACCAAAAGCCATGGCCCGCAACGTGCCGCCCTTGGGCGCTTGCGGGTTGACCCAGTCGAAGTGGGTGAAGGTGGCTGGGTACTTGAGCGTGCCGAACTGCGCGTATCCGTGGCTTTCGCTCACCATCGCGGCTGCGGGAAAGCTCAAGGCCAGGCTGAGTGACAGCAGGAGGGGACGTATCAAGTCGGCATCCGATCCAGAGGCGTTGGGCTTTGATCGAGTACAGTAACAGCTTGGTGGGGTTGGAAAAAGAGAGGGGCTGGGGTTTTCCAGTGGCTGGGTTTTCAGCCCCATTCGCGGGCACGCCCGCTCCCACAGGTACGGCACCGGCTTTGAGGGCTGTGAAAAACCTGTGGGAGCGGGCGTGCCCGCGAATGGGCTGCAAAGCAGCCCCTGTAACGACTCAATGCCCGAGGTAGACGGTCAGGGTCTGGCCTGGCTTGAGGGCATGGCCGCTGCGTGGGTTCCAGCGCTTGAGGTGCTTCATTTCCACATTGAAGCGCTTGGCCACCAGGTACAGGGAATCGCCCTTGCGGACCTTGTATTGCGTGGAGCGCTTTCCGGAGGCGGCAACCCGGTTGCCGGCGGCGCTCGGTGCACTGCCACCGCGCAGGGCTAGCACCTGGCCAGCACGCAGACTGTTGCCGGACAAACGGTTCCAGCGCTTGATGTCCTTGACCGACACACGGTTGGCCTTGGCGATGGCGCTCAGGTTATCGCCACGCTTGACCCGGTAGCTGCGTGCCCCCACCGGTGCCTTGGCTTCGGCCACGGCCCGGGCAAACGCTGCTTTCGGCGGTTGCAGGCTGACCAGTTGCTCCGGGTTGAGGTTGGACAGGCTGGCACTGAGCAACTGCGCCTTGGCGGTGGGTACCAGCAGCTGTTTCGGGCCATCGACGGTCATGCGCTTCTTGAATGCCGGGTTGAGCTGGATCAGCTCGTCCTCGTCGATGTTGGCAAAGGCCGCGACCCGGGTAAGGTCCAGGCGATCATTGATCGCCACCGCTTCGAAGTACGGTTCGTTGGCGATCGGGGTGAGATTGACACCATAGGCTTCTGGCGTGGACACCACCTGCGACAGTGCCAGCAACTTGGGTACGTAGTCGCGGGTTTCCTGTGGTAGCGGCAGGTTCCAGTAGTCGGTCGGCAGGCCGAGCCTTTCGTTGCGCTCGATGGCTCGGCTGACGGTGCCTTCGCCGGCATTGTAGGCCGCCAGGGCCAACAGCCAGTCGCCGTTGAACATGTCGTGCAGGCGGGTCAGGTAGTCCAGCGCGGCGTTGGTCGACGCGGTGACATCGCGGCGGCCGTCATAGAAGTTGGTCTGGCGCAGGTTGAAGTGGCGACCGGTAGCCGGCATGAACTGCCACATGCCGGCAGCGCTGGCGCGTGAGTAGGCCATGGGGTTGTAGGCACTTTCGATGGCTGGCAGCAGGGCCAGTTCCAGCGGCATGTCGCGTTCTTCAAGGCGCTCGACGATGTAGTGCAGGTAGAGGCTGCCACGTTCCCCGGCGCTTTCGATGAAGGTCGGGTTGCTGGCGAACCACAAGCGCTGCTGTTCGATGCGCGGGTTGACGTCGATGCTGTCCTGCAGGGCGAAGCCCTGGCGCATGCGCTCCCAGACATCCTGCGGCGCCTGCTCGGCCGGCTTGACCAGCAGCGGAGAAGGCTTGTGCTTGATCCGCGCCTGGTAGTTGTGCGCGCGAACGCTATCGGATTCGTCGAGCTGACGGGTGCTCTGGCAGCCCACCAAGGTGGCGGCCAGGGCCAGCGCACTGATTTGGGCCAGGCGCGTCAGGGCGACGGAATGAGAGGTTCTGCGGCTACGGGAAGACATCGGCTGATACAGGTATCCGGGCGAAAAAGTTCGGCGATTCTAGAAACCGCTCCGGGCCTGGTCAACCTTTGACCATCACTTGCGATATATCTTGCGGTTATCAGAAGGTGTCCTTCCAAGACCTCAAGGCAGCAAAAACAGCGACATGCGTGGTGTTTGAATGTCCCTTCCATTCGTCTGCTTTTTGTTTAACTAATGTTTCAGAGGTACGCAGAAAGGGGTTGGTCAGGCGCTCCAGTCCGATCGTTGATGGCAAACTGATGCGATTTTCGGCGCGCAAACGGCTAACGTCCTCGAACCGTTGTTGAACGTGCGGGTTGGTCGGTTCCACCGCCTTGGCGAAACGCAGGTTGCTGAGGGTGTACTCATGGGCGCAGTACACTGCTGTCTGCTCTGGCAGGGCCGCCAGGCGGGCGAGGGCCGGCTGCATCTGTTCGGGTGTACCTTCGAACATGCGCCCGCAACCGGCGGCGAACAGGGTATCGCCACTGAACAGGATGGGTGTTGCTGGCTGGTCGCTGAAGAAGGCGATATGCCCCAGGGTGTGGCCGGGTACCGCCAGCACCTGGAAAGTCACACCCAGCACGTCCACCCTGTCGCCTTCGTCCAGTGCCAGGTCGCGGCCGGGAATGCGTTCGTTGGCGGGGCCACAGACCCGTGCGCCGGTCAATTGCCTGAGCCGCTCCACACCGCCGACATGGTCATTGTGGTGGTGGGTGACGAGGATGTCGCTCAGCACCCATTCGGGGTTGGCAGCCAGCCAGCGCTCCACCGGGCCGGCATCGCCCGGGTCGACCACCGCACAACGGCGTTTGGCAGTATCCTGTAACAACCAGATGTAGTTGTCGGAGAAAGCGGGGAGAGCATCGATCTGTATCATGGTGCGGATCCGATTCGCCTAGCGTGGCACATGAGGGCATCTTAGCCGCGATGGCGCGGTGGGAGAACCTTCGAGGGAGAGCGCAATGACCGACCAAGCTTTTGCACAGGCCGACCCGGACTGGGTCGAGCTGATCAGCCTGGCCCGTGAGTGGTTCAACGGCCCACTTGGGCAACTGATGCTCAAGGAGGAGGACAAACTGCTGGAAGAAGAGCTCGGGCGCTTCTTTGGCGGCTATCTCGTGCATTACGGGCCCTGCGCCGAGCCACCGCCCAGAGCCCCCCAGGTGCAGCGTAACGTGCGCCTTGGTGCGCCCTTGCCGGGTGTGGAGATTGTCTGCGAAGAACAGGCCTGGCCGTTGAGCGAGCACGCTGCCGACGTGGTGGTGCTGCAGCATGGCCTGGACTTCTGCCTGTCGCCCCATGGCCTGCTGCGCGAGGCCGCCAGTGCCGTCCGCCCGGGCGGGCACCTGCTGATCGTGGGGATCAACCCCTGGAGCAGCTGGGGCATGCGCCATTTCTTCAGTCACGGTGCTCTGCGCAAGGCGCGCTGCATCTCGCCCTCCCGGGTGGGCGACTGGCTCAACCTGCTGGGCTTCGCGCTGGAGAAACGCCGCTTCGGGTGCTATCGTCCGCCGCTTGCCTCACCTGCCTGGCAGCAACGCCTGGAGGGCTGGGAGCGACTGGCCGGCGGCTGGCAGGGCTCCGGTGGCGGGGTGTACCTGCTGGTGGCGCGCAAGATGGTGGTAGGCCTGCGGCCTTTGCGGCCGGAACGCCGCGAGCCAATGGGCAAGCTGCTGCCGCTGCCACTGGCGAAAGTCAACCGCACCGCAGCCAACCCCGAAACTGACAAGCACTGAATTCAAGAGTGGTACATGAGCGATAGCGTCGAGATGTTTACGGATGGTGCCTGCAAGGGCAACCCTGGCCCGGGTGGCTGGGGCGTGCTGATGATCTACAAGGGCGTCGAGAAGGAACTGTGGGGCGGCGAACGTGAGACCACCAACAACCGCATGGAGCTGATGGCCGCGATCCAGGGCCTGATGTCGCTCAAGCGTGAATGCGAGGTGGTACTGACCACCGACTCGCAGTACGTGATGAAGGGCATCAACGAATGGATGGTCAACTGGAAGAAGCGCGGCTGGAAGACCGCCGCCAAGGAGCCGGTGAAGAACGCTGACTTGTGGCAGCAGCTCGATGAGCAGGTCAACCGCCACAAGGTGACCTGGAAGTGGGTACGCGGCCATATCGGCCACCCCGGCAACGAACGCGCCGACCAGCTGGCCAACCGTGGGGTCGATGAGGTGCGCGCCCAGCGTTGAGCTGGGGTACAATCGCGGCCTTTGTAACGGATGCAAGTTGGAGCGCCCGCGTGGAGCAGCAGCAAGATAAACGGTTCGTCATTCTCGATACCGAAACCACGGGTATGCCGGTTGGCGAAGGCCACCGGATCATCGAGATCGGCTGTGTCGAGGTCATCGGCCGGCGCCTGACCGGGCGGCACTTCCACGTCTACCTGCAGCCCGACCGCGAGAGTGACGAGGGCGCGATCAACGTTCACGGCATCACGGATGCCTTCCTGGTCGGCAAGCCCCGCTTTGGTGATGTCGCCGAGGAGTTCTTCCAGTTCATCCAGGGCGCCACGCTGGTCATCCACAACGCGGCGTTCGACGTTGGCTTCATCAACAACGAATTCGCCTTGCTGGGCCAGCAGGACCGTGCCGACATTTCGCAGCATTGCACCATTCTGGACACCCTGCTGCTGGCACGTTCGCGCCACCCGGGGCAGCGCAACAGCCTGGATGCGCTGTGCAAACGCTACGACATCGACAACTCGGGCCGTGAGTTGCACGGCGCACTGCTCGACTCGGAACTGCTGGCCGACGTTTACCTGGCAATGACCGGTGGCCAGACCAGCCTGTCGTTGGCTGGGAATGGCGCAGATGCCGAAGAGGACGGGCAGGGCGCTGGCGGCAGCGAGATCCGCCGGATTGTCGGGCGTGCGCCAGGGCGGGTGATCATGGCCAGCGCTGAAGAGCTGGAGGCGCATGCCGAGCGGCTGGCGGCCATTGCCAAGTCGGCGGGTGGGCCTTCGCTGTGGCAGGCCCTGACTGAGACGCCAGCCGGCTGATCTTTCGCCCTGCAACAGAAGTGGAGATCGTTGGAGGCGCGGGTTTACCTGCCGAATACGGTGGCGGCTGCGGCGGTGAATGGCGGGGGCAGATTGGCCAGCAGGCCCGGCCCTTTCGCGGGTAAACCCGCTCCTACGACGGCCTGTGTCCAATCACCGACCGGTGCCCAGCAGGAGCGGGTTTACCCGCGAAAGGTCCAGTACAGGCAATACAAGGCTCAACTACCCTGAAATGGACGCCATGTCCTTCGGAGGTAGCCACCTGATGTACAAGGACCTCAAGTTCCCGATCCTCATCGTCCACCGCGCCATCAAGGCCGACAGTGTTGCTGGCGAACGTGTGCGCGGCATCGCCGAGGAATTGCGCCAGGATGGCTTTGCCATTCTCGCCGCCGCTGACCACGCCGAAGCGCGCCTGGTCGCTGCCACCCACCACGGCCTGGCCTGCATGCTCATTGCGGCCGAAGGCGCTGGCGAGAACACCCATCTGCTGCAGAACATGGCCGAGCTGATTGGCCTGGCCCGCCTGCGTGCACCCAACCTGCCGATCTTCGCCCTGGGCGAGCAGGTGACCCTGGAAAATGCTCCCGCCGAAGCCATGAGCGAGCTCAACCAGCTGCGTGGCATCCTTTACCTGTTCGAAGACACCGTGCCGTTTCTCGCCCGCCAGGTGGCGCGTGCTGCACACACCTACCTCGACGGCCTGCTGCCGCCGTTCTTCAAGGCGCTGGTGCAGCACACTGCGCAGTCCAACTACTCCTGGCACACCCCGGGCCATGGTGGCGGTGTGGCCTATCATAAAAGCCCGGTAGGCCAAGCCTTTCACCAGTTCTTCGGGGAAAACACCCTGCGCTCGGACCTGTCCGTTTCCGTGCCGGAGCTGGGTTCGCTGCTCGACCACACAGGCCCGCTGGCCGAAGCCGAGGCCAGGGCGGCGCGCAACTTCGGCGCCGACCACACCTTCTTCGTCATCAATGGTACCTCCACGGCCAACAAGATCGTCTGGCACGCCATGGTCGGTCGTGACGACCTGGTGCTGGTGGACCGCAACTGCCACAAGTCGGTGGTGCACGCGATCATCATGACGGGTGCCATCCCGCTGTACCTGTGCCCGGAGCGCAACGAACTGGGCATCATCGGCCCGATCCCGCTCAGCGAGTTCAGTCCCGAGGCGATCGCCGCGAAGATTCAGGCCAACCCCCTTGCCCGTGATCGTGGCCAGCGTATCAAGCTGGCGGTAGTGACCAACTCCACCTACGACGGGCTGTGTTACCACGCCGGGCTGATCAAGCAGGCCCTGGGTGCCAGTGTCGAGGTGCTGCACTTCGACGAGGCCTGGTTTGCCTATGCTGCGTTCCACGACTTTTTCACCGGGCGCTACGCCATGGGCACCGCCTGCGCGGCAGACAGCCCGCTGGTGTTCAGTACCCATTCCACCCACAAGCTGCTCGCGGCGTTCAGCCAGGCTTCGATGATTCATGTGCAGGACGGGGCCAGGCGGCAGCTGGACCGGGACCGTTTCAACGAAGCGTTCATGATGCACATCTCTACCTCGCCGCAGTACAGCATTCTCGCCTCGCTGGATGTGGCTTCGGCGATGATGGAAGGGCCGGCCGGGCGCTCGCTGCTGCAGGAGATGTTCGACGAGGCGTTGAGTTTTCGTCGTGCCCTGGCCAACCTGCGTGAGCACATTGCCGCAGAGGACTGGTGGTTCAGCATCTGGCAGCCGCCCAGTGCCGAGGGCATCCCCCGTCTGGCCGCGCAGGACTGGTTGTTGCAGCCGGGGGCGCAATGGCATGGTTTTGGTGAAGTGGCGGCCGACTACGTGCTGCTCGACCCGCTGAAAGTGACTTTGGTGATGCCGGGCCTGAGCGCTGATGGTGTGCTGGGCGTGCACGGCATCCCGGCGGCAGTCGTCAGCAAGTTTCTCTGGGAGCGCGGGCTGGTGGTGGAAAAAACCGGCCTGTACAGCTTCCTGGTGCTGTTTTCCATGGGCATCACCAAGGGCAAGTGGAGCACCTTGCTCACCGAACTGCTGGAGTTCAAGCGCCACTATGACGGCAACACCCCACTCAGCAGCTGCCTGCCCAGTGTGGGGGCTGCCGACGCCTTGCGCTACCAGGGCATGGGCCTGCGCGACCTGTGCGACCAGTTACATGACTGCTACCGCGCCAATGCCACGGCCAAGCAGCTGAAGCGGCTGTTCACCCGTTTGCCGGAGGTGGCCGTAAGCCCGGCCCAGGCCTATGACAAGATGGTGCGTGGCGAAGTGGAGGCGGTGCCGATCGAGGCACTACTGGGGCGTGTGGCGGCGGTGATGCTGGTGCCGTACCCGCCTGGCATCCCGTTGATCATGCCAGGTGAGCGGTTCACCGAGGCGACCCGCTCGATTCTGGACTACCTGGCATTCGCCCGAGCATTCAACCAGGGTTTTCCGGGGTTCGTCGCCGATGTGCACGGCCTGCAGCACGAAGGGGGCCGCTACACCGTGGACTGCATCACGGAATGCGCGTGATCTCGACGCCGGAGCGTGCCAGTTCGAAACGGTTATCACCCAGGTGGTTGACCTTGTCGCCGATGGCCAGGCGGTAGGTGGTGATGGGGGCGCCCAGCGTGCTGCCGTCGAGTTGCAGGGTGGATTCCTGAAACTCGTGCACGGGGTAGATGCGGCCTTCGGCGTCACGGGCGTGGAATTGGCCGACCATTACTGCTGCCATTTGGGTGGAAACCTCTGAATTACGTAGGAAATGTATGAAGTCATAGACCGTGAAACAGATGCGGAAGTTTTCGTCCTGCGGAAAAAAAACTTAGGCACTGGAGAACGGTCATCTATAACTACAACGTCTATTTAACCCGCAAAGGTTGGAATTGCCATGAGCCAGGTGTATTCGGTAGCAGTCGTCGTGGGCAGCTTGCGCAAGGAGTCCTACAACCGCAAGGTCGCCCGCGCACTTTCGGAGCTGGCGCCGTCCAGCCTCGCGCTGAAGATCGTCGAGATTGGCGACCTGCCGCTGTACAACGAAGATATCGAAGCCGAGGCACCGCCGGAAACCTGGAAGCGTTTTCGCGATGAAATCCGCCGCAGTGATGCGGTGCTGTTCGTCACCCCGGAATACAACCGCTCGGTGCCAGGCTGCCTGAAAAATGCCATCGATGTGGGTTCGCGTCCTTACGGGCAAAGTGCCTGGAGCGGCAAGCCGACGGCGGTGGTGAGTGTGTCGCCGGGGGCGATTGGTGGCTTTGGCGCCAACCATGCGGTGCGCCAGTCGCTGGTGTTTCTCGACATGCCCTGCATGCAGATGCCCGAGGCTTACCTTGGCGGTGCGGCGAGCTTGTTCGAGGATTCGGGCAAGCTCAACGACAAGACGCGACCGTTCTTGCAGGCGTTTGTCGACAGGTTTGCTTCATGGGTGAAGTTGAACAGGGCGGTCTGAGCCCCTAATCCTACTGTGCAACGCCCCTGTGTAGGCGCGGGTTTACCCGCGAATGCGGCATTGAATTTGCCGACGCATTCGCGGGTAAAC
>NZ_JAECZP010000034.1:0-49853 GCF_019691255.1 Pseudomonas sp. USTB-Z
TGTTTTGGGGTGGTTTTTTTTTGAATTACTTTTTTTGTGTATTTTCCGGCCCTTTTGGGGGTTAAACCTGTTCCACAACCGGATTTGTTGTTGGGTTTTTACCCGCGAAGGGGCCAGCACTGACGAAACACTGCCCATGAGGTATCCCCCGTGACACCCGCCATGCCTGACCAAGGCGCCGCCGGCATCGCCACCGCCGTCGCCGAAAGCGTGCAATACCAAGGCCGCAAGACTGCCCGCCAAGGCAGCGAACAGCGTCGCCAGTTGATTCTCGATGCCGCCATGCGCATTGTCGTGCGCGATGGCGTGCGCGGTGTGCGCCACCGGGCAGTGGCCGCCGAGGCCGGCGTACCATTGTCGGCCACCACCTACTACTTCAAGGACATCGAGGACCTGCTCACCGATACCTTTGCCCAGTACGTCGAGCGCAGTGCGGCTTACATGGCCAAGCTGTGGGCCAACACCGAGGTGGTGTTGCGCCAGTTGCTGGCACAGGGCGATGGCAGCCCGCAGGCCCGGGCGCGGCTGGCTGACGAGGTGGCGCGCATGACCGCCGACTACGTTCAGCGGCAACTGCTGAACCGCCGTGACTTCCTGATGGCCGAGCAGGCTTTCCGCCAGGAAGCATTGCTGTGCCCGCGACTGGCTGAGCTGGTGTGCGCTCATGAGCAGATCCTGCTGCACGGCACCCGGCAATTGCTGCAGGTCGTGGGCTCGCGGCAGCCGGAGCAGGATGCACAGATGTTGACGGCGATTATCGAGCAGTTGGAATATCAAGGCCTGCTCAAGCAAGCGAATGCGCAAGCCGATGGGCAGATGCTCGCTATGCTTACCCGATACCTGCAGCTGGTGCTGGCATCGGCCTGAGCCGAGAACGACCTTTTCAAGGAGAACCTGATGAAAGCCTGGCGTGTGGTGTTGTTGACTTTGTCATTCCTGCTGCTGGGCGGTTGTCTGGTGACCTTCCATGAGCCCTTGCCCAGCAACCAGGCAGCGCCCAAGGCCTTGCTCGGCAAGTGGAGTAGCAAGGACGCCTGGGGGGAGCCGTTGAAACTGGTGATCAGCCGTAGCGGTGGCGACGCCTACAAGGCAGTGGCCACGGCCAAGGGCAAGGCGCCTGAAGAGTACGTGTTCACCGTGTCACGCCATGGCAACCGCTGGTACTTGTCGGCTGGCGTGCCCAAGCGCCTGGGTGGCAATTTCCTGATTGGCGGCTTCGATATCGTCGATGGCAAGGAGCTGGTGGTCTACAACCTGGATGTCGAGCAGGTACAGCAGGCGGTGGACAACAAGGAACTGACCGGTCGCAGTACCGAAGTGCCGGACGACAACGGCGATGGCGTGCTGATCGATAGCCCGGCGGCGCGGGTGCTGGCCTACCTGGACGACCCGGCCAACTCCGACCTGTTCGTTGAAGTGGCGCGGTTCCAGCGCTCCGGCAAGTAGTGGCCTGTACCGGCCTCTTCGCGGGCAAGCCCGCTCCTACAGGGGCCTTGCCAGGCCTGGGCTTCTTGATATCCCTGTAGGAGCGGGCTTGCCCGCGAAGAGGCCGGTACAGGTTTCGTGTACTAGAAAGGAGTCCCCGGTGGACGAATACCAGCAAACCATCCGCGCCCTGTCCGACCGCATCGTCGCGGCACAGACGCCTATCCGGGTCCTGGACGCGGTGAAGTGGGACGACAACATCCGCCAGGGCTTTCTCAAGGCCAAAGGCAAGGAGCCGCCGGCGGTTGATCGTGCCTACTACCAGTCGCGCCCGCTGTCGTTCGACTCCAGCGCGGTCAAGGCCGAGTTCCAGGGCATCGAGCGCGACATCATTCGCCAGTTGGGCCAGTTCAACCCGGTCGGGCAGATCATGAAGCGCATGTGCCGCGAATACCGCATGGTGGTGCGCATGCTTGAAGCGCGCGGTACCGAGGACTTCGGCCTGATCTCCCAGGAGCTGTACGGCGCCGCCTCGGATGCTTTCCACGCCGGTGACCCGACCCTGGCCGACCTTGGCCTGATGCTGTCGGACTACCTGAACAACATCGATGGCCGTGGTGACCTCAAGGATGAGCCAAAGAATCTCACCGCCAAGGAGGCGGTGGAGATCCTCCAGCACCGGCTGAACAACGTGTTCGGCGAGGCTGAAGGGACCATTCGCGTGTTCGAGTCCGACGGTATCGTCGCCGATGCCGCAGCCGGTGCCGACTACATCAAGGTGCGTGCCGATGCCATGTTCAACGCCCGCGATGTGCGCGCCCTGGAGGTGCATGAAGGGTTGGTGCATGTCGGCACCACGCTCAATGGCCTGAACCAGCCGATCTGCACCTTCCTGGCCAAGGGCCCGCCCTCATCGACGGTAACCCAGGAGGGCCTGGCGATTCTCATGGAGGTGATCGCCTTTGCCTCCTACCCCAGCCGCCTGCGCAAGCTTACCAACCGCACCCGTGCCATCCACATGGTCGAGGAGGGTGCAGACTTCATGCAGGTTTACGGTTTCTTCCGCGAGCAGGGCTTCGAGATGGCGCAGAGCTACAGCAACGCCAGCCGGGTGTTCCGCGGGTCGGTACCCAATGGCCTGCCATTCACCAAGGACTTGTCCTATCTCAAGGGCTTCATCATGGTTTACAACTACATTCAGTTGGCCGTGAAGAAGGGCAAACTGGAACAGATCCCGTTGCTGTTCTGTGGCAAGACCACCCTGGAAGACATGCGCACCCTGCGCCAACTTGTCGAGGAAGGGTTGGTCGAGCCGCCCAAGTACCTGCCTGAACAGTTCCGCGACCTGAGTGCGTTGTCGGCCTGGATGTGCTTCTCCAACTTCCTCAACCACCTGAGCCTGGATCGCATTGAAGCCGACTACGCGAACATTCTCTGAGCACTGCCGCCTGCTCGTCCTCGGCCTGGTCCTGGTGAGCCTTGGCGGCTGCAGCAGCCTGTTGTTCTACCCCGAGCGTGGTCAGGCCTTCACCCCGGAGCGCGCCAAGCTGGAATACCGCGATGTCACGCTGACCACTGCTGATGGCATCCGCCTTCACGGTTGGTGGCTGCCAGCCAAGGCTGGGGTCGAGGTCAAGGGCACGGTGCTGCACCTGCACGGCAACGGCGGTAACCTGCCAGGGCACCTGGGGGGGAGCTACTGGTTGCCGGAGCAGGGCTACCAGGTGTTCATGATCGATTACCGCGGCTATGGCTTGTCTCAGGGCCAGCCGAGCCTGCCGGAGGTGTACCAGGACATTGCTGCAGCCATGGCCTGGCTGCAGCAGGCGCCCGAGGTCAAGGGCAAGCCGCTGGTACTGCTGGGGCAGAGCCTGGGCGGTGCCATGGCCATTCATTACCTGGCGGCCCACCCCGAGCAGCGTCAGCGCTTCAGCGCCCTGGTGTTCGATGGCGTGCCGGCCAGTTACCGCGCGGTGGGGCGCTTTGCGCTCAGCACCTCCTGGATGACCTGGCCATTGCAGGTTCCGCTGTCGTGGCTAGTGCCGGACGGCGACAGCGCGATCCGCTCGATCGAGCGATTGAGCAGCCCGCCCAAGTTGTTTTTCCACAGCATCGACGACAACCTGGTGCCGATGGACAACGGCATCCGCCTGTATCAGCACGCGCCACCACCGCGGGTGCTGCAACTGACCCGAGGGGGGCACGTGCAGACCTTCGCCGACCCTACCTGGCGCCAGGTGATGCTGCGGTTCCTCGATGACCCCAGCCATTTCAACGGCCTGCGGCGGCTTGCCGAAGTGCCCAATTTCCCTGACGAGAAGAACAAGCAATGAGTGAAGAACGCAACGCCATCCCGCTGATCCTGACCGGCGTCGGCAGCATCATCGTGACGGTGGGGGCCTTGTGGTATTACGGTTACCTGCATTTCGCCAAGCCCGAAGATGCCCTGCTGCTGCAGGATTTCACCATGCTCAAGACCATCCCCGGCGAGGACTACAAGGTATCGCTGGACCCGGCGCCGCAAGTGGCCCAGTGCGTCGACGGCGTGCTGGTGCTGTTCGACACCCAGCAGAAAGGCCTGACCGGCGTGCTGGTGGACAACCGCAAGCGCGCGGTGCGCTGCATGGGCGAGGAAACACCGCAGCAGGTGCAGTGAGCCATTATCCCTGCTGCCTGAACTCGCCTCTTCGCGGGCACGCCCGCTCCCACAGGGTCGCGCAAAACTCGAAACTGGCGCCGTACCTGTGGGAGCGGGCGTGCCCGCGAAGAGGCCCGAACAGGCAAAAGAAAGCCCCGCGTCGATCGCGGGGCTTGTCCTTTCAGCTAGCCAGCCTTAGCGCTGAACCTGGCTCACCGAGCGTGGTGCCACCGGCTGGTTGTCGTTGGAGATGGTCACCTCCACCCGACGGTTCTGCGCACGTCCCGAGTTGCTCGAGTTGTCCGCTACCGGGTACTCCTTGCCATAGCCCTGGGAAACGATACGCGCCGGATCTACCCCGGCACGCACCAGTGCCATGCGCACGCTGTTGGCACGGCGCTCGGACAGGGTCTGGTTGTAGTTGGCCGAGCCGACGCTGTCGGTGTAGCCCTCGACGATCACCTTGCGTTCCGGGTTTTCCTGAAGGAACTGGGCCAGCTTGGTGATGTTCGGGTAAGCGCTGCTCTTGAGTTCGGCCTTGTTGAAGTCGAACAGCACGTCGCCGAAGGTCACCAGCGTTCCGCGGTCGGTCTGCTTGGCGTTGAGGCTGTCCTGCAGCTTGGCGATCTGCGCGTCGCGGGCATCCAGCTTGGCCTGGGCGCGCTGGGCCGAGGCATTCTTCAGTTCAGCTTCGGCGGTGCGCAGGGCAATGGTCTGCTTGGCCACTTCGACGCGCTGGTTGGTCAGGTAGGCCAATTGGTCGACTTTCTTCTCGTCTTCACGGTCCATGTAGGCCTTGTCGGCCTTGTTCAGCCAGTCCTGGGCGTCCTTGGTCTCCAGTGCCGCGACTTTGCTCGCTTGCGGGTCGCTCTGCAGCGAGGAGAAGTTGGTGCGGGCCGATTCCAGGTTGGCATTCGGATCGTGCGAGCAGGCAGCAAGACCGACGCTCAGGGCCAGCAGGGCGGGAATCATGACGTGTTTGCGCATAGTGTTCATCCTTTGATCGTGTGCGAAGGCTAAGGTTGGCGGGGCAGGGCTCACTGAGCGCTGCGCAGGCCTTCCTCACGTACGTCCTGAACGCCCTGGCGGGCATCCTGCACGGCCTTCTGGGCTTTGGCTGCCTGGGCCTTGCGTTCGGCGAGGCGTGCATCCCACTCGGCCTGTTGGGCCAGGCGCTTGGCCTCGTCGTACTTCTTGTCGTGCATGGCGATTTCGGCTTGCTTGAACTTGTCCTGAGCCGCTTTCATTTCCACGGCGGCGAACTCGGTACCGCCAGCGCTGACGGCGGAGTTCACGGCGGACTGGGTAACGGCATACTGCTCGGTGGGCGGATTGCCCGCACAGCCGGCCAGGACCAGGCTACTGCCCAGCGCCAGCGCGGCCAGCTTGAACCCGCGCACATGAGTGGATGACAGTTGGCTAGTGCGGGTCTTCATGGTGGTCAGCTCCATTGGATCACTCCTGATAACGACGATGTCCGTAGCAGTCCATCGCTCAATCCCTGACAAAACCGCGCGCTTCAGCTCAACGGTGCACGAGGGCAGTGTGCAGGGTTTTAGCGTGATGGCTATTGGCTCCGACTCGAACGTTTTTCGAATAGTTCAGAAAAAAGCGCTGTAATCGAATAACTATTTCTGACTGATCGGTCAGTGCGATTTGCCTGGAACTTTCCCAGGCTGGAGCGGTATTCCGGGCCTTGAGCAGGCCCGGAATGCTGGGGCGCAGGATTATTTGTCGGTGTCGACTGTCGCGTTGCTCAAGTTGTGCAGGTGCTGGCGGGACAGGGAGAGAAAGCGCGGCGTAGGACCAACGTCTTCGTACAAAGGGTCGCCTTCTTCGTCGGTGGCGATGACCTGGCGGCCCTGCACATAGGGGAAACTGGCTTCCAGTTCTTCAAGGGCGGCGGCGATCAGTTCGCCGAGCAGTTCTTCGGCGGTGCGCTTGGGGTACATGTCGATCAGCGCGGCCAGGCGCGCTTCGGACTCCAGGTCCAGATGCAGGACATGGCCGGTACGGCTGAGGGTACCGGCGGCATTCTGTTCCCAGTGCTGGGCGAGTTCACGGATTTTCATGATGACCTCTGTTGACGCCTGGAAAGGCTGCACTGCATGGGAGTGCTGTGCTTTCACTTTAGTTTGGTTTGGCCGATCACGGCTTGCCATCGTCGCCCGGCTGTGGGCACTCTTGGGGGATACCGCCCCCCTGTAGGAGCGGGTTTACCCGCGAACACCGGCAACGCCGGTGCCAGACACCGCATTGGGCTCTTCACGGGTTACCCCGCTCTGGCACAGGGCGCGCCAAGGCTGAGAGGGATGCAACGGAGAGAGCGCCAGTGACCGATATCGATGTGCGTTTGCGTGAAGATGTCCATGTGTTGGGGGAGCTGCTTGGCGAAACCATTCGCCAACAGCATGGCGATGCGTTCCTGCAGAAAATCGAGGACATCCGCCACAGTGCCAAGGCCGACCGCCGCGGCCCGGGTGAGCAGCTGAGCTCGACCTTGGCGGACCTGGCCGAAGAAGACCTGCTGCCCGTAGCGAGGGCCTTCAACCAGTTCCTCAACCTGGCCAACATGGCCGAGCAGTACCAGTTGATCCGCCGGCGCGACGCTGACCAGCCCGAGCCGTTCGAAGCGCAGGTACTGCCCGAGCTGCTGGGGCGCTTGAAGCAGGCCGGCCACAGCAACGATGCCCTGGCCCGGCAACTGGCCAAGCTCGATATCCAGTTGGTGCTCACCGCACATCCCACCGAAGTGGCCCGTCGCACGCTGATCCAGAAGTACGACGCGATCGCCGGCCAACTGGCCGCACAGGACCATCGTGACCTGACCTCGGCAGAACGTCAGCAAGTGCGTGAACGCCTGCGCCGGCTGATCGCCGAGGCCTGGCACACCGAAGAAATCCGCCGTACCCGGCCTACGCCGGTAGACGAAGCCAAGTGGGGTTTCGCAGTGATCGAGCATTCACTGTGGCATGCCATCCCCAGCCACCTGCGCAAGGTCGACAAGGCCCTGCTGGAGGCCACTGGCCTGCGCCTGCCGCTGGAGGCCGCGCCGATTCGCTTTGCCTCGTGGATGGGTGGGGACCGTGATGGCAACCCCAATGTAACGGCTGCCGTCACCCGCGAAGTACTCCTGCTGGCGCGCTGGATGGCCGCCGACCTGTTCCTGCGCGACATCGATGCGCTGGCCGCCGAGTTGTCCATGCAGCAGGCCAACGACGCCCTGCGCAAACAGGTTGGCGACAGTGCCGAACCCTACCGCGCTGTGCTCAAGCAACTGCGCGACCGCCTGCGTGCGACACGCGCATGGGCGCATTCGGCCTTGACCAGCAACCAACCGGCCGGTGCCGACGTGCTGGTGGACAACCGCGAGCTGATCGCGCCGCTGGAGCTGTGCTACCAGTCACTGCACGAATGCGGCATGGGCGTGATCGCCGAGGGGCCGCTGCTTGACTGCCTGCGTCGTGCGGTGACCTTCGGCCTGTTCCTGGGCCGCCTGGACGTACGCCAGGACGCTGCCCGCCACCGTGATGCGCTGACCGAGATTACCGATTACCTGGGCCTGGGGCGTTACGCCGACTGGGATGAGGAGCAGCGCATCGCGTTCCTCCAGGCCGAGCTGAAAAACCGCCGGCCGCTGCTACCTGCGCATTTCAAGCCGCAAGCGGACACCGCCGAAGTGCTGGCGACCTGCAGGGAAGTGGCCGCTGCGCCGGCCGCCTCGCTGGGGTCTTACGTCATTTCCATGGCCGGTGCCGCCTCGGATGTATTGGCGGTGCAACTGTTGCTCAAGGAAGCCGGCCTGACCCGCCCCATGCGTGTGGTGCCACTGTTCGAGACCTTGGCCGACCTCGACAACGCCGGCCCGGTCATGCAGCGCCTGCTTGGCCTGCCGGGCTACCGCGCGGGCCTGCGCGGCCCGCAGGAAGTGATGATCGGCTACTCCGATTCGGCCAAGGACGCCGGCACCACCGCTGCTGCCTGGGCGCAGTACCGGGCTCAGGAAAACCTGGTGCGTATCTGTGCCGAGCATCAGGTCGAGCTGCTGCTGTTCCACGGCCGTGGCGGTACGGTCGGGCGAGGCGGCGGCCCGGCCCATGCTGCGATCCTGTCGCAGCCACCGGGTTCGGTGGCGGGGCGTTTCCGCACCACCGAGCAGGGTGAAATGATTCGCTTCAAGTTCGGCTTGCCGGGCATCGCCGAGCAAAACCTCAACCTGTACCTGGCTGCCGTGCTTGAAGCCACGCTATTGCCACCACCGCCCCCGCAGCCGGCCTGGCGTGAAGTGATGGACCAGTTGGCCGCCGATGGTGTCCAGGCCTACCGCAGCGTGGTACGGGAGAATCCCGATTTCGTCGAGTACTTCCGCCAGTCGACGCCAGAACAGGAGTTGGGGCGCCTGCCGTTGGGCAGCCGCCCGGCAAAACGTCGCGCCGGGGGCATCGAAAGCCTGCGGGCCATCCCGTGGATCTTCGGCTGGACCCAGACCCGGCTGATGCTGCCGGCCTGGCTGGGCTGGGAAACGGCGCTGACTAATGCCTTGGCCCGTGGTCAGGGTGAGTTGCTGGCGCAAATGCGCGAGCAATGGCCGTTCTTCCGCACCCGAATCGACATGCTGGAAATGGTACTGGCCAAAGCGGATGCGCAAATTGCCGAGGCCTACGACGAACGTCTGGTGCAACCGCACTTGCGTCCTTTAGGTGCGCACCTGCGCGACCTATTGTCGCAGTCATGCCAGGTCGTGCTGGGTCTGACCGGGCAGCCGGTGCTACTGGCGCACAGCCCCGAGACACTGGAATTCATTAGCCTGCGCAATACCTATCTGGACCCGTTGCACCGCCTGCAGGCAGAGTTGCTGGCCCGCTCGCGCAGTCGCGAAGCCGCTCTGGACAGCCCGTTGGAGCAGGCCTTGCTGGTGACCGTGGCGGGTATTGCCGCCGGGCTGCGCAACACCGGCTAAGGGCAAGCCCGGGTCATGTCTGGCGCGTGCCATCCAGGCCCGGCACTATGACGGGGAGGGTGGTTGCGCCTGGCGCAACCGCCTGCCCGGTCAGCCGCAAGTGGCGCATTCCTGCAACTTTGGGACGCTTGTCTGGCTGCCGGGCGCTGTGTATCTTGAGCAGCCTTCTGACCGATTTATGGTCATACCCGATTATCCGGACTTGGCCCTGGTCGCCGAATCCATTGAATTTCATACAAAAATTTGAGGAGCACAAGATGCGCGTAATTCTGCTGGGAGCTCCCGGGGCCGGTAAAGGTACTCAGGCAAAGTTCATCACCGAAAAGTTCGGTATTCCACAGATCTCCACCGGTGACATGCTGCGTGCCGCCGTCAAGGCCGGCACCCCGCTGGGCCTGGAACTGAAGAAAGTCATGGATGCCGGCCAGCTGGTCTCCGACGAGTTGATCATCAGCCTGGTGAAGGAGCGCATCGCTCAGCCTGATTGCGCCAACGGCTGCCTGTTCGACGGCTTCCCACGCACCATCCCACAGGCCGAAGCCATGGTCGCTGCCGGTGTCGACATCGATGCCGTGGTCGAAATTGCCGTCGACGACGAAGAAATCGTCGGCCGCATGGCTGGCCGCCGCGTGCACCTGGCCTCGGGCCGTACCTACCACATTCAGTACAACCCGCCGAAAGTGGAAGGCAAGGACGACGAGACCGGTGAAGACCTGATCCAGCGTGACGACGACAAAGAAGAAACCGTTCGCCATCGCCTGTCGGTCTACCACAGCCAGACCAAGCCGCTGGTGGATTTCTACCAGAAGCTGTCGGCTGCCAATGGCGGCAAGCCGAAGTACAGCCACATCGAAGGTGTCGGCTCGGTTGAAGCCATCACCGCCAAGGTCCTGGCAGCCCTGAGCTGATCCGGCGCCTGACGCACCTCGACAACGGCCCGCTTTTGTGGGAGCGGCCTTGTGTCGCGAAAGGGCTGCAGAGCAGCCCCATACAATGGTGTGATACCGCTGAAACCCTGGGGCCGCTTTGCGGCCCTTTTCGCGACGCAAGGTCGCTCCTCCAGGGCCAGTGCAGGCTTTGAAATCAGCGTGATGGGCCGCACAGCGGCCCCCTCGGGACACAACGCCGCTGCTGCTCTATACTGCCGCTCTTTTTCATTCGCATCTGGATACCCGTTCGATGACCACCCTGCTGGCCCTGGATACCGCCACCGAAGCCTGTTCCGTCGCGCTGCTGCATGACGGCAAGGTAACCAGCCATTACGAGGTGATCCCGCGCATGCATGCCCAGAAGCTGCTGCCGATGATCAAGCAACTGCTGGCCGACGCTGGCGTGGCACTGAATGCGCTGGATGCCATTGCCTTTGGCCGTGGCCCGGGCGCTTTCACCGGCGTGCGTATTGCCATCGGGGTTGTGCAAGGCCTGGCCTTCGCCCTCGAACGCCCAGTGCTGCCGGTGTCCAACCTGGCCGCTTTGGCCCAGGGTGCATTGCGCGAGCATGGCGTGCAGCAGGTGGCAGCTGCCATCGATGCGCGCATGGATGAAGTGTACTGGGGCTGCTACCAAGCCACGGCGGGCGAAATGCGCCTGGTCGGCCGTGAAGCCGTGTTGCCGCCCGAGCAGGTGGCGCTACCGGCAGGCAGCAATGGCGAGTGGTTCGGTGCCGGTACCGGATGGGGCTATGCCGAGCGCCTGGCGGTACAGGTGGCGGCTAGCAACCCGGGTGCCTTGCCCAACGCCCTGGACGTCCTCAGCCTGGCCACCTTTGCCTGGGCCCGTGGCGAGGCAATCGTCGCCGAGCAGGCGCAACCGGTTTATCTGCGCGATAATGTAGCCACGCCCAAGAAGCACTGAGTGCTGTTCGTCGATTATCGCCGAACACGCTTAAACCTTTTGCGCGATCTGTGGTCCAGTTATCACTCAAGCATTAGCGACGGAACTCTGATGCTGCTAAATTGCCATCATTGGTCCTGAGTGCTCATGCCATGCGTATCGACGGTTTCTCATCGCAGTCCTACCCGCTCAAGCGCATCTCGCGCAAAGCAGCGGTGCGTGACGAGGCCATCGACGATGCCGAGGTGATCGAGGAGGCAGAAGCCGCCCCGCAGGAAGCCACCGCCCGCCGCCCTGGTGGTGGCCTGCCAGCCCGCCAGCAGGATATGGTTTTCCCTCGCGCCCGTGACCGCCGCACCGCCACCGCACTGGCCAGCTACCTGAGCACTGCAGGCTTTACTGACTGGGACATGGAAGTACTGGGGCTCGACCTGTACATTTGATGGATGAATCCCCTACCACTGCCTTATTTTCTCGGTTGCCCGTCGTGGAGCGAAAACGCCTGGCGCGACTACCTGTACCCCGCTGACGCCAACAGTAATCAAATGCTTGGCTTCTACAGCCAGGTATTCAACGCCGTCGAAGGCAACACCACGTTCTACGCACGTCCCGCTCCCGGCACCATTGCCCGCTGGGCGCAGGTCATGCCAGAGCACTTTCGCTTCACTGCCAAGTTTCCGCGGGATGTCAGCCATGAAGGCGACCTGCGAGACCAGCTTGAGCCTGCCTTCGACTTCACTCGGCTGATGGCCCCGCTGGGCCAGCGCGTATCACCCTACTGGTTGCAGTTGCCGGCCCAGTTCGGCCCGGCGCGCCTGGGTGAGCTTTGTCACTTCCTCGATCAGATTGCCGTGCCCGTGGCTGTGGAAGTGCGTAACCAGGCCTTTTTTGCCAAGGGTGAGGAAGAACGCCTGCTCAACCGCCTGCTGCACGAACGCGGTGTGGAGCGTATCTGCCTCGACCCGCGTGCGCTGTTCAGTTGTACCTCGCGCGACCCTGCCGTGCTGCATGCGCAGTCGAAGAAGCCAAAGGTGCCACCGCGTCCGGCAGCCTTCAGCCAGCACCCGCAGGTTCGCTTCATCGGCCATCCGGAACTGGAGGCCAATCACACCTTCCTTAGCCCTTGGGTAGAAAAAGTCGCCGCCTGGATCGAAGAAGGCCGCAATCCCTATATCTTCCTGCACACCTCGGACAATCGCCTGGCTGCGGCGCTGGCCCAGCGTTTCCATCAGCGCCTGATGGCACGCCTGCCGGGCCTGGCACCTTTGCCGGAATTGCCGCGCGCCCCTGAGGTCGAACAATTGGGGCTACTCTGACCTTTCCCTGACTGCCGGAGGTTGAACCATGGATGTGCAAACCCTGCGAGCTGAGGCCTTCAAGGCGTTACACGCGCGCGACGGCGCGTTCGTCATCCCCAACCCGTGGGATGCCGGCTCCGCCAAGTTGCTCGCCAGCCTGGGTTTCGAGGCGCTGGCTACCACCAGTGCAGGCCTGGCCTTCAGCCTTGGCCGGCCGGACGCCGAAGGCGCCTTGAGCCTGGACGATACGCTGGACAATGCCGGCGAGATCGTCGATGCCACCGCGCTGCCGGTGGCCGCCGATCTGGAAAACGGCTTTGGCGACTTGCCCGAAGACTGTGCCCAGACCATTCTGCGTGCCGCCGAAATTGGCCTGGTGGGCGGTTCCATCGAAGATGCCAGTGGCCGCAGTGATGCGCCCATCTATGACTTCGGGCTGGCTGTGGAGCGCGTGCGCGCCGCTGTGCAGGCTGCGCGAAGCCTGCCATTCCCGTTCACCTTGTGCGCCCGTGCAGAAAACCTGCTGCACGGGCGCATGGACCTCGACGACACCATCCTGCGCCTGCAAGCCTATGCCGAAGCCGGTGCCGACGTGCTCTACGCCCCCGGGCTGCGCACCGTGGAGGAAGTCCGTGCCGTGGTGCAGGCAGTCGCACCGCGCCCTGTGAATGTGCTGATGGGCATGGCGGGCGTGCCGCTGAGCGTCAACCAGTTGCAGGACCTGGGCGTGCGCCGCGTCAGCGTTGGCTCGTCGCTGGCCCGTGCTGCGCTCGGGGCCTTCTACCGGGCCGCGCAGGAAATTCGCGATGAGGGCACGTTCGGCTACGGTGAGCAGACCATGCCGTTTGCCCAGCTGAACGACCTGTTCCGTCGCTGATGCGGGCATTGCTGGCGCTACTGGCCGGCCTGCTGACGGTGGCCGGCCTGGCCTGGCACTTCGGCTGGCGCCTGCCTGCCGCATGGAACCCCTGGGCGCCGCTGGACGTACACCAGCCGCCCAACCTGCTGACCCCCTACAAACTGTCGCGCCTGCGCGATGACCCAGCGCTGTGCCGGCAGGCGCTGGAAACCAGCCACCTGCGTTACCGGGCACAAGCCGACAGCCCGGCGTCGGCCAACTGCCCGCTGCAGAACGTATGGCGCATTGAGGGCGGCCAGGCGCGGTTGGGCAGCAGCTTTCTGGCCAGTTGCCCGTTGGCGGTGGCCTATGCACTGTTCGAAAACCATGGCTTGCAGCCGGCGGCGCAGGAAGTGTTTGGGCAACCGGTGACGCAGGTCGATCACCTGGGCAGCTTTGCCTGCCGCAACGTCTACCACCGCAAGCAGGGCCGTTTGAGCCAGCACGCTACGGCCAATGCGCTGGACATCAGCGGATTTCGCCTGAAGGACGGCCAGCGCATTATTCTGGCGCGTGACTGGCAGGCGGGCGGGCAGAAGGCGGAATTCCTGCACCGGGTGCAGCGGGCAGCTTGCGAGAGCTTCAGCACGGTACTGGGGCCGGACTACAACGCTGCGCACCGCAACCACTTCCATCTGGACATGGGGCGCTGGCAGATCTGTCGTTAGCTTCAGGCGTACGCGCGCACGTTGTTCAGCACCACTGGGCGCGCCCAGTGGATGTCGAACGCCAGGTCATTCTGCTGCTTGGCCAGGGTGGCGTCGTCGAACGGTTCGGGCGCCGGGTCCAGCAGGTTGGTCTCGAACTCGGCAATGGGCAGGAACAATGACCGTGGCGTGGGGCCAGGGCCGGGTTCGGCGATCGGCTGACCCTGGTTCATCACCACCGGGCGCAGCCAGCTGTTGTTGATGTCGAGCTGGCGCTGTTGCTCGATCAGTTCCATGGCGCTGAACGGCTCGGGGGCGGGCGGCAGCAGCTTGGCTTCAAGCTCGGCCTTGGGCAGAAACAACGGTTCGGGCGGCGCCACGATGGTGTCGTGCACCGGGCAGGCGCGCTGGGCGTCGATCAAGGCCAGTGCACGGGCGCCGCCGATGGGTTCACCGCTGTCCTGGTCGTACTGCACGAACGACTGGCTGACGCCGTCTTCGGGCTCTTCCTGCTGCTCGGCCATGGCCCGGGCAAAGAAATCCTGCCACAGGTGGCTGACGCCCCCGAGTGCCTGGGTGTTGTGCTGACTGTAGTTGCCGACAGGCGACAAATAGGTCAAGCCGATGGGAAGAGTATCTGACATGGCAGTCGTGCGCGCTGTGCTCTGGCAGAATAGCGGGATATTGCCTGTATCGGCCGTGGCTGCCGATTCATTAAGGGCTTGGTTTGATTTTTCGGGTGTGAACGATGGAAGAGCAAGGCACGGGTATCAGGGTCGAGGCGATGGCAGCTGAGTATGCGCAACAGGCCAGGGCGTGGGCTGAACGCCTGGGCCTGCCGCTGCAGGACGATACCGCCGCCTTCGCGGTGCAGGTGGGCGCCGACGGCTTGCAGATTCAGCAACTGGGCCCGCAGGCACCCGGGCCGGTGCGTGTGGACTTCGTCGAAGGCCAGGCTGCGTATCGCCGCCAGTTTGGCGGTGGCAACGGGCAGATGATCGCCAAGGCTGTGGGCATTGCCCAAGGTATCCGGCCGCAGGTGCTGGATGCCACGGCGGGGTTGGGCAAGGACGCGTTCGTGCTGGCCAGCCTTGGCTGCCAGATGACCCTGATCGAGCGCCAGCCGCTGATTGCCGCGCTGCTGGAGGACGGCCTGGCGCGGGCGCGAGCGGACGAAGAAGTGGGCCCGATTGTCGGGCGCATGCGCCTGCTGACCGGCAACGCCATCGAGCGCATGCGCGCCTGGGAAGGGGAGGCGCCGCAGGTGATCTACCTCGACCCGATGTTCCCGCACCGGGACAAGAGCGCCCTGGTGAAAAAGGAAATGCGCGTGTTCCGGCCTTTGGTGGGCGATGACCTGGATGCCCCGGCGCTGCTCGAAGCCGCCCTGGCGCTGGCCAGCCATCGGGTGGTGGTGAAGCGCCCGCGCAAGGCACCGATCATCGACGGGCCGAAGCCCAGTCACAGCCTGGAAGGCAAGTCGAGCCGGTATGACATTTATCCGAAGAAGGCGTTGAAAGCCTGACGTTTGTGTGGCCTGCCCAGGCCTCTTCGCGGGTAAGTTCGCGAAGAGGCCTGCAAAAATATCCAGATATCAGGGTTTGAATGCCCTCAAGAACACCCCCACCACCTCGCGCACATGCGCCTCGGCTTCATCGCCTTCCAGCGGCCCCGCACATCCCAGCAGCAACCGGTAATCCGGTGCCCCTTTGACCAGGCAGAAGAAGTGCTCCGCGGCGCGCAGCGGGTTGTCGATGCGCAGCAGCCCACGCTCATGAGCCCCGCGCAGTAGCGCTTCCATGCCTGCGAGCACGCGCTTGGGCCCGGCTTCGTAAAAGTACTCGCCAAAACTCGGGTCCAGGCTGCCCTGGGCCATGATCAGGCGGCTGAGCTTGATCGCTTCGTCACTGCTGATAAGCGCCTGGAAGTTGCGGGCAATGGTCAGCAGCACTTCTTCCACCGGTACCCCTTCGGGATACTCGAACAGCAGGTCAGGCAACTGGACCTGGCAGGTGGCCATGACCGCCGAGCAGAAGAGGGTCTGTTTGTCGGTGAAGTGGCTGTACACGGTGAGTTTTGAAACACCTGCCGCCGCAGCGACCGCATCCATGCTGGTGTTGGCATAGCCAAGGCTGAGGAACAGCGCCTTGGCCGCTTCGAGGATCGCCTCGCGCTTGGCCAGGTCCTTGGGCCGGCCTGGGCCGATGGGTGCGTCGTTGAGCATTGTGGTCTGCATCTGGTTTAAGAATCCCCATCTTAACGGGTCAGCCGCGATACGGCTAAACCTAGCTCACATTTACCTGCGGCCTGCCAGCGTTCAGTTGATCGACAGGGTGGGCGTTCAGCCGCCGCTTGATCTCACAGGCGCCAGAGGGCTCCAGCCAGGTCGTCGAAAAGCCAGCGCATGCCCTTCCCGGCATCGTTGCGCTGATTTAATATACCAGCCAGTACAAATATTAAATGTGCACTCCGCGAAAGGATTCATCATGTTGCGCCATGCCTTGTCCATCGCTCTGCCCGCCGCTGCTGCCCTGCTTCTGGCGGCGTGTGGCCAGGAAGCTGCCCCACCCGCCGCGCCGCGCCCGGCGCTGGTGGTGCAGCCACAGCCGGCCGAAGCCGCTGCCGACAGTTACCCCGGCGAAGTGCGCGCGCGCTTCGAGCCGGAGCTGGCCTTCCGCATTGGCGGCAAGGTCAGCAAGCGCCTGGTGGAGGAGGGGCAGCGGGTGAAGGCCGACCAGCCGCTGGCCGAGCTGGACCCGCAGGACGTGCGCCTGCAACTTGAAGCCAATCGCGCCCAGCTGGCGGCTGCCGAGGCCAACCTGGCATTGGTGCGCGCCGAGCGCGACCGCTACCAGAAGCTGCTGGAACGGCAGATGGTCAGCCACTCCCAGTTCGACAACGCCGAAAACCTCTACCGCGCCGGCCTTGCCCGTCTGAAGCAGGCCAAGGCCGAGTTCGATGTGGCGGGCAACCAGGCCGAATATGCCGTATTGCGTGCGCCGCAGGCCGGGGTGATTGCCAAGCGCCAGGTTGAAGTGGGCCAGGTGGTCGCCGCCGGGCAGACCGTGTTCACCCTTGCCGCCGATGGCGAGCGAGAAGTAGCCATCGGCCTGCCGGAGCAGCAGTTTGCCCGCTTCGCTGTGGGCCAACCGGTGAGCGTGGAGCTGTGGTCGCACCCGCAGGCGCGTTTCCAGGGGCGCATTCGCGAGCTGTCACCGGCCGCCGACCCGCGCTCGCGCACGTTCGCGGCGCGCATCGCCTTTACCACGGCCGCTGTACCGGCTGAACTGGGCCAGAGCGCCCGGGTGTTCATCGCCAAGGACGGGCTGATCCCGCTGGCGGTACCGCTGTCGGCCGTGACGGCGGAAAACGGTCAGGCCTATGTCTGGCGGGTGAACAAGGAAAGCCGCCTGGAGCGGGCGACCGTGCGCCTGGGGGCTTATGGCAGCGACAGTGTGCCGGTGCTCGAAGGCCTGGACCCGGGTGACTGGGTGGTTGCCGCTGGTGGCCATGTACTGCGCGAGGGCCAGGAGGTACGCCCCGTTGACCGCAGCAACCGTGTAGTGAACCTGACGGCCAAGGAGTAAGTCCCGATGGGTTTCAACCTTTCTGCCTGGGCGCTGCGCAACCGCCAGATCGTCCTGTTCCTGATGATCCTGCTGGCGGTCATTGGCGCCATGTCGTACACCAAGCTTGGCCAGAGCGAGGATCCGCCATTCACCTTCAAGGCCATGGTCATCCGCACCCTGTGGCCAGGCGCCAGCGCTGAAGAAGTGTCGCGACAGGTGACCGAGCGCATCGAAAAGAAGCTGATGGAAACCGGTGAGTACGAGAGAATCGTCTCGTTCTCTCGCCCCGGTGAATCGCAGGTTACTTTCATGGCCCGCGACTCGCTGCACTCCAAGGACATCCCCGAGTTGTGGTACCAGATCCGCAAGAAGGTTGCGGACATTCGCCACACCTTGCCGCCGGAGATCCAGGGCCCGTTCTTCAACGACGAGTTCGGCACCACCTTCGGCAATATCTATGCGCTGACTGGCGAGGGCTTTGACTACGCGGTGCTCAAGGACTACGCCGACCGTATCCAGATCCAGCTGCAGCGGGTCAAGGATGTGGGCAAGGTCGAGTTGATCGGCCTGCAGGACGAGAAAGTCTGGATCGAGCTGTCCAACCTCAAGCTGGCCACCCTCGGCGTGCCCCTGGAAGCCGTGCAGAAGGCGTTGCAAGAACAGAACGCGGTGAGCACCGCCGGTTTCTTCGAGACGCCCAGCGAGCGCTTGCAACTGCGCGTGAGCGGGCGTTTCGACAGTGTCGAGCAGATCCGCCAGTTCCCCATTCGCGTGGGGGATCGCACCTTCCGGATTGGTGATGTCGCCGAGGTGCACCGTGGCTTCAACGACCCACCTGCACCGCGCATGCGCTTCATGGGCGAGGATGCCATTGGCCTGGCGGTGTCGATGAAAGACGGTGGCGACATCCTGGTACTGGGCAAGGCCCTGGAAGGCGAGTTCGAGCGCCTGGCGCATAACCTGCCTGCCGGCATGGCGCTGCGCAAGGTTTCGGATCAACCGGCGGCGGTCAAGGCCGGCGTGGGCGAGTTCGTGCAGGTGCTGGTCGAAGCGTTGGTCATTGTGCTGCTGGTGAGCTTCTTCTCGCTGGGCCTGCGCACTGGCCTGGTGGTGGCGCTGGCCATTCCGCTGGTGTTGGCCATGACCTTTGCCGCCATGCATTACTTCGGCATCGGCCTGCACAAGATTTCCCTTGGCGCGCTGGTGCTGGCCTTGGGCTTGCTGGTGGACGACGCGATCATTGCTGTGGAGATGATGGCGATCAAGATGGAGCAGGGCTATGACCGCCTCAAGGCAGCTAGCTATGCCTGGACGAGTACGGCCTTCCCGATGCTCACCGGGACGCTGATCACGGCAGCAGGCTTTCTGCCGATTGCCACCGCGGCCTCCAGCACGGGCGAATACACCCGGTCGATCTTCCAGGTGGTCACCATCGCTTTGCTGACCTCTTGGGTGGCGGCCGTGTTGTTCGTGCCTTACCTGGGTGAGCGCCTGCTACCCGACCTGGCCAAGCTGCATGCGGCGCGTCATGGCAAGGACGGCCATGCGCCCGACCCCTACGCCACCCCGTTCTACCAGCGCGTGCGACGGCTGGTGGAGTGGTGCGTACGGCGGCGCAAGACGGTAATCCTGCTGACCGTTGCCGCTTTTGTCGGCAGCCTCCTGCTGTTCCGCTTCGTACCCCAGCAGTTCTTCCCGGCCTCCGGGCGTCCGGAGCTGATGGTTGACCTGAAGCTGGCCGAAGGCGCCTCGCTGGCCAATACCGCCGAGCGGGTCAAGCAGCTGGAGGCACTGCTCAAGCAGCAGGACGGTATCGACAACTACGTGGCCTATGTGGGCACCGGCTCGCCGCGCTTCTACCTGCCGCTGGACCAGCAACTGCCGGCAGCCAGCTTTGCCCAGTTCGTGGTGCTGGCCAAGTCGATGGAAGACCGCGAACGCCTGCGCAGTTGGCTGATCAGCACGGTGGACCAGCAGTTCCCCGACCTGCGCGCCCGGGTCACGCGTCTGGAAAATGGCCCACCCGTGGGTTACCCGGTGCAGTTCCGGGTCACTGGCGAGCATATCGAGAAGGCCCGTGCACTGGCCCGTGAAGTGGCTGACAAGGTGCGCGAGAATCCGCATGTGGTGAACGTGCACCTGGACTGGGAGGAACCCAGCAAGGCGGTGTTCCTCGAAATCGACCAGGACCGCGCCCGTGCGCTGGGCGTGAGCACTTCGCACCTGGCGAGCTTCCTGCAAAGCTCGCTGATCGGTACCACGGTCAGCCAGTACCGCGAGGACAACGAACTGATCGAGATCCTGCTGCGCGGCACCCGGCAGGAACGCAGCGAGCTGGGCAACCTGGGTAGCCTGGCGTTGCCCACCGACAATGGCCAGAGCGTGGCGTTGTCGCAGGTGGCGACCCTGGAGTACGGCTTTGAAGAAGGCATTATCTGGCACCGCAACCGCTTGCCGACGGTGACCGTGCGTGCCGATATCTACGACCAGGAGCAGCCGGCGACGCTGGTGAAGCAGATTTTGCCGACCCTGCAGGAAATCCGCGCCAAGCTGCCCGATGGCTACCTGCTGGAGGTGGGCGGCACGGTGGAGGATTCCGAGCGTGGGCAGAAGTCGGTGAATGCCGGCATGCCACTGTTCATCGTGGTAGTCCTGAGCTTGCTGATGATCCAGCTGCGCAGTTTCTCGCGCACGGTGATGGTGTTCCTCACCGCGCCGCTGGGGCTGATCGGTGTGACCCTGTTCCTGCTGGTGTTCCGCCAGCCGTTCGGCTTTGTCGCCATGCTCGGCACCATTGCGTTAGCGGGGATGATCATGCGCAACTCGGTGATCCTGGTGGACCAGATCGAGCAGGACATCGCAGCGGGGATGGAGCGCTGGCAGGCGATCATCGAGGCTACGGTGCGGCGCTTCCGACCGATCGTGCTGACCGCGCTGGCGGCGGTGCTGGCCATGATCCCGTTGTCACGTAGTGTGTTCTATGGACCGATGGCGGTGGCGATCATGGGTGGGTTGATCGTGGCCACGGTGCTTACACTGCTGTTCCTGCCGGCGTTGTATGCGGCGTGGTTCAGGGTGAAGAAGGGCTGAAGACCGCAGGGGGAGGGCTTAGCCCTCCCTTCGCGGGTAAACCCGCTCCTACGACGGCCTGTGTCCAACCCCGCCGCCGTTTAGGAGCGGGTTTACCCGCGAATACGGTGGCGGCAGCAACGGTGAGCGGCTGGTGAAAATTGGCCAGCAGGCCTGGCCCTTTCGCGGGTGAACCCGCTCCTACAGAGGACCGCGCAGGCTTTTCGATCAGTGTAGGAGCGGGTTTACCCGCGAATACGGTAGCGGCAGCAACGGTGAACGGCTGGTGAAAATTGGCCAGCAGGCCCGGCCCTTTCGCGGGTGAACCCGCTCCTACAGCGCGCCGAAGACCTTCTTGGCCAGGCTGGTAGCCGCAGCTGCCGGGTTCTGGCGAATGCTCTGCTCCTGTTTGCCGATCATCTCGAACAAGCCATCCAACGCCTTCTCGGTCACGTAGTTCTCGATATTGGCGTCATCCTTGACCAGCCCCAGGCCTTTGGCCTGGGCGGCGAAGGCATTGTACTGCTGGGCCACGCCAACCTTGTCGGTGGCCTGCTTGACGATTGGCAGGAACTTGGCGCGGATCTGCTCGCGGCTGCTTTTGTTCAGGTACTGGGTGGCCGAGTCGTCACCGCCGCTGAGGATGCCTTTGGCGTCGGTCACGCTCATGTTCTTCACGGCATCCACCAGAATCGCCTGGGCCTGCGGCACGGCGGCCTCGGCGGCCTTGTTCATGCTGGTTTCCAGGGCTTCGACCTGTTCACCCTTGCCGAACATTTTCATCGCCTTGGCGGCTTTGCCCAGGTTGCCTGGCAGCTCGATGCGCACGTCCGGGTTGTTGCTGAAGCCGCCTGGGGTGCTCAGTTGCTTGACGGCCAGCTGCGCACCTTGGGTCAGGGCATCTTTCAGGCCGCCGGTGGCGTCTTTCTGGCTGAGGTCGCCCAGCGACAGGGCCAGGGCACTGGCCGACAGCAGCAGGCCGGCGCACAGGGTGGTGAAGCGCAGGGAAGTGCGGATCATGAAGCTTTCCTTGTAAACGGATGAGTGCGGGTATCAGCGAACCTGATCTACCTTGATGCGTACCGATTGCGGGTCACTGCCATCAAGCGCGACACCGTGGTGTTCGGTATTGATGAACAGCAACTTGCCATTCAGCTCGATGCGCGCGCTCACCGCATAGCGGTGGCCAGGCTTGACCTGCGCGGGGTCATAGGTGAGATGGAACGGCAGCGGCACGTTGCCTTTGACCGGGCCGGCCTGGCGCGCCAGGGTCACGGCAGGGGCGTCCATCAGCGACACATCCTGCAGTTCCACGCTCAGGGTGGCGGCAGGCGGCAGGGCAATGCGCTGCAGGTAGAAGACTTCACCGTCCAGGCTGGCCTGGTTGGGTGGGGTTTGGCTGGAGCAGGCTGCAAGCAGGGATGCGCAACACAGCATAAAGAGCTTTTTCATGGAATCTCCGGTGTCCTTGGAGCTGGCTTGTGGCCAACCCCACGGACTTTAGCGGATTTTGCCGACCGATGAACCGTTAGAGGGTCGAAGTTTCCAACCCGTCGTCACGGTGCAGGGCCACTTGGCGGATCGACAGGCGCAGCTCGGCTGACAGCACTCGCTTGGCCACGCCCTCGGCCAGCTCGCCGAGTTTGTCGTGATAACCCAGCTTGCCTTGCGCATCGGCGTGCAGCACCCCTTGCTGGAGCAGGGTCTGGATGAAGTGGCGGAACAGCGTCTTGTCGAAGAACTCCGGTGCGTTCAGGCCATGCAGGATCGACAGGCGTTGGGCCATCATCACGCACAGGTCTTCCAGCGCTTCGGCGCTCAGGCTGTTCTGCCCGCTGTTGATCAGCAGCGAGGTGGCCATGTAGAAGCGCTGCAGGGTCTGGGTGATGGTGCGGGCGAGCAGGGTCAGCAACACGAACTGCCGCGAGCTGGGCGCCGGGCGCACGTACAGGTCGTTGTCCTGGCGCAGCAGGCCCTGTTCCACCAGCGCGACCAGCCATTGGTCGATGACCTCGTCCAGCTGTTCTGGCGTCCAGCGCAGGAACAGTTCGGCTTGTAGGTAGGGGTAAAGCGCGTGCACATACTGGCCCAGCAGTTGGCGGCTCATGCGTGAACTGCTGAGGAAGAAGCTGGCCAGCAGCGCCGGCAGGGCGAAGATGTGTAGCACGTTGTTGCGGTAGTAGGTCATCAGCACCGCGTTGCCTTCATCCAGGTAGAGGATGCGGCCCAGGGCGTCCTTCTGCTCGGCCACCAGGTTCATGCTGCGCACATGTTCGATCAGTGCCTGGCCGTCGCCCTCGGGCAGGGTGGTGTGCGGCGAGTAGGGCACTTGGCGCAGCAGCGCCAGGTACAGGTCGAGAACGCGGGTCAGGGCGCGCTCGTCCAGGGCAAGGCGGCTGGTGGACAGCAGTGCCAGGGCCACCAGGTTGACCGGGTTGATGGCGGCCGCCTCGTTGAGGTGACGGGCCACGGTTTCTCCCAGGCGGGCGGTGGTGGCGTTGAGCCAGTCCGGCCGGTACTGCGGACCGTGATCCTGTTCACGCCAGCCGGGCTGCTGCTGGTCGAGGAAGCCAGCCAGGCGGATGGGTTCGCCGAAGTTGACGTAGACCTGGCCAAAGCGCTGCTTGAGTGCGCCGAACACCTTGAAGATGTCCAGCACCGACTCCTTCTTCTTGCTGGCGCCGCGCAGTTCGCCCAGGTAGGTACGGCCTTCAAGCACGCGCTCGTAGCCGATGTACACCGGCACGAACACGATTGGCGTACGCGACGAACGCAGGAAGCTGCGCAGGGTAATGGCCAGCATCCCGGTGCGCGGCTGCAACATGCGCCCGGTGCGCGAGCGGCCGCCTTCGACGAAGTACTCGACCGGGAAGCCCTTGGTGTACAGGGTATGCAGGTACTCATTGAACACCGCCGTGTAAAGCGGGTTGCCCTTGAACGTGCGGCGCATGAAGAAGGCGCCACCACGGCGTAGCAGGTTACCCACCACCGGCATGTTGAGGTTGATGCCTGCAGCCACGTGCGGCGGAGTGAGGCCGTTGCGGAACAGCAGGTACGACAGCAGCAGGTAGTCGATGTGGCTGCGGTGGCACGGCACGTAGATCACTTCATGGCCAGGGGCGATACCCTGCACCTGTTCGATGTGGTTGACCTTGATGCCGTCGTAGATCTTGTTCCAGAACCAGCTGAGCACCACTTCGAGGAAGCGGATGGCGGTATAGGTGTAGTCCGAGGCTATCTCGTTGCCATAGCGCAGTGCCTGGGCCTCGGCTTTGGCCAGCGGCAGGTTCTCGCGCTGCGCTTCGTCGGCAATCGCCTGGCGCACTTGCGGGGCATGGACCAGGCCTTTGACCAGGGTGCGTCGGTGCGAGATGTCCGGGCCGATGACGGCAGTCTTGAGGTTGCGAAAGTGCACGCGCATCAGGCGCTGGGCCATGCGCACGGTGCGCTCGTGGCCTTTGTTGTGCTGCACCAGCTCGCGCAGGTGGATTGGCGCGGAGAACTGTACCCGGGTCTTGCGCCCCAGGATCAGTACGGTCAGCAGCCGGCGCAGGCGCCCGGTTACCGCCCAGCTGTCGGCGAACAGCAGCTTCCAGGGGCTGGACTCGCTGGCCGGGGTCTGGCCCCAGAACACGCTGACAGGAATGATCTGCGCATCTTCTTCAGCATGCTGGCTGACGGCAGCCACCAGGCGCTCGAGGGTGGGCGGGGCGCCGCTTTTGTCCTGGCGGCCGAGCCAGTCCGGGTCGGGGGTCAGGTAGAAGAACGCGGCGGGTTCCTGCAGTGGGCCGACAGCTACCGGCAGCACCGGGCGCGGTAGCCCCGCCTTGGTGCACTCGTGGTCGAGCACGGCCAGGTCGGTGAGCGCGGGCGAGGGCAGCGCATAGAACACCGGCCGGCTGCGGTCGAGGTTGAGGGTCATGGAAGACTGGTTGATGGTCTCGGAGCGCACCCACAGGTACAACAGGCGACGCAGGCCGCCGAAGATCAGGCGGTGCAGGGGGGAACGGGTCATGGGGTGTGTGCCCTGGGTGTGATGTTCAGGTGGGTATTCTGCTATTTAGTCTGCCGTATCGGCGTAAGTTCAGCAAAATTCGGCCAACGGCGGCGCCGTCATCAATTTTTTTTGTTCTGTGTCATATACTCGGCCTGCCACTTGCAGGATATTTCGGCAAGCGGCGTTGGCACGGGGCAGGTGACCTCATGCCTGCAAGGCGATCTTCACAATAAAAATCCGGAGTAGTTCAGATGTCGTCTCGTGAGACTGGGAATGTAAAGTGGTTCAACGATGCCAAGGGTTATGGCTTCATTCAGCGCGAAGGTGGTGCGGATGTGTTCGTCCACTATCGGGCGATCCGCGGTGAGGGGCATCGTACCCTGGTCGAAGGGCAGCGGGTGGAGTACGCCTGCGTGCAGGGCCAGAAAGGCCTGCAAGCCGAAGACGTAGTGGGCCTCTGAGCCTCTGGTTTCAAGCCGTAGGAGCGGGCTTGCCCGCGAAGCAGCCACCACGGTGGCTGCCACGGGCGTGGCCCGTGTTCGCGGGTAAACCCGCTCCTACAGAAACGAGCAAGCCTGCCGTTTCATGATGTACGCCAGGTGATTTCCTCTTCACCGTCGGCGCTGATGCGGACCCAGCGGTCAGCATCTTCTTCCCCGTCTTCCTCAACCCAGCCACCCGGCGCGCAGCGCACTTCCACACCCAGCGCGGCAAATGCGGCGCGGGCGCAGGCAACGTCATCGGCCCACGGCGTCTGGTCGCTTTCCAGGTACAGGCTGTTCCATTTCCCTACAGCCTTGGGTAACCAAGTGACCGGAATGTTACCGGCCTTGCATTTGAAGGTATGGCCTTTCTGCTTCCACTCGGTGCACGGGCCGATTGCCTGGGCGAGCCACTCGGCAATCTGCTTGTGGTCGACGTCGGCGTCCTTCAGGTAGATCTCGATATCAGGTTGACGCATAAGGGCTCCGGGTGTGCTCAGTCTTGGCGCACGAAATAGTCATAACGCATGGAAACCGTGACCTCGAACGGCTCGGGCTGGTCGATCACCCGGGCACGTTTTTCCGCGCTGGCACGCCAGCCGTGTGGGGTCATGGCCAGCAGATCGGCGCGGGCCTTGGGCGCGGCCAGGCTCAGGCGGAACTCGAGGGTTTCGCTGTGTGCATGGGCCATGCCTTCAGGGACCAGGGCCAGGTGCTTGTCGTCGGCGTAAGGGCGTACTTCATCGTAGAGCACTTCACGCAGTTCCATCAGGTGGCCGCTGGTCGGGCCGACCCGCATCAGGCCGCCGCCGGGGCTGAGCAAACGCTTGGCCTCGGCCCAGTCCAGCGGGCTGAAAACGCTGGCGATGAACTGGCAACTGGCGTCGGTCAGCGGCACGCGGGCCATGCTGGCGACCATCCAGGTGACCGCCGGTGCTCGGCGGCAGGCGCGCTTGACCGCTTCGCGGGAGATGTCCAGCGCATAGCCGTCGGCGGCCGGCAAGGCCTGGGCGATCTGTGCGGTGTAGTAACCCTCGCCGCAGCCGATGTCCAGCCAGGTGCCAGGCTGGCGCTCGGCGGCCAGCTCGGCCAGGCGGCGGGCGACTGGCGCGTAATGGCCAGCGTCGAGAAAGTCGCGGCGTGCCTCGACCATGGCCTGGTTGTCACCGGGGTCGCGGCTGTTCTTGTGCTGCACCGGCAGCAGGTTCAGGTAACCCTGGCGGGCGCGGTCGAAGCGGTGGCCGGCTGGGCACACCACACCATTGTCGAGCCGGCTCAGCGGCGCCTGGCAAAGCGGGCAGGCAAGCATCAGGCGAGCAACCGAACCAGGGTCTGGTAGTAGATTTCGGTCAGCAGATCGAGGTCGCTGGCCAGGATCCGCTCGTCAACCTGGTGGATGGTGGCGTTGACCGGGCCGAGTTCGACCACCTGGGTACCCATGGTTGCGATGAAGCGACCATCGGAGGTGCCGCCGCTGGTGGAGGGCTGGGTATCGCGACCGGTGACGCCCTTGATGCTGGCCGCCACGGCGTCGAGCAGCTCGCCTGGTTCGGTCAGGAACGGCAGGCCAGACAATGCCCAGTCGACCGACCAGTCCAGTTCATGCTTGTCGAGAATCGCCGACACCCGCGCCTGCAAGCCTTCGACGGTGGACTCGGTAGAGAAGCGGAAGTTGAACAGCGCGGTCAGCTCGCCCGGGACCACGTTGGTGGCGCCGGTGCCGGAATTGAGGTTGGAGATCTGGAAGCTGGTGGGTGGGAAGAACGCGTTGCCTTCGTCCCAGTGTTCGGCAGCCAGTTCCGCCAGGGCCGGGGCGGCCAGGTGGATCGGGTTGCGCGCCAGGTGTGGGTAGGCCACATGGCCCTGTTTGCCGCGTATGGTCAGCTTGGCGCCCAGCGAACCACGGCGACCGTTCTTGACCACGTCACCCAGCAAGGTGGTGCTGGACGGTTCGCCGACGATGCACCAGTCCAGACGCTCGTTGCGCGCTTTCAGGCGCTCGACCACCGCCTTGGTGCCGTGGTGAGCCGGGCCTTCCTCGTCGCTGGTGATCAGAAACGCGACCTTGCCGCGGTGGTTCGGGTAGTCCTGCACGAAGCGCTCGCTGGCGATGACCATGGACGCCAGGCTGCCCTTCATGTCGGCGGCGCCACGGCCACAGAGCATGCCGTCGGCGTCGATCAGTGCCTCGAAGGGTTCATGCTGCCATTGCTGGACCGGGCCGGTAGGCACCACGTCGGTGTGGCCGGCAAAACACAGTACCGGGCCATCCTGGCTGCCGTGGGTGGCCCAGAAGTTGTCGACGTCTTCAATGCGCATCGGCTCCAGCTGGAAACCGACGGCGCCCAGACGGTTCATCATCTGCGCCTGGCAATCGGCGTCGACGGGGGTGACCGAGGGGCGACGGATCAGGTCGCAGGCCAGTTGAAGGGTAGGCGAGAGCTCGGCAGGGGCCGTCATGGGGGACTCCGGGGCAAGGCAAGGCGGGGAAATCTGAGGGGCGTTATCTTATATCAAATGGTTTCGGGCAGCACGGCCCATTCGCGGGCACGCCCGCTCCATCAGGTACCGCACAGCTCTGAATGCCTGTGCCAGGCCCGTGGGAGCGGGCGTGCCCGCGAATGGGCTGCACAGGTCAGCCCCGGCAATCTCAAGCCTGCTGCGCTTGGGCAGCCTTTTCTGCGGGCTTGGGCAGCGACGACAGGAACGCCATCACCAGCGCTGCCACATAAGGCAACGACTGCACCAGCAACATCGCCACCCAGAAGCGCATGTCCGAGCTCGGCAGCCCCTGAACCAGGTAGATGCCCAGCGCCGCGCCCCACAGCAGCAACATGATGAACAGCTCTTCACGGGCTTCGGAAATCGCCACCAGCAACCCATGGCTGTCAGCGTTCTTCGGTGTGCGGAAGAACGGCATGCTGCTGGTGAAGAAACCATACAGTACCGCCTTGGCGATGGTGTGCGACAGCGCCAGCCCGGCCAGCGCAGCTGCGAAGGCATCCTTGAGGTTCACCCCCACCGCTCGGCGGTACAGGAAGATGATCTTGCCGACCTTGAAGAAGAACAGCGCCAGCGGCGGGATGGCGAAGATCATCAGGGGCGGATCGACCCGATGCGGCACGATGATCATCGCCGCCGACCACAACAGCGCGCCGATGGTGAAGAAGATGTTCATGCCATCGGCGATCCACGGTAGCCAGCCGGCCAGGAAGTGGTAGCGCTGGCCACGGGTCAGCTGGCTGCCTTTGCCGCGCAGCAGCGCGCCGGCGTGGTGCTTGATGATCTGGATGGCGCCGTAGGCCCAGCGGAAGCGTTGCTTCTTGAAGTCGATGAAGGTGTCGGGCATCAGGCCCTTGCCGTAGCTGTTGTGGGCGTAGGCGGCGGACAGGCCTTTCTCGAACACACGCAGGCCCAGTTCGGCGTCCTCGCAGATGCACCACTCGGCCCAGCCCAGTTCTTCCAGCACGCTGCGCCGGGTCATGGTCATGGTGCCGTGCTGGATGATCGCGTCACGGTCGTTGCGGGTAACCATACCGATGTGGAAGAAGCCTTTGTATTCGCTGTAGCACAGCTTCTTGAAGGCGCTTTCGTGCTGGTCGCGGTAATCCTGCGGTGACTGCACCACGGCAATTTTCGGGTCGGCGAAGTGGGGCACCATGTGCTTGAGCCAGTTGCGGTCCACGCAGTAGTCCGAGTCGATAACCGCGATCACTTCGGCGTCCTTTGCCGTGTGCGGGATCAGGTAGTTCAACGCACCGCCCTTGAAGCCGGCCAGCGGCGCGACGTGGAAGAACTTGAAGCGCTCGCCAAGCTTTTCGCAGTGGGCCTTGAGTGGCTCCCACACGGCCGGGTCCTTGGTGTTGTTGTCGATCACCAGCACTTCGTAGTCGGGGTAGTCCAGGGCGGCCAGGGCGTCCAGGGTCTGTTTCACCATCTCAGGTGGCTCGTTGTAGCACGGCACATGCACCGACACCTTGGGCCGGTAGGCACTGTCGGCCTGCACGGGCAGGAATTCGCGGCGGCGCTTGTGTATCCAGACCGCCTCGGCCAGTTCGTGGGCCTCGGTGAGCAACACGATGAACACGCCCAGCGCGCCGAGGGCCAGCAGCACGCCCACGGTCAGGCTGAACCAGGTGCTGTATTGCTGGCTGTAGTCATAGGCGATCCACACCAGTACCGACCCGCACAGGAAGGTGATGAACGTCAGGAAGGTACGGCCACGCTGGCGCAGGGCCGAGCCATCGATGAACAGCACCATCAGGGCGATCATTGCCAGCACCACCGACGCCACTGCCAGGGCCCGCCACTGCGGGATCGCCACCACAGGGCCGTCGAAGTTGAACTTCTGCTGGCGCTCGGCGTTGTAGACGCCCCAGTAGGCGCCTACCGACCCTTCGTCGCTGGCCTTCCAGGGTTGGTCATAGGCTTCAATGACAAAGTAGTTGTAGCCACGGCGGTTGAGGGTATTGACCAGGGTGCGCAAGTAGATGGCCTGGTCGGCCTGTGTGGCATCGGCACCACCGCGCATGCGGCCGTTGCTCGGCCAGCCGACTTCCGACAGCAGCAGGGGTTTGCGCGGGAACTGGTGCTTCAGTTCACGGGCGCGGTCGAGGACGAACTCGACCGAATCCTTCATCGGCACGAACTCCCAGTAGGGCAGGATGTGCGCGGCAATCAGGTCGACGTGCCTGGCCAGCTCAGGATGTTCCTTCCAGATGTGCCATTGTTCACTGGTGGTCACGGGCACCTTCACGGCTGCGCGTACGCGGTCCAGGTATTTGATCAGGTTTTCCGGTGTGACTTCTTCACGGAACAGCGCCTCGTTGCCGACCACCACCCGCACCACGCTGCGCGACGTGTTGGCCAGCTGGATGGCCGTGGCGATTTCGCGCTCGTTGCGCTCCAGGTCCGGGCTGATCCATATCCCCAGCGTCACCCGCAGGCCGAACTCCTCGGCCAGGCGCGGGACGTCGGCCTGGGTGCCTTCCACGGTATAGATACGGATGCTGTCGGTCAGTTTGCTCAGTTGCTCCAGGTCCTGACGCATTTCGTCGTCGGTGGGGTACTGACCCTTCTGTGGGCTTTCGCCCAGGCGGAACGGCGAATACGAAAAGCCAGAGATCTGTTCTGGCCAGGCGGGGGCGGAGACCGGGCGGTTGATCAGTGCCCAGAACCCGGTGAACAGTGCGGCGATGGCCAGCACCACTACCAGGTTCAGGCCGAATTTACGTGAAGACATCGTCGTCCATTCATGTGGAAGTGATAGGACATTAAAGCAGGGTTGGCAGTCTCTTTCCTAACGATGCAGGCCAAGGGTTCACTGGCATATAATGCGCGCCGGTTTTTTGGGGTATGAACATGAGCACAGAAGATCCACGCTTTGCCGGCGTTGCCCGGCTGTATGGCGACCAGGGGCTGCAACGTCTGGGCCAGGCCCATGTGGCTGTGGTCGGTATTGGCGGGGTGGGCTCGTGGGTGGCCGAAGCCCTGGCACGCAGCGGCGTGGGCGAGATTACCCTGTTCGACCTGGACGATGTCTGCGTCAGCAACACCAACCGCCAGGCCCATGCGCTGGAAGGGCAGGTGGGGCGGCCCAAGGTCGAGGTCATGGCCGAGCGCCTGCGGGCGATCAACCCAGGGTGTACGGTGCATGCGGTGGCCGACTTCGTCACCCGCGAGACCATGGCCGAGTACATCACCGAGCACCTCGACTGCGTGATCGACTGCATCGACAGCGTCATGGCCAAGGCGGCGCTGATCGCCTGGTGTCGGCGGCGCAAGATTGCCATTGTCACTACCGGTGGCGCGGGTGGGCAGATCGACCCGACGCAGATCCAGATCGCCGACCTGAGCAAGACCTTCAACGACCCATTGGCTTCACGGGTGCGTTCCACCCTGCGCCGCGACTACAACTTCTCGCGTAATGTCAGCCGTAACTATGGCGTGCCGTGCGTGTTCTCCAGTGAACAGCTGCGTTACCCCAAGGGTGATGGCAGTGTTTGCCTGCAGAAAAGCTTTGTCGGTGAAGGCGTGCGGCTGGACTGCTCGGGTGGCTTTGGCGCGGTGATGATGGTGACTGCGACCTTTGGCATGGTAGCGGCGAGCAAGGCGATAGAAAAACTGGTGGCTGGAGCGCGCCGGCCGTCGGAACGGGTCAAGCCTGAATAGACCGCGTGGGCGTCTTCGCGGGCCCGCCCGCTACAGGTATTGCATCTCTCTCAAGCATGATGCCGTACCTGTGGGAGCGGGCAGGCCCGCGAAGAAACCGGCGCCGATTCAGCGGTTGGATGCCAACTCCGCCATCCGCTGCAACACCGCATGCAGCCCATTGCTGCGCGACGGCGACAGTTGGCGTTCCAGCCCGAGCTGGGTAAACCACTCGCGCAGATCAATCCCGGCCAGCTCCTCACTGGCCAGTCCCTGCACCCGCACCAGCAACAGCGCCAGCAGCCCACGCAACAAGCGGGCATCGCTGCTGGCCTTGAACCACCACACGCCCTCGATCTGCTCGGCCACCAGCCACACCAGGCTCTCGCAGCCATGCACCCGGTTGGCCTCGGTCTTTTCGGCATCAGCCAGCGGCTCCAGGCGGTCACCCCACTGCATCAACAGCCGCGCACGCTGTTCCCAGCCTTTGCCCTGTTGAAACGCTTCCAGCGCTTGGTGCGCCTGTTCCGGCAGGCTCATCGCAACAGCTCCAGGCCTTGGTCCAGCGCGTCGAAGAAACGCTGCACGTCATCGCTGTCGTTGTACAAACCCAGCGATACCCGTATCGCGCCCTCCAGCCCCAGCCCCTTCAGCAGTGGCATGGCACAGTGGTGACCGGCACGCACGGCAATGCCCTGTTCAGTCAGCAAATGAGCGATATCGGCGTTGTGCACGCCCTCGATGACGAAACTGGCCAGGGCCGTCTGCGGTGCGCCCAACACCCTCACGCCCTCGCGGTCGCCCAGGCCACGCAGCAGGTGCTGGTGCAGGCTGGCTTCATGCGCTGCGACCGCATGGGCATCGAGGCTGGCCAGGTAGTCCAGCGTTGCACCCAGGCCGATCACCCCGGCAATCGGCGGCGTACCCGCTTCGAAGCCCAGGGGCGCGGGACGGAAGCTGGCGCTGTGGTACTCGGCCAGCTGCACCATCTCGCCACCGAACTGCCAGTGGCGCAACAGCTTCAGGGCCTGGGCGCGGCCATAGAGCACGCCGACGCCGTCCGGACCGTACAGCTTGTGGCTGGAAAACACATAGAAGTCGCAGCCCAGTTGCTGCATGTCCTGGCGACCATGCACCACGCCCTGGGCACCATCAACCACCGTCAGCGCGCCCTGGGCGCGGGCATGGGCCAGCAGCGCAGGCAGCGGTTGCCAGGTACCCAGCACGTTGGACAGCTGGCTGATGGCGAGTACTCGGGTGCGCGGGCCGATCAGTTGCAGTGCCTGGTCCTGGTCGATACGACCCTGGGCGTCCAGTGGCAGCACCACCAGGCGCAGGTTGCGCCGGTGCGCCAGCTGTTGCCAGGGCAACAGGTTGGCATGGTGCTCCAGGGCACTGATGGCAATTTCGTCACCGGCTTCGAGGCGGTGCTCCAGGCCATAGGCCAGCAGGTTCAGTGCCGAGGTGGCGCCGTGGGTGAACACGATCTGCCGCGAGTCTGCGGCATTGAGCCAGGTGGCGACCTTGTCGCGGCTGGTTTCGAAGGCCTGGGTCGCCAGCGCACCTGGCAAATGCTGGGCACGGTGCACGTTGGCTGCGCCATGGCCGTAGTAATGGCTCAGGGCATCGAGCAGGGCTTGCGGCTTCTGGGTGGTGGCGGCGCTGTCCAGATAGGTCTGGTGCTGCCGTTGCAGGGCGGCGATGGCGGGGAAGTCGGCACGCCAGGGAGAGGGCTGGAACATGTTTGCGAGGCCTGGAATGAAAATCGGGTCTGGTGCATTGGCGCCAGACCCGATCTTAACACCTCAAACCCGGCAGGGTTCTCAGTTGTGAGCGTGCAGCGCTTCGTTCAGCTCGATGGCCGACTTGTGGGTCTTGCACTCTACCGCGCCGTTCAGCGAGTTGCGGCGGAACAGCAGGTCGGTCTGGCCGGCCAGGTCGCGGGCCTTGACCACTTTGACCAGTTCGTTGTTCTCGTCCAGCAGGTTCACCTTGGTGCCCGCGGTGATGTACAGGCCGGCTTCGACGGTGTTGCGGTCGCCCAACGGAATACCGATACCGGCGTTGGCGCCGATCAGGCAGCCTTCGCCGACTTTGATGACGATGTTGCCGCCACCGGACAGGGTGCCCATGGTCGAGCAGCCGCCGCCCAGGTCCGAGCCCTTGCCGACGAATACGCCAGCGGAAACGCGGCCTTCGATCATGCCCGGGCCTTCGGTACCCGCGTTAAAGTTGACGAAGCCTTCGTGCATGATGGTGGTGCCTTCGCCAATGTAGGCGCCCAGGCGCACACGGGCGGTGTCGGCGATACGCACGCCGGCCGGGACCACGTAGTCGGTCATTTTCGGGAACTTGTCCACCGAGAACACTTCCAGCAGCTCGCCCTTCAGGCGTGCTTCCAGTTGCAGCTCGGCCAGTTCGCCCAGGTCGACCGCGCCCTGGTTGGTCCAGGCCACGTTCGGCAGCAGCGGGAAGATACCGGCCAGGCTTACGCCATGCGGCTTGACCAGGCGGTGCGACAGCAGGTGCAGCTTGAGGTAGGCCTCTGGGGTCGAGCTCAGGGCAGCGTCTTCGGCCAGCAGGGTGGCGACCAGCGGCTTGTGGCTCTCTGCCAAGCGGGTCAGCAGGGCGGCCTGGGCAGCGTCCACGCCTTTCAGGGCTTCGGCCAGTTGTGCGGCCTGGGCGTTGCTGAAGGCGATGGCCTGGTTGCCACCTTCGTAACCGAGAACAGGGGCTACTGCAGCAACCAGTTCGGCGCTCGGGTTGAGCAGCGGTTGTGCGTAGAACACTTCCAGCCAGGCGCCCTGGCGGTTCTGGGAGCCGACACCGAAGGCCAGGCTGAACAGGGTATTGGACATGTGATTACCTCGTGCGAAATAGGGTGGGGGCTCAGGCCAGGGCAGCGGCGTACAGGTCGGGCTTGAAGCCAACCAGGGTACGCGCGCCAAGGTCGAGCACCGGGCGTTTGATCATCGACGGCTGGGCCAGCATCAGCTCGACGGCCTTGGCCTGGTCGAGGTCTGCCTTGCTGGCGTCGTCCAGCTTGCGGAAGGTGGTGCCGGCACGGTTGAGGATGACTTCCCAGCCGTGTTCGTCGCACCAGCGGTTCAGGCTGTCGCGGTCGATGCCTTGGGTTTTGTAATCGTGGAATTCGTAGGCGATGGCTTTGTCTTCGAGCCAGGTACGCGCCTTTTTCATGGTGTCACAGGCTTTGATGCCGTAGAGCGTGTAGGTCATTGTGTACATTGGGGATACAGGTTGCCCCAATCTCTCCGTTTTTCGATGTCAGTCGCGGGATTATGCGGGAACGAGACAGGGAGCGCCACGGGTGTGCAAGTCTTGGGTTTTGATGGGGCGTGGTTAGGTCTGCCTTGAGTCTTGTAGCGCGTTTGAGATCGAGCGCCGCCAGGTTCCTGGCTTAAGAGATTCAGCGCCTGTGAGATCGAGCGCCGCCCGCGCGGCGCTTCGCGGGTAAACCCGCTCCTACGTTTGTTTCGGGCCAGTTATGCCTGTGGCATTTGCGCGCGAACGCCTTGGCGCACGCCTCGATATCGCGTCGTACAAACAAGGCGGTCGCGCGGGTCTGGCACAGGCGATACTGGCCCGAAACAAATGTAGGAGCGGGTTTACCCGCGAAGCGCCGCGCGGGCGGCGCTCGATCTCAAAGGCGCTGAATCTTTTAAGCCGGGAACCTGGCGGCGCTCGATCTCTTGGCGCACGCCTCGATATCGCGTCGTACAAACAAGGCGGTCGCGCGGGTCTGGCACAGGCGATACTGGCCCGAAACAAACGTAGGAGCGGGTTTACCCGCGAAGCGCCGCGCGGGCGGCGCTCGATCTCGCAGGCGCTACAAGACTCAAGGCAGGCCCTACCATCAAACCTAAGTATCATCATGTTACATATTCAACCGCCACCTGCGACTATCGTGCAGCGGCCCCAGCTCGCCGATCGCCGCTAACATATTGTTTCAATGGCGATGTTTCGCCCCGTTGTCGTTTCTGGTTCACAAAGGAAGCCTTACCGGATGCAGTCCGCCTACACCGTCCTCATCCTGCTGACCCTGGTCAGCCTGTCGAAGCTGGTCGGCCGTGTGATCCCGCTGCCATTGCCGCTGGTACAGATTGCCGCCGGTGCCTTGCTGGCGTGGCCGACGCTGGGCCTGCATGTAGCCCTTGACCCCGAATTGTTCCTGTTCCTGTTCCTGCCTCCGCTGCTGTTCGCCGACGGCTGGCGCATCCCCAAGCGTGAGTTATGGCGCATTCGTGGCCCGGTAGTGGCGCTGGCCGTGGGGCTGGTGTTGTTCACCGTGGTCGGCGCCGGTTACTTCATCCACTGGTTGCTGCCGAGCATCCCGTTGCCGGTGGCCTTCGCCCTGGCGGCAGTGCTTTCGCCGACCGACGCCGTGGCCGTTTCGGCCATTGCCCAGGACCGCCTGCCCACTCCCCTGATGCACATGCTGCAGGGCGAGGCGCTGATGAACGACGCGTCGGGCCTGGTAACCTTCAAGTTCGCCTTGGCGGCGGCGATCACCGGGGTGTTTTCGTTGGCTGACGCCAGCTTCAGCTTCGTGCTGGTCGCACTGGGCGGCCTTGCGGTGGGCGTGGTACTGAGCTGGTTGATCGGTCGCCTGCGCATGTGGATGATCACCCGGGGCTGGGACGATCCGGCTACCCATGTGGTGTTCATGTTGCTGCTGCCGTTCGCAGCCTACGTGCTGGCCGAGCGCCTGGGCGTTTCGGGTATTCTCTCGGCAGTGGCGGCCGGCATGATGCAGAGCTGGCTCGACCTGCTGCCGCGTCAGACCAGTACCCGCCTGCTCAACCGCAGTGTCTGGTCGTTGCTGGAGTTTGCCTTCAATGGCCTGATCTTCCTGTTGTTGGGCTTGCAGTTGCCAGACATCATCAAGGCTGTGGTCAGCCACGAAGCGACCCTCTGGCCGACATTGGCCTACCGCTGCCTGGACGTGGTGGCGATCTTTGCCGCACTGATTGTGTTGCGGTTCATCTGGGTCCAGAGTATCTGGCGCTCGATCGGCGTGGTCCGTCGCTGGCGCGGCAAGCCGGCACTGGTGCTGATGCCTACGGCGCGTTCCTGCTGGTTGCTGACCTTGGGGGGTGTGCGCGGCGCTGTCACCCTGGCGGGTGTCATGTCGATCCCGTTGCTGATAGGGGCTGGTACAGCGTTCCCGGAGCGTGACCTGCTTATCTTCATTGCTGCGGGGGTAATCCTGCTGTCGTTGATCAGCGCCTGCATCGCGCTGCCGATATTACTGCGCGGGGTGACCAAGAGCCCGGACGAGCGCTTGCACCAGGAAGTGCAGGAAGCCTGGCGGCGCACGGCCGAGGCGGCGATTCATGCCTTGGAGGCAGAAGAGGTGATCGACAGCAACGCCCCGCAGGATGCTGCGCAGGCAACGTTGGCGACCGAGTTGAAGGCGCGCTTGATGGCTGAATACCGGGATGAGCTGGAAAGCTACGACGACAGTGCCGAAGCCAAGGCCCTGGCCGCACAGATGGACTTGCTGGAGCGGCGTTTACGCTTGCGTGCCCTGAGGGCGCAGCGGCTGGAATTGTATAACCTGCATCGTCAGCACCTGGTGGGGGATGAGGTGGTGCGGCAAGTACTGGGTGAGCTGGATATGAGTGAGGCGAACCTGGGGCAGGTCAAGTAGACCCTATCAAGGCCCTTCGCGGGCACGCCCGCTCCCACAGGTACTGCGCTGCGCTTGAAATCAGCGCAGTACCTGTGGGAGCGGGCGTGCCCGCGAAGGGGTTGATCAGCTGTTTTGCAGGAAGGCGCGAATCCGCTCGGCCGCCTCGATGCATTCGGCCAGCGGTGCAACCAGTGCCATGCGCACGCGCCCGGCACCCGGGTTCACCCCATCCACCTCGCGTGACAGGTACGACCCCGGTACCACGGTCACATGCTGGGCTTCGAACAGGTCACGGGTGAACTCGGCATCGTCGCCCGGTACCTTGGCCCACAGGTAGAAACTGCCGTCCGGGCGTTGCACGTCCAGTACCGGCTGCAGAATATCCAGCACGGCATCGTACTTGGCTCGGTATTGGTCGCGGTTCGCGCGCACATGCGCCTCGTCCTGCCAGGCAGCGATGCTGGCCAGCTGGGTTTGCACCGGCATCGCGCAGCCGTGGTAGGTGCGGTACAGCAGAAACGGCTTGATGATCTGGGCATCGCCCGCGACGAAGCCCGAGCGCAGCCCAGGCAGGTTGGAGCGCTTGGACAGGCTGTGGAACACCACGCAGCGCGCAAAATCGCTACGGCCAAGCTCGGCGCATGCCGACAGCAGGCCAGGCGGTGGCGCGTCCTCGTCGAAGTACAGCTCGCTGTAGCACTCGTCGGCGGCGATCACGAAGTCGTGTTCGTCAGCCAGGGCAATCAGCTTCTTCAGGGTGTTCATTGGCACCAGCGCACCGGTAGGGTTGCCCGGCGAGCACAGGAACAGGATCTGGCAACGCTTCCACACCTCGGCCGGTACGGCGTCGAAGTCCGGGTTGAAACCGTTGTTTTCCAGGCACGGCAGGTAGTGCGGGGTGGCGCCGGCCAGCAGCGCTGCGCCTTCGTAGATCTGGTAGAACGGGTTGGGGCTGATCACCAGGCCGTCATCGGCGCGGTTGACCACGGCCTGGGTGAAGGCGAACAGCGCTTCCCGGGTGCCATTGACCGGCAGGATGTGGCGGTCGGCGTCCAGCCAGCCGGCTGGCACGCCAAAGCGTCGTTCACACCACTGGCCGATGGCCTGGCGCAGGGCTGGCAAACCAAGGGTGCTCGGGTAAACCGCCAGCTTGTCGAGGTTGTCGGCCATGGCCTGGGCAACGAACGCCGGCGATTCGTGCTTCGGCTCACCGATCGACAGGGCGATGGCGCGTTTGTCCGCCGCAGGCTTCACACTGCCCAGCAGGGCGCGGAGCTTTTCGAACGGATAGGGCTGAAGCTGGGTCAAGGCATGGTTCATCGGCGCAAGGTCTCGTCAATCGTCTAATCGTTAAAAGGTCACGCGGGTCTGGCTGGTGTCGCTACCTTGACCGGCCTGCAGTTGCTGCACGATGGCTTCCTGCAGGCGGCTGCACAGCTGCGGGTCTGACAGCGGCTGGTTGTCGGCATCGGTAATGAAGAACACGTCTTCTACCCGCTCACCGAGGGTGGCGATCTTGGCGTTTTGCAGTGACAGGTCGAACTCCAGGAAGATCCGCCCCAGCCGGGCCAGCAGGCCTGGGCGGTCTGGCGCGGTGATTTCGAGGATGGTCACCGGCCGCTGGGCATCGTTGAGGATGGTCACTTGCGGCGGGAAGTCGAAGTGCTTGAGCTGCCGCGGCACCCGGCGCTGGATGATGGTCGGGTAGTCCTCGGGGTTGCGCAGCGCTTCTGTCAGGCCGTCGCGAATCTGCTTGACCCGCTGCGGGTTGTCGCCGATCGAGCCGCCGTCGTTGTCCAGCACAATATAGGTGTCGAGGGTGAACTGGCTGCTCGACGTGATGATTCGTGCGTCGTGGATGTTCAGGTTCAACTGCGACATGGCCGCCACCGTCACGGCGAAGAAATCGTGCTGGTCGGGGGCATAGATGAAGATCTGCGTGCCGCCTTCGAACTCGCGCTGGGTGGTTTCCTTGATCAGCACCAGCGGCCCGCCATCGGCCGGTTGCTGCAGGATCGCATCCGTGTGCCAAGCCACGTCGGCGGCCGTGTGCTTGAGGAAATAGTCATCGCCCAGTTGCGCCCATAGCTGCTCGACGTCATCCGGGTCAATGCCCTCGCGCACCAGAATATCCAGCGCTGACGACTGGGTCTGGCGAATCTGCTCTTCGCGGTCCAGCGGGTTTTCCAGGCCGCGACGCAGGGCGCGCTTGGTTTCGGTGTACAGCTGGCGCAGCAGGCTGGCCCGCCACGAGTTCCACAGGCTCGGGTTGGTGGCGTTGATGTCGGCCACGGTCAGTACGTACAGGTAGTCAAGGCGCGTCTCGTCGCCCACGTGCAGGGCAAAGTCGTTGATCACCTGCGGGTCGGACAAGTCCTTGCGCTGAGCGGTGGTCGACATCACCAGGTGGTTCTGCACCAACCAGACGATCAGGCGGCTGTCCCAGGCCGGCAACTGGTGCCGTTCGCAGAACTTCTGCGCGTCCACTGCACCGATTTCCGAGTGGTCGCCCTGGCGACCCTTGCCAATGTCGTGGTACAGGCCGGCCAGGTAGATCAGCTCGGGTTTGGGCAGGCGCCCCATGAGCTTGCTGGCCAGCGGGAATTTCTCGGAAACCGGCGTGTATTGCAGCTTGCGCAGGTGCTTGATGAGGTTGAGGGTATGCGCGTCGACCGTATAGATGTGGAACAGGTCATGCTGCATCTGCCCGACGATCAGGCCGAACTCTGGCAGGTAACGGCCGAGAATGCCGTAGCGGTTCATCCGGCGCAGGTTGCGGTGGATGCCGATTTCGCACTTGAACAGCTCGATGAACAGGCTGGTATTGCGGATATCGGTGCGGAACGTGTCGTCGATCAGGTGGCGGTGTTCGCGCAGCAGGCGCACGGTATCGGCACGCACACCCTTGATCTCGGGGTGTTGGGCCATCAGCACGAAGATTTCCAGCATGGCGAACGGCGTGCGCTTGAACACGTTCGGATGGGCGGCCTCGATGTAGCCGTCATGCAGGCGGAACCGCGCGTTCAGTGGCTGGGTGCTGCCACTTTCCTCATCGGCGAGGATAACCTCTTCGAAGTGCTGGATGATCAGGTCGCACAGCTGGCTGATGCTCATCACCACCCGGTAGTACTGCTGCATGAATTGTTCGATCGCCCGCTTGGGGTTTTCATCGCTGTAGCCCAGCAGCGTGGCGATGCTGCGCTGGTGGTCGAACAGCAGGCGGTCTTCGGCGCGTCCGGCCAGCATGTGCAGGGCATAACGGACTTTCCAGAGGAAGTCCTGGGACGAAGCCAGCAGTTCATTCTCGCTTTCCAGCAAGAAGCCTTCGCCGGCCAGTGCATGCAGGTTGAGCGTCCCGTACTGGCGGCGGGCCACCCAAAGGACCGTCTGGATGTCACGCAGGCCACCTGGCGAACCCTTGACGTTGGGTTCGAGGTTGTATTCCGTGTCGTTGTACTTGTGGTGGCGGGCCTTGAGTTCGGCGCGCTTGGCCAGGAAGAACTCCTTGCTCGGCCACATGTGCGCGGTGCTGGTGACTTCCAGCATGCGCTGGCGCAAGGCCTCGGGGCCGGCGATGGTGCGGCTTTCCATCAGGTTGGTGATTACCGTCAGGTCGGCGCGGGCCTGTTCGGCGCACTCGTCGACGGTGCGCACGCTCTGGCCGACTTCCAGGCCAATGTCCCACAGCAAGGTCAGAAAGCGCTCGATGGCGTCGCGGTACTGCTCGTGCTCGGCAGCGCCCAGCAGAATCAGCAGGTCGATGTCCGAGTGCGGGTGCAGTTCACCGCGCCCGTAGCCGCCCACCGCAACCAGGGCGATGCCGCTCTGGTCGCCCCAGTCGAACTGGTTCCACGCCTGTTGCAGGATATTGTCGACGAGCCAGGCGCGGGCCTCGATCAGCGGGCGGATGTCGCTGCCGGCGCTAAAACGTTTGTCGAGCACCTCGCCGGCCAGGCGGATGGCTTTCTTGAAGGCGGCGATGGGGCTCGCCTTGAGGGCCAGTTCCGCCTGGAACTGGCCACGGTCGAACAGCTCGGGGTCCACCTGGGGCATCGCGTCACGTTCCTGTCGTGGGGTGGCCTGTCGGAGTGCGGTCAGGCCGAAGTGCGCGGGATGGTGTCGTCCTTGCGCAGGGTGAAGATCTCGTAGCCAGTCGCAGTCACCACCAAAGTGTGTTCCCACTGGGCCGAGAGCTTGCGGTCTTTGGTGATGGCGGTCCAGCCGTCGCCCAGCACCTTGGTGTCGGCCTTGCCTTGGTTGATCATCGGCTCGATGGTGAAGGTCATGCCTTCCTTCAGCTCCATGCCCGTGCCCGCGCGGCCGTAGTGGAGGATCTGCGGCTCTTCATGGAACACTTTGCCGATGCCATGACCGCAGAACTCGCGCACTACCGAGAAGCCGTTCTTTTCCGCGTGCTTCTGGATCACTTCACCGATGTCGCCCAGGCGGCAGCCCGGCTTGACCAGCTCGATGGCCTTGTACATGCATTCCTGGGTGACCTTGGACAGGCGCTCGGCCCAGACCGGCACGTTACCGACGTGGAACATGCGGCTGGTGTCGCCGTGGTAGCCGTCCTTGATCACGGTGACGTCGATATTGAGCGTGTCACCGTCCTTGAGCGGCTTGTCGTTGGGGATGCCGTGGCAGACCACATGGTTGATCGAGGTGCAGATCGACTTCGGGTAGCCCTTGTAGTTGAGCGGTGCCGGGATGGCCTGCTGAACGTTGACGATATAATCGTGGCACAGGCGGTCGAGCTCTTCGGTGGTGACACCGGGCTTGACGTGTTCTTCGATCATTTCCAGCACTTCGGCGGCCAGGCGGCCAGCGATGCGCATCTTCTCGATGTCTTCTGCGGTCTTGATGGTGACGGTCATTACAGGCTCTCTACGGCGCCGTGCACGGCGCGAACAAACGGGAAAGGCCGGATTCTAGCAGAGCAGGGCGCCGATCGGTCGGGATAAAGGCGGTCATGCTGTTGTCTACAGCTGGCATTCTGGCGCGAAAGCCGGGGTGCTGCAAAAAGTGCTGACAGACGCAACAGTATCCGGGTTCCGTTCGCTCGCGGTCTGTGGTATAAAATGCGCCGCTTTCGGGGACGACCCCGTCAGCACTTAACCCACACACGTGTCGACACGATGACCTGGGTGCCCCGAGTTGCAGAATTCGCGGGTTGGTCATTGGGATACGTGGAGGCCCAACCCGACTTATCAAGGAACTATCATGTCCCAAGTCAACATGCGCGATATGCTGAAGGCCGGTGTGCACTTCGGCCACCAGACCCGTTACTGGAACCCGAAAATGGGCAAGTACATTTTCGGCGCGCGTAACAAGATCCACATCGTCAACCTGGAAAAAACCCTGCCAATGTTCAACGACGCTCTGTCGTTCGTAGAGCGCCTGGCCCAGGGCAAGAACAAGATCCTGTTCGTCGGCACCAAGCGTTCCGCCGGCAAGATCGTCGCCGAGCAAGCAGCTCGTTGCGGTTCGCCGTACGTTGACCACCGTTGGTTGGGCGGCATGCTGACCAACTACAAGACCATCCGCGCTTCGATCAAGCGTCTGCGCGACCTGGAAACCCAGGCCGAAGACGGCACTTTCGCCAAGCTGACCAAGAAAGAAGCCCTGATGCGCTCCCGCGACCTGGAAAAACTGGATCGCAGCCTGGGCGGCATCAAGGACATGGGCGGTCTGCCAGACGCTCTGTTCGTTATCGACGTTGATCACGAGCGCATCGCGATCACCGAAGCCAACAAGCTGGGTATCCCGGTTATCGGCGTTGTCGATACCAACAGCAGCCCGGAAGGTGTTGACTACATCATCCCAGGTAACGATGACGCCATTCGCGCTATCGAGCTGTACATGACTTCGATGGCTGACGCAGTCATCCGCGGCCGCAACAACGTTGCCGGCGGCACCGAAGTTTACGCTGAAGAAGCGGCTGCACCTGCTGCTGAGTAATAGGCGCTAGCGTCTACTTGGCACGCAAAAAGGGGGCTTTGCCCCCTTTTTGCCACCTTGAAATCCTGCTGTCAGCATCGGCCCCGCATCATGGGCCTGCTGAAATGAAAACAGCGGATTTGCAGAATTGAACGCCCGTGATTGACGGGTGGAATGGTTGAAAAACTTTCCAAGAGGATTTTGAAATGGCAGCAATTACTGCAGCGCTGGTAAAAGAACTGCGCGAGCGTACCGGCGAAGGCATGATGGATTGCAAAAAGGCCCTGGAAAAGGCCGGCGGCGACATCGAGAAAGCCATTGACGACATGCGTGCCTCGGGCGCCATCAAGGCCGCCAAAAAGGCTGGCAACGTCGCTGCTGAAGGCGCTATCGCCGTCAAGACCGACGGTACATCCGCCGTCCTGCTGGAAGTGAACTCGCAGACCGACTTCCTGGCCCTGCAAGACGACTTCAAGAACTTCGTGGCCGAAAGCCTCGAAGAAGCCTTCGCCCAGAAGCTGACCGACGCCGCTCCGCTGATCGCCTCGCGTGAAGCTGCTCGTGAAGCCCTGGTTGCCAAGTGCGGCGAGAACGTCAACATCCGTCGCCTGGTGCGCGTTGAGGGTGACGTTGTCGGTGCCTACCTGCACGGCAACAAGATCGGCGCTGTCGTCGTTCTGAAAGGCGGTGACGTGGAGCTGGCGAAGAACATCGCCATGCACGTTGCAGCTTCGAACCCTGAGTTCCTGGATTCGTCGGAAATCTCCGCCGAGGCCATCGAGCGCGAGAAGAATGTCTTCCTGCAGCTGAACGCCGACAAGATCGCCGGCAAGCCGGAAAACATCGTTGAGAACATGATCAACGGTCGTATCACCAAGTTCAAAGCCGAAGCCTCGCTGAAAGAGCAAGCCTTCGTCATGAACCCGGAAGTCAAGGTTGGCGAGCTGGCCAAGAAAGCCGGTGCTGAAATCGTTTCCTTCACCTACTTCAAAGTAGGCGAAGGCATCGAGAAGCCAGTCGACGACTTCGCTGCTGAAGTTGCCGCTCAGGTAGCTGCTGCCAAGCAGTAAGACAGCCCCGTCTGTCGCCCCAAAGAGGCTGCCCGCTCACGCGCGCAGCCTCTTTGTCAAAACGGAGAGGGGTTTATACGACTCCCTCTTCGCTGGCACCGAAGCGGTGCCACGCTACAGTTAGCAGGCTGCAAACAGCCCGCACGAATTTTCTAAAAGTACGCCGCAGGAGAGACTCGCAATGGCTCAGCAGGTGAGTGGTCGCCAACCTCGCTATAAACGCATTTTGCTCAAACTTAGCGGCGAGGCCCTGATGGGCTCGGAAGACTTCGGGATCGACCCGAAAGTGCTGGATCGCATGGCGCTTGAAGTTGGCCAGTTGGTAGGGATCGGCGTCCAGGTCGGCCTGGTGATCGGTGGTGGCAACCTGTTCCGCGGCGCCGCGCTCAGCGCAGCCGGCATGGACCGCGTCACGGGTGACCACATGGGGATGCTGGCTACCGTGATGAACGGCCTGGCCATGCGCGATGCGCTGGAGCGCTCGAACATCCCGGCCCTGGTCATGTCGGCCATTTCCATGGTGGGTGTCACCGATCATTACGATCGCCGCAAAGCTATTCGTCACCTCAACTCCGGGGATGTGGTAATTTTCTCCGCCGGTACCGGCAACCCGTTCTTCACCACCGACTCCGCGGCCTGCCTGCGCGCCATCGAAATCGATGCTGACGTGGTGCTGAAGGCGACCAAGGTCGATGGCGTGTACACTGCCGATCCATTCAAGGACCCGCATGCCGAGAAATTCGATCACCTGACCTACGATGAGGTTCTGGATCGCAAGCTGGGTGTGATGGACCTGACCGCAATCTGCCTGTGCCGTGACCACAAGATGCCATTGCGGGTATTCAACATGAACAAGCCTGGCGCCCTGCTGAACATCGTGGTGGGTGGCGCTGAAGGCACACTGATCGAGGAAGGCCAAGCATGATCAACGACATCAAGAAAGACGCGCAGGAGCGCATGGGCAAGTCCATCGAGGCCCTGTCCCGCAACCTGGCTGCAATCCGCACCGGTCGCGCTCACCCAAGCATCCTGGACAGCGTCAAGGTTACCGCCTGGGGCAGCGAAATGCCGCTGAACCAGGTCGCCGCGATCACCGTCGAAGATGCCCGCACCCTGAAGATCGTCGCTCACGACAAGAACCTCAGCGCTGCCATCGAAAAGGCCATCCTCACCTCCGATCTGGGCCTTAACCCGTCCAGCGCCGGTACCACCATCCGTGTCCCGATGCCGGCCCTGACCGAGGAAACCCGCAAGGGCTACACCAAGCAGGCCAGCGGTGTTGCCGAGGATGCCAAGGTAGCCGTGCGCAACGTGCGCCGCGACGCCCTGGCTGACCTGAAAAAGCTGACCAAGGACAAGGAGATCAGCGAAGACGAAGAGCGTCGCGCCGCGGACGAGATCCAGAAGCTGACCGACAAGTTCGTCGCCGAAGTCGATGCTGCCTTCAAAGCCAAGGAAAAGGACCTGATGGCCGTCTAAGGCCGGGGTTTTTTAATGGAAAAGACCAAGCCAGCGGCGCCGTCCTCGGTGCCGCGTCATGTCGCGATCATCATGGATGGCAACAATCGCTGGGCGAAAAAACGCCTGCTGCCCGGCGTGGCCGGGCACAAGGCGGGTGTGGACGCCGTTCGCGCGGTCATCGAAGTCTGTGCCAAATCCGGGGTCGAGGTACTGACCCTGTTCGCCTTCTCCAGCGAGAACTGGCAGCGCCCTGCCGAAGAGGTCGGTGCGCTGATGGAGCTGTTCTTCTCGGCGCTGCGCCGTGAGGCCAAGCGCCTTGACGAGAACAATATCAGCCTGCGCATCATCGGCGACCGATCGCGTTTCCATCCTGAGCTGCAGGCCGCCATGCGCGAAGCCGAGGCAGTGACCGCCGGCAACAACCGCTTCATTCTGCAGATAGCAGCCAACTACGGTGGCCAGTGGGACATCGCCCAGGCTGCCCAGCGGCTGGCGCGGGAAGTGCAAGCCGGGCACCTGCGCCCCGAAGACATCACCCCGGGCCTGCTGCAGACCTGTCTGGCAACCGGCGAGCTGCCGTTACCAGACCTTTGTATTCGCACCGGTGGCGAGCACCGCATCAGCAATTTCCTGTTGTGGCAGCTGGCCTATGCCGAGTTGTACTTCTCCGACCTCTACTGGCCGGACTTCAAACACGAGGCCATGCGCAATGCCCTGGCCGATTTCGCTTCGCGCCAGCGCCGCTTCGGTAAGACCAGCGAGCAGGTCGAGGCTGGAGCTCGTGCTTAATGCTTAAACAACGCATCATTACTGCGCTGATCCTGCTGCCGGTCGCGCTGGGTGGTTTCTTCCTGCTCAATGGCGGGGATTTCGCCCTGTTCATCGGCTTCGTAGTGACCCTCGGTGCCTGGGAGTGGGCGCGCCTGGCCGGGCTGATGGCCCAGCCGCTGCGCATTGCCTATGCTGCGGTGGTCGCGGGGGCGTTGATGCTGCTGTACATCCTTCCGGAACTGGCGCCCTGGGTACTGGGCGCTGCGGTGATCTGGTGGGGGCTGGCCACCTGGCTGGTGCTTACCTACCCGCGCAGCAGCGACCTGTGGGCCAGTGCTGCCTGTCGGTTGCTGATCGGCCTGCTGGTGTTGCTGCCGGCCTGGCAAGGGTTGGTGCTGCTCAAGCACTGGCCCCTGGGCAACTGGCTGATCCTGTCCGTCATGGTGCTGGTGTGGGCCGCCGACATCGGTGCGTACTTCTCTGGCCGGGCATTCGGCAAGCGCAAGTTGGCTCCGCAGGTCAGCCCGGGCAAGAGCTGGGAAGGCGTGTACGGTGGCCTGGCGGTCAGCCTGTTGATTACCCTGGGTGTCGGCATCAGCCGCGACTGGGGCTTTGGTCAGATCCTGCTGGGCCTGTTGGGCGCTGCGTTGCTGGTGATGTCCTCGGTGGTCGGTGACCTGACCGAGAGCATGTTCAAGCGTCGCTCCGGTATCAAGGACAGCAGCAATCTGTTGCCCGGGCATGGGGGTGTGCTCGATCGCATTGACAGCCTGACTGCGGCAATCCCGATTTTCGCCGTACTGCTGTGGGCTGCCGAATGGGGTGTGATGTGAGTCGCCCGCAGCGTATTACCGTGCTCGGGGCCACCGGCTCCATTGGCCTGAGCACGCTGGATGTGATTGCGCGCCATCCTGACCGTTATCAAGCGTTTGCCCTCACTGGCTATTCGCGCATCGACGAGCTGTTGGCCTTATGTGTGCGTCATCGCCCGGCATTCGCTGTGGTGCCGAGCACTGAGGCGGCGGTGAGGTTGCGTGCGGGTCTGGCTGCGGCCGGCTGCACCACCGAGGTGCTGGAAGGTGAGGCCGGGCTTTGTCAGGTGGCGTCGGCCGCTGAAGTGGATGCAGTGATGGCAGCCATTGTCGGTGCTGCCGGCCTGCGGCCCACGCTGGCAGCGGTCGAGGCCGGCAAGAAGGTGTTGCTGGCCAACAAGGAAGCACTGGTGATGTCGGGCGCACTGTTCATGGAGGCGGTGCGGCAAAAAGGGGCCGTGCTGCTGCCGATCGACAGCGAACACAACGCTATCTTCCAGTGCATGCCAGGCGACTACGCCCGTGGTCTGAGTGCCGTCGGTGTGCGCCGGATCCTGCTTACCGCGTCCGGCGGGCCGTTCCGCGAAACGCCGGTCGAGGCGCTGCTGGACGTGACCCCGGAGCAAGCCTGTGCGCACCCTAACTGGTCCATGGGGCGCAAGATTTCCGTGGATTCGGCCAGCATGATGAACAAAGGCCTCGAGTTGATCGAAGCCTGCTGGTTGTTCGATGCCGTGCCGTCCAAGGTTGAGGTGGTGGTGCACCCGCAGAGTGTAATCCACTCGCTGGTCGACTACGTGGACGGATCGGTACTCGCGCAGTTGGGCAACCCGGACATGCGTACGCCGATCGCCAACGCGTTGGCCTGGCCGGAACGGATCGATTCCGGGGTTGCCCCTCTGGACCTGTTCGCCATCGCCCGTCTGGATTTTCAGGCGCCCGACGAACAACGCTTCCCTTGCCTGCGCCTTGCGCGGCAGGCTGCCGAGGCCGGCAACAGCGCGCCTGCCGTGCTCAATGCAGCCAACGAGGTTGCGGTCGAGGCATTTCTTGAACGGCGCATCCGCTTCCCGGAGATCGCGGGTATGATCGAACAGGTACTCGACCAGGAACCGGTCGTGCCGCTGCCGTCGCTGGATGCGGTATTTGCCGCCGATCAGCGTGCCCGGGAGCTTTCCCGTGAGTGGCTGAGGCGTCACGGCCGCTGATGCAGCCCCGCCAAGGTTCGTGAGGGGGCTGGGCAGGAATGCCCGCCCGCTGAACATCATTCGGAGATGGACATGACAGCGCTCTACATGATTATCGGCACCCTCGTGGCGTTGGGTGTGTTGGTCACTTTCCACGAATTCGGTCACTTCTGGGTGGCGCGCCGCTGCGGCGTCAAGGTGCTGCGTTTCTCGGTGGGTTTCGGCACGCCGCTGCTGCGGTGGCATGATCGCCACGGCACCGAGTTCGTTGTTGCGGCCATTCCTCTGGGGGGCTACGTCAAGATGCTCGACGAGCGTGAAGGCGATGTGCCGCCGGCGCTGGCCGGGCAGTCGTTCAACCGCAAGTCGGTGCGCCAGCGTATTGCGATTGTCGCGGCAGGCCCGATCGCCAATTTTCTGCTGGCTATCCTGTTTTTCTGGGTGCTGGCGATGCTGGGTACCCAGCAAATCCGCCCGGTTATCGGCGCGGTCGACAGTGGCAGCCTGGCAGCATCTGCAGGGCTGACCGCAGGTCAGGAAATCGTTTCTGTAGATGGCAAGCCGACCAACGGTTGGTCGGCGGTCAATTTGCAGCTGGTTCGTCGTCTGGGCGAGAGCGGTACCTTGCAGATTGGCGTGCGCGATGAGGGCGCCAGCGCCGAGCGTCAGTTGCAGGTCAAGCTGGACAATTGGCTCAAGGGCGCCGACGAGCCGGACCCGATTCAATCCCTGGGGCTGCGCCCTTGGCGACCGGCGATCACACCTGTGCTGGCCGAGATCGATCCGAAGGGGCCGGCTGCCGCTGCGGGCCTGAAAACCGGTGACAAGCTGCTGGCTCTGGACGATGTGGCAGTGACTGAATGGCAGCAGGTTGTCGACCGCGTGCGCGCCCGTCCGGATGCCAGGGTAGTGGTGCGAGTGGAGCGCGATGGCGCTGCCCTGGAGCTGCCGGTGACCTTGGCCCGCAAGGGGGAGGGCAAGGCCGTCGGTGGCTATCTTGGCGCTGGCGTCAAAGGTGGCGAATGGCCTGCCAACATGCTCCGCGAAATCAGCTACGGCCCGCTGGATGCGGTGGGTGAGAGCTTGTCGCGTACCTGGAACATGAGCGTCCTGACCCTTGAATCGCTGAAGAAAATGCTGTTCGGGGAGCTCTCGGTAAAAAACTTGAGTGGACCGATAACCATTGCTAAAGTGGCGGGCGCTTCAGCCCAGTCCGGCGTGGGGGATTTCCTGAATTTCCTGGCCTACCTGAGCATAAGCCTGGGGGTTCTTAACCTGCTGCCCATTCCAGTACTGGACGGGGGGCATTTGCTGTTTTACCTGGTCGAGTGGGCGCGCGGTCGTCCGCTGTCGGATCGGGTGCAAGGTTGGGGGGTTCAGATCGGTATCAGTTTGGTCATAGGGGTGATGTTGCTCGCCCTGATCAACGATCTGGGTCGACTATAAAGCTTCGCTCAATTGCGAACCTGCCGTTTTGTGACGGCAGGTTGTTTATTGCCAGTTGGAATAAAAGGACTTCATGAAACGTCTGCTGCTAACTGCGGTCATGTCCGCACTGATGATCGCTGAAGTTCACGCCGAGTCCTTCACCATCTCCGATATTCGCGTCAACGGCCTGCAGCGGGTTTCCGCTGGCAGTGTGTTCGGTGCCTTGCCGCTGAACGTTGGCGACCAGGCCGACGACCGCCGCCTGGTGGACTCGACTCGTTCCTTGTTCAAGACCGGGTTCTTCCAGGACATCCAGTTGAGCCGCGATGGCAATGTGCTGATCATCAACGTGGTCGAGCGCCCGTCGGTGTCGAGCATCGAGATTGAAGGCAACAAGGCGATCAGCACCGAAGACCTGATGAAGGGCCTGAAACAATCGGGCCTGGCCGAAGGTGAGATCTTCCAGCGTGCCACCCTCGAAGGTGTGCGTAATGAGCTGCAGCGCCAGTACGTGGCCCAAGGGCGCTACTCGGCCGAGGTCGACGCCGAGGTGGTGCCGCAGCCG
>NZ_JAECZP010000035.1:0-29855 GCF_019691255.1 Pseudomonas sp. USTB-Z
ACAACCATGACCGCATTAAAATGAAACTCAACGGCCTGAGTCCTGTGGCTTACAGAACTCAAGCTGAGGTAGCCTAGCACCGACCGTCCAACATCTGGGGCGCAGCTCAGAGCACTGTGGGAGCGGCCTTGTGTCGCGAAAGGACTGCAACGCGGCCCCACAATCTTTGACTCGACACAAATCCGTCGGGGCCGCTTTGCGGCCCTTTCGCGACACAAGGCCGCTCCCACAGGCATTTCCCTGAGGACCAAGTAGCCGGATTGAGTGGAGCAGGGCGGTAAGTGATTGTTATCTGTGAAAAAATTTTTGGATATTTTTAAAAATTAGTTTGACAGCCCTGCAATCCGAACTTAATATGCGCCCCGTCCACAGCGATGAACGAAAACGAAACGCCAGGCACCCAGCCAGCGGTTCAGTTCAAAGCGACATTGTGGGGCTATAGCTCAGCTGGGAGAGCGCCTGCATGGCATGCAGGAGGTCAGCGGTTCGATCCCGCTTAGCTCCACCAAATTCCGCTTAGCAGCCAAGGCTGATAAGCAAGACCGGGTCCAGCAACCAGGTCTTGAAGGTAAGAAGGTTCGTCCCCTTCGTCTAGTGGCCTAGGACACCGCCCTTTCACGGCGGTAACAGGGGTTCGAGTCCCCTAGGGGACGCCAGTTTTACACAAGCGATGTTGTTATGTCGCTGGGCCGCGAGGCTAGAAATCCGGGGCTATAGCTCAGCTGGGAGAGCGCCTGCATGGCATGCAGGAGGTCAGCGGTTCGATCCCGCTTAGCTCCACCAATTTTGCCGCGGTTCGCGTTAGCGGATCGGCACGAAGGTTACGTCCCCTTCGTCTAGTGGCCTAGGACACCGCCCTTTCACGGCGGTAACAGGGGTTCGAGTCCCCTAGGGGACGCCACTTTTCCTGCGTTTTGCAGGGCTTTAAAAGGCTCGTCGACTATTGATGAGCCTTTTGTTTCGGGGCTATAGCTCAGCTGGGAGAGCGCCTGCATGGCATGCAGGAGGTCAGCGGTTCGATCCCGCTTAGCTCCACCATTTCTGCCAGGGTTCACGCAAGTGGATCTTCGCGAAGGTTACGTCCCCTTCGTCTAGTGGCCTAGGACACCGCCCTTTCACGGCGGTAACAGGGGTTCGAGTCCCCTAGGGGACGCCACGTTTACCCGCGTTTTGCGGGACTTTAAAGGCTCATTCGCTTATTGAATGGGCCTTTTGTTTTTTCCCTTCTCAATAATTTGCCCCCGACAAACGGCCGCACATTTTGCTTGCCAAAAAATATGATGGGAATAATATTTCGATCATCATATTTTGTGTGGTGTGTGCCAGATGAGCGACAAGAAGAGCAAAACCCGCGAACGCATTCTGGAAGCTGCGCGCAGTGCGCTGATCCAGCACGGCCCGGCCGAGCCCAGCGTCAGCCAGGTGATGGGTGCGGCAGGCCTGACCGTCGGCGGCTTCTATGCGCACTTCGACAGCAAGGATGAGCTGATGCTCGAGGCGTTCCGCCAGTTGTTGGGTGAGCGCCGTGCCTTGCTCGCTCAGGTCGACCCCAATCTCGATGGCGCCGGGCGGCGAGCGCTGGCCGGGGCCTTCTACCTCTCGCGCAAGCACCGGGACTGCGAAGTACATGCTTGCCCGCTGCCTAACGCGTTGGGCGAAATGCAGCGCCTGCCGGAGGTCTTCCGCGAGGTGCTGGCCGAGCACATCGAGTTGATGACTGCCGCGATGGTCGACCGCCCTGAGGATGCCGACAAAGCGCTGGCCGACCTGGCCCTGATGGTGGGAGGGCTGGCGCTGGCCCGGGCCTTGGGGACCAGTGACCTGTCTGACCGTATTCTGCGCGCCGCCAAATCGGCGGTGCTTTAACCCTGGAGCATGGCGATGACCACCCTGAGCTGGATTCGCGGTGTCAATGGCACCTTGGGCCGCCTGGCCCCCGAGCATGTCGCGGGCAAGATGCGCCGTGCCTTCATGACCCCGCGCAACCTGCCGCCCCGGGATTGGGAGCTGCCCGTGCTGGCCAGCGCCGAGCGCATTACACTGCGCTTCGGTTTGTCTGCCTTGCGCTGGGGTCAAGGGCCGACCGTGCTGCTGATGCACGGTTGGGAAGGGCGCCCGACGCAATTTGCCGCCTTGATCGAGGCCTTGGTTCAGGCAGGGCATACGGTGGTGTCGCTGGAAGGGCCTGGGCATGGTCGTTCGCCTGGCGAGCAAGCGAATGTGGTGCTGTTTGCCCGGGCGCTGCTTGAGGCTGCGGCTGAGTTGCCGCCCTTGCGTGCGGTCATAGGTCATTCCATGGGCGGTGCCAGCGTGTTGTTGGCCCTGCAGATGGGGCTGCGTACAGAGGCGGCTGTCAGCATTGCAGCGCCGGCGCGGTTGCTTGGTGTGTTGCGTGGTTTTGCCCATCGCCTGGGGCTGCCAGCCCGGGCACGGGCAGCGTTCATTCGCCAGATCGAGCGCGATGTGGGCATGCAGATTGCGCGGCTGGATGTCACGGGTTACCAGCTGGAACTGCCGGGGCTGGTGGTGCATGCTGCCGATGATGCTCTTGTGCCCGCAGATGAGGCACATGTGATCCACAAGGCCTGGTTCGACAGCCGGCTGATGCTGCTGGAAGGGGGTGGTCACCAGCGAGTGCTCGCCGACCCGCGGCTGAGCGACGCCGTGCTCGAATTGCTGGCTCGGGCTGAAGCGGTCAGTGTCGGGGCGGCTTCAGCCGCGAACATCGGCATCGCCGGTGCCACCCACCGCGGTGTCTGATTCGCGGGCAAGCCCGCTCCTACAACGACCGCTTCAGGCTCGCTGGGGCTGGACATTGCCCCGCAGATCGCTGCTAAATCGCCTTTTGCGCCAAGGAAGCGAAAATGAGCTGGGACCTGGCAACACCCTTCGTCATCGACCTGCGCGTCGGCAGCGAGGACATCGACGGCCTTGGCCACGCCAACAATGCCGTCTACGTCACCTGGCTTGAGCGCTGCGCCTGGCGCCACTCCCAGCGTCTGGGGCTGGACCTGGCCGAGTACCGGCGCCTTGACCGGGCGATGGCGGTGGTGCGCCACGAAATCGACTACCTGGCCGCCGCCTATGAAGACGATGAGCTGCAGCTGGCCACCTGGATCATTGACTGGGACCAACGCCTGCGCATGACGCGGCGGTTTCAGCTCAAGCGCCCGCGCGATGGTGTGACGCTGCTGCGTGCGCAAACCACCTTTGCCTGCATCGAGCTGTCCAGCGGCAAGCCCAGGCGCATGCCGGCGGAATTCGTCGAAGGTTACGGTCCGGCGCTGATCGGCGCCTGAGTCGCCGGCATTTTTTGTTAAACTGCCGGCTTTTTCCGCTGAGACCCCGACATGCAAATTGCTCTGGCCCCGATGGAGGGGCTGGTCGACAACATCCTGCGCGACGTATTGACCCGTGTGGGCGGTATCGACTGGTGCGTCACCGAGTTCATTCGCGTGTGCGACCGCCTGCTGCCGGCGTCCTCGTTCGACAAGCTGGCGCCTGAACTGCGTCAGGGCGCGCGCACGGCTGCCGGTGTGCCCATGCGCGTGCAATTGCTGGGTTCGGACCCGGTATGCCTGGCGGAAAACGCCGCACTGGCTTGCGAGCTTGGGGCGCCGGTGATCGACCTGAACTTCGGTTGCCCGGCAAAGACGGTGAACAAGTCGCGCGGTGGCGCGGTACTGCTCAAAGAGCCGGAGTTGCTGCACGCCATTGTGCGTGAAGTGCGGCGTGCGGTGCCGGCGAACATTCCGGTGACCTCGAAGATGCGTCTGGGCTTCGACAGCCCCGATGGGGCACTGGAGTGCGCCACGGCGCTGGCCGAGGGCGGTTCGGCACACCTGGTGGTGCACGCACGGACCAAGGTTGAGGGCTACAAGCCGCCAGCGCACTGGGAGTGGGTGGCGCGGGTGCAGGATGTGGTCAAGGTGCCGGTGTTTGCCAATGGCGAGATCTGGACGGTCGATGACTGGCGGCGTTGCCGCGAGGTCAGTGGCGCTGAAGACATCATGCTCGGGCGTGGGCTGGTATCGCGCCCGGACCTGGGCCTGCAGATTGCAGCGGCGCGGGACGGGCGCGACTATCAGCCGATGAGCTGGCATGAATTGTTGCCACTGTTGCGTGAGTTCTGGCGCCAGGCCCAGGCCAAATTGTCGCCGCGTTATGCGCCGGGGCGGATGAAGCAGTGGCTGGCGATGCTGACTCGCAGTTACCCCGAAGCGGTGGTGTTGTTTGCCGAGTTGCGCCGGGAAGATGACTGCGCGCGGATCAGCCGGTTGCTGGGGGTTGAGGCGCAAGCGTTGGAGGCTTGCGTCGCCTGAGCAGGGCTCTACGCGGGTACTGCACCTGTAGGCGCGGGGTCACCCGCGAAAGGACCGGGCCTGCTGGCCAATTTCCACCGGCCGTTCACCGTTGCCGCCGCTACCGTATTCGCGGGCAAGCCCGCTCCTACACACACACGCATCGGTGGTTGGGCACAGGTCGTCGTAGGAGCGGGTTCACCCGCGAAGAGGCCGGCCCAGCTGGCCAATCTCCATCTTCCGTTCACCGTTGCCGCTGCCACCGTATTCGCGGGTAAACCCGCTCCTACACACATCGGTGGTTGGGCACAGGTCGTCGTAGGAGCGGGTTCACCCGCGAAAGGGCCGGGCCTGCTGGCCAATTACCACCTGCCGTTCACCGTTGCTGCCGCCACCGTATTCGCGGGCAAGCCCGCTCCTACACACACATCGGTGGTTGGGCACAGGTCGTCGTAGGAGCGGGTTTACCCGCGAAGAGGCCGGGCCTGCTGGCCAATTACCACCTGCCGTTCACCGTTGCTGCCGCCACCGTATTCGCGGGCAAGCCCGCTCCTACAAACACACACGCATCCGTGGTTGGGCACAGTTCGTCGTAGGAGCGGGTTCACCCGCGAAAGGGCCGGGCCTGCTGGCCAATTTCCACCGGCCGTTCACCGTTGCCGCCGCTACCGTATTCGCGGGTAAACCCGCTCCTACACACACACGCATCGGTGGTTCGGCGCAGGTCGTTGTAGGGGCGGGTTGACCGGCAAATAGGCCATCAGGCCCCGTGCAAAAAAATCAAATTTTTTCTGTTTGCCCCTTGAAAGCGTTTCCCTCGGCCATATCTTTTGAGTACGCGATGCCGAAGCCGGGTCGCGTAATGACTTACTTGCTGAATCTCAGGAGTTTATGACCATGACTACTGCTTTCTCTCTTGCTCCACTGTTCCGTCATTCCGTTGGTTTCGACCGTTTCAACGACCTGTTCGAATCCGCGGCACGTAACGAGGCCGGTAGCAGCTACCCGCCCTATAACGTGGAAAAGCATGGCGATGACCACTACCGCATCGTGGTTGCTGCAGCTGGTTTCCAGGAAGAAGACCTCGACCTGCAGGTCGAAAAAGGTGTCCTGACCGTGACCGGTGGCAAGCGCGACAATAGCGCCGCTGAAGTGACCTACCTGCACCAGGGTATCGCACAACGCGCCTTCAAGCTGTCGTTCCGCCTGGCAGATCACATCGAAGTGAAGGCTGCCGGCCTGGCCAATGGCCTGCTCAGCATCGACCTGCTGCGCATCGTGCCTGAAGAAGCCAAGGCCAAGCGCATTCCGATCAATGGCGAGAAACCAGCGCTGAACTGACCGCGCAGCATTGAAAAAAGGGCACCTCCAGAGGTGCCCTTTTTCGTGCTTCTCACGCGGTCCCGTGTAGGCGCGCGGCCGTCATGCGATCAGTAATCTGCCGGCGCCTCCAGCAACATCTGCCGAAACTCCAGCAACGGCAATGGCCGGCTGTGCAGATAACCCTGGTACAGATGGCACCCCAGCCGCTCGAGAAACGCCAGCTGTTCGGTCAGCTCTACCCCTTCGGCAATCACCGCCAGGTCCAGGCTGCGCGCCATGGCGACAATGGCGCGGACAATTTCTGCGTCGTTGGGGTCGACCGGTGCATCGCGCACGAAGCTCTGGTCGATCTTCAGCGCATCGACCGGCAGGCGCTTCAGGTAAGTCAGCGAGGAATAGCCGGTGCCGAAGTCATCCATGGCAAAACTCACCCCGTAGCGCTTCAGCTCGCGCATCTTGCTGATGGTGTCTTCCAGGTTCTGGATGACGATGCCTTCCGTGATTTCCAGCGTCAGCATCTGTCGCGGCAGGCGGTAATCGTCCAGGCTGCGCAGCACCCGCCCGACAAAGTCGTTCTGGCGGAACTGTCGCGGGCTTATGTTCACGCACAGGCTGAAATCATCAGCGTCGATCAACCCGTCGGTGAGCATGCGGGCGCAGGCGTCGCAGGCTTCGTCGAGAATCCAGCTGCCAACTTCAAGGATCAGGCCGCTTTCTTCCAGTACCTGAATGAACTGCGAGGGCGGTTGCTGGCCCAGTAGCGGGTGGTGCCAGCGCAGCAGTACTTCAGCACCGACGATGCGGTTGTCGCGGGCATCCACCTGCGGCTGGAAGTGCAGCGCCAGTTCGCCACGGGCCAGGGCCAGGCGCAGGTCGTTTTCCATGCGCAGGCGCTCGCTGGCGGCCTTCTGCATGGTGGTGTGGAACAGCTGTGTGGTGTTGCGACCGGAGTCCTTGGCCCGGTACAGGGCGATATCGGCACGCTTGAGCAGGTCGGCCGGTGTGGTGCCGTGGTCGGGGATCAGCGCCACGCCGATGCTGGGCGTTACCTGCAGGCGCTGGCCATCCAGTGACATTGGCTCGGCCAGCAGTTCGCGCAGGGTGTCGGCCAGCTCGCGCACTTTCTCCTCCACGTGTTCGCGACTCCCTTCCAGGCCGCTGAGCAGCACCACGAATTCGTCGCCCCCCAGACGCGCCACGGTGTCCTCCAGGCGCACGCTGGCCTCAAGGCGGGCGGTGATGATCTTCAGCACAGTGTCGCCCACCGGGTGGCCCAGCGAATCGTTGATGTGCTTGAAGTGGTCGAGGTCGAGGAACAGCAGGGCGCCACGCAGGTTATGACGCTTGAGCAGGGCGATCTGCTGGCTCAGGCGGTCCATCAGCAAGGCGCGGTTGGGCAGGTTGGTCAGCGGGTCGTGATAGGCCAGGTGGCGTATCTGCGCCTGGGCGTTCTTCAGCTGGCTGACGTCGCGGGCGGTCAGCAGCAGGCAATCCACTTCGTTGAGGGTGATCGGTTCCACCGAAACCTCGACCGTGAGGATATCGCCACGCTTGTTGCGCCCGAGCATCTCGCGGTGGTGTACCCGGCCGCGCTCGTGCAATTCGGCCAGCAGCGCGCTGCGCTGCTTGTCGTCGGCCCAGATGCCGATCTCATACACCGTGTGGCCGATCACGTCGGCAGTGCTGTAGCCGGTCAGGCGGCAGAAGCCGTCGTTGATCTCCAGGTAGCGGCCGCTGTGGCGTTCGGTGATGGTGATGGCATCGGGGCTGGAGTGGAAGGCCTTGGCGAACTTCTCCTCGCTGGACTTCAGCGCGGCTTCGGCGCGTTGTTGCTGGGTGATGTCGCGCAGGGTGGTCACGCTGCAGGGCTGGTCGTCGACGGTGATCAGGCGGCTGGAAATCACACAGGTCATCGGGGCGCCATTGCGGTGGTTGAGTACCACGGCGACGTTGCTCAAGGCCTGTTCGCGGATCACCTGCTCGATACGTTTGGCGCGCTCGACGGACTCGGCCCACAGGCCGATCTCCTCTGCGGTACGCCCAAGCACCTGCTCGCTGCTCCAGCCGAAGGTCTGGGTGAACGCCGGATTGATCTCGATGAACTGGCCAGTGTCCTGGCGGGTGACGCAGATCGGGTCGGGGCTGACCTGGAACAGGCTGGCAAACTTCTCTTCCGAGGCGCTCAGGCGCTGTTCGCGCTCCACCTGATCGGTGATGTCGAGCAAGGTGCCCGCCATGCGCAGGGGGATGCCCTGGTCGTCGCGGTACAGCCGCGCGCGGCTTTCGATGTAGCGTGAAGTGCCGTTTTCCAACTGCACCCGGTAGGTGATCTGATAGTTGCCGGCAGGCCCTTCGCGCAGGCTGCGGTAGGCCTGTCGCATCGAGTTGCGCTCTTGCTCCGGCACACCTTCGAAGAACGCATCGAACGATTCATGAAAAGGGATGGGCGGCAAGCCATGCAGCTGCGCCGCGCGGGCTGAGCCGTAGAGCATGCCGCTTGGGATGTGCCAGTCCCAGGTGCCCAGTTGCGCCGAGTCCAGGGCCAGGTCCAGCCGCTCCTGGCTGTCCTTCAGGGCCTGCTCGGCACGCTTGCGTTCGGTGGTGTCGACGAATGTACTGATCAGGAAGGTCACGCCTTCCAGCTCGATGCCCTGGGTGCACAGGATGCCGTCATGCACCTTGCCGCTGGTCGCGCGAAATTGCACCTCCATGATCAACGGGCCGCCGTTGGCGCGGGTCGACTCCATGATCTGGTGGCGCTGTTCGGGGTTGACCCACAGGCCCAGTTCCAGGCTGGTCTTGCCGATCACCTGGCTGCCGGGCCAGCCGAACATGTTTTCGAAGTGCTGGTTGACCTCGAAGATCATGCCATCGTGGCGACGGGTCAGCAAAATGGCGTTGGGGCTCAGGTGGAACAGCGTGGCGAAGCGCTTTTCCGAATTGATCAGTGCTGTTTCCCGTTCGCGCTGGCGGGTGATCTCGCGGATCACGCCGATCATCTGCGGTCGGCCGTGCGGGTCGTGGGTCAGGCTGCCGTTGATCTCCAGCCAGTGCAGGCTGCCGTCCGGCCAGCGGATACGGTGGCGCATGGCTTGCTCCACCGGCTCGCCATTGACCACCGCCTGGAACACCTGACGCGTGCGGGCGCGGTCCTCCTCGGGCAGCAGGTCGAGGTAATCGATATCGGCGGGCAGTGGCCGTTGTGGATCGAAACCGAACAGGGCCTGGGTGCCCCGCGACCAACTGACCCTGCCGCTTTCGATATCCCATAGCCAGGCACCCAGGCGCGCACCGTTGAGCGCTGCCAGCAGTTGCGGGGCGTTCTGCCAGGCCTGCTCGGACTCCTGGGGATCAGCTGCAGGTATGCGCGGCAGGCGCAAAAAGCGGTTTGCTGATTTGGGCATCGGTACCAGACCTTTGGCGTATGACGTGTCCTTGGAATCGGAATAGCTGGCTGACAGCCAGTCATGCGGGCCCTGAGTGACTGTCGAGCAGGGCCATGAATGCCCTGGCCGCATTCGATAGCGTACGCTCCGTGTGCAGAATGTAGCCTAGCTGGCGCGACAGCTGTATGCCGGGCAAAGCGATGGGTGAAACCTGTTCGTCGAGCATGGTGCGTGGCAGCACGCTCCAGGCCAGGCCGATCGATACCATCATCTTGATAGTTTCCAGGTAGTTGGTGCTCATGGCGATGTTCGGCGTCAGGCCCTGGCTTTCGAACAGGCGCTGGACAATATGGTGGGTAAAGGTATTGCCGCCGGGAAATACCGCCGGGTGGCGGGCGACGTCAGCCAGGCTGACCGCCTGGTTGTTGGCCAGCGGGTGCTCGGGGGCGGCGACAAAGTCCAGGGCGTCATCCCACACCGGCACGGCCTTGACCAAGTGGTGTGGCTCGGGCGCCAGGGTGATCACGGCGATTTCGGCGCGGCCATGCAAAATCTCGTCGTAGGCCTGTTCCGAATCCATGAACTGAATATCCAGTGCCACTGCGGGGTACTGGCGGGTGAAAGTCCGTAACAACGGGGGCAGGCGGTGCAGGCCGATGTGGTGGCTGGTGGCCAGGGTCAGGCGACCGCTCACGGCCCCGGTCAGATTGGTCAGCGCCCGTCGGGTATCATCCAGGACGTTGAGGATCTGGTAGGCCCGCGGCAGCAGTGCGCGCCCGGCTTCAGTCAGGGTTACCTCGCGGCCCAGGCGGTCGAACAGGCGCACGTCCAGTTGCTGCTCCAGGCCGGCGATGCGTTTGCTGATGGCCGGCTGGGTCAGGAACAGGCGTTCGGCTGCGCCCGAAAAGCTACCGGTTTCGGCAATGGCGATGAAGGCGCTGAGGTTGGCCAGGTCCATGGTGTCGTATTCCTTTGGGTTATCCAAAGCATAAAAATTATGAATTTGAGTTATTCAATCTAACCCCCTAGCATCGTCCGTACAAGCCAAGGGGTCTTTGGCATAGAAAGACGCTGATGAGGAACAGTCTGATGGCTGGCAAAACGCTCTACGACAAACTCTGGGAAGCCCATGAGGTCAAGCGCCGTGATGACGGCTCGTCCTTGATCTACATCGACCGCCACATCATCCACGAAGTGACGTCGCCCCAGGCCTTCGAAGGCCTGCGCCTGGCCAATCGCAAACCGTGGCGTATCGACGCCAACATCGCCACGCCGGACCACAACGTGCCGACCACGCCAGAGCGCAAGGGCGGTATCGAGGCGATCGTCGACCAGGTTTCGCGCCTGCAGGTGCAGACCCTCGACGAGAACTGTGACGAATACGGCATCGTCGAATTCAAGATGAATGACGAGCGCCAGGGCATCGTCCACGTCATCAGCCCGGAGCAGGGCGCCACCTTGCCGGGCATGACCGTGGTCTGCGGTGACTCGCACACCTCCACCCACGGCGCTTTCGGTGCCCTGGCCCACGGCATCGGCACCTCCGAGGTCGAGCACGTGCTCGCCACCCAGTGCCTGGTCGCCAAGAAGATGAAGAACATGCTGGTGCGCGTGGAAGGCCAATTGCCGGCCGGCGTCACCGCCAAGGATATTGTCCTGGCCGTGATCGGCAAGATCGGCACTGCCGGTGGCAACGGTCACGCCATGGAGTTCGCTGGCAGTGCCATTCGCGAATTGTCGATGGAAGGCCGCATGACCATCTGCAACATGTCCATCGAAGCCGGTGCCCGCGTTGGCTTGGTGGCGACCGATGCCACTACCGTTGCCTACGTCGAAGGGCGCCCGTACGCGCCGAAGGGCGAGCAGTGGAAGCAAGCGGTTGAATCGTGGAAAAACCTGGTGTCGGATGACGATGCCGTATTCGACACCGTGGTCGAGCTGGATGCCAGCCAGATCAAGCCACAGGTCAGCTGGGGCACTTCGCCCGAGATGGTTCTGGCCGTCGACCAGCGCGTACCGGATCCGGCGGCCGAAGCCGACCTGGTCAAGCGTGGTTCGATCGAGCGTGCCTTGAAGTACATGGGGCTGACCGCCAACCAGGCGATCACCGACATCAAGTTGGACCGTGTGTTCATCGGCTCGTGCACCAACTCGCGAATCGAGGACCTGCGCGCTGCGGCGGAAATCGCCAAGGGTCGCAAGGTGGCCGCCAGCGTCAAGCAAGCCATCGTCGTGCCGGGTTCGGGTCTGGTCAAGGCCCAGGCCGAGCGTGAAGGCCTGGACAAGATCTTCCTCGAAGCCGGTTTCGAATGGCGTGAACCAGGCTGCTCGATGTGCCTGGCGATGAACCCGGACCGCCTGGAAAGCGGCGAGCATTGCGCGTCCACCTCCAACCGCAACTTCGAAGGCCGTCAGGGCGCCGGTGGCCGTACCCACCTGGTCAGTCCGGCCATGGCCGCCGCTGCCGCGGTAGCCGGCCACTTCATCGATGTCCGCGAGTTGATCCAAGGGAGCGCAGCATGAAAGCCTTTACCCAGCACACTGGCCTCGTCGCACCGTTGGACCGTGCCAATGTCGACACCGACCAGATCATCCCAAAGCAGTTCTTGAAATCGATCAAGCGCACCGGCTTTGGCCCGAACCTGTTCGACGAGTGGCGTTACCTGGACGTGGGTCAGCCCTACCAGGACAATAGCAAGCGCCCGGTCAACGAGGAGTTCGTGCTCAACCACGCGCGCTACCAGGGCGCCAGCGTGTTGCTGGCGCGGGAGAACTTTGGTTGCGGCTCCAGCCGTGAACATGCCCCTTGGGCGCTGGACGAGTACGGCTTCCGCAGCATCATTGCGCCAAGCTTTGCCGACATTTTCTTCAACAACAGCTTCAAGAACGGCTTGCTGCCGATCATTCTGAGCGATGAGGAAGTCGACGAGCTGTTCAAACAGGTCGAAGCCAACCCGGGCTACCAGCTGACCATCGACCTGCAGGCGCAGGCGGTGACCCGCCCAGATGGCAAGGTGCTGCACTTCGAAATCGATGCATTCCGCAAGCACTGCCTGCTCAACGGTTTGGACGATATCGGCCTGACCCTGCAGGACAGCGACGCGATCAAGGCCTTCGAAAGCAAGCACCGCGCCAGCCAGCCTTGGCTGTTCCGTGATGCCTGAAGTTCGTAGGTGACAGTGCGGGCCTCTTCGCGGGCAGAGGGTTACGCGGTCGTTGTAGGCGCGGGTTTACCCGCGAAGAGGCCGGCACAGGCAACAAAAATCTAAAGGAACGAGACATGACCAGCACCCAGCACATCGATGTGGTCCAACGCCAGTTCGGCGAGCAGGCCAGCGCCTACCTCAGCAGCGCCGTGCACGCCCAAGGCAGTGAATTCGCCCTGCTGCAGGCTGAGCTGGCAGGGCAGGCCCATGCCCGCGTGCTGGACCTGGGCTGCGGTGCCGGTCATGTCAGCTTCCACGTCGCCCCGCTGGTTGCCGAAGTGGTCGCCTACGACCTCTCGCAGTCCATGCTCGACGTGGTCGCCAGCGCCGCCGCCGAGCGTGGTCTGGCCAATATCATGACCGAACGCGGCGCTGCCGAACGCCTGCCGTTCGCCGATGCGTCGTTCGACTTTGTCTTCAGCCGTTATTCGGCCCACCACTGGAGCGACCTGGGCCTGGCCCTGCGCGAGGTGCGCCGGGTGCTCAAGCCCGGTGGTGTGGCGGCGTTCATCGATGTGATGTCGCCGGGCAGCCCGCTGCTCGACACTTACCTGCAAACGGTCGAAGTGTTGCGCGACACCAGCCACGTGCGCGACTACTCCGCCGCCGAGTGGCAACGCCAGGTCAGCGAAGCCGGCCTGCACGTGCGCAGCCACACCCGCCAACCGTTGCGCCTGGAGTGGAGCACCTGGGTTGAGCGCATGCGCACCCCCGAGCCGATGCGCGTGGCCATCCGCCAGTTGCAGCAAGCCATGGGCGAAGAAGTACGGCAGTATTACCAGATCGAGGCCGACGGCTCATTCAGCACGGATGTGCTGGTGTTGTGGGCCGAGCGTTAAGCACTTTTCGGTGGGGCCCGCTTGGCCGCACCGCGTGAATGGATAGAGGAAAGCATGAGCAAGCAGATTCTGATTCTCCCAGGTGACGGTATCGGCCCGGAAATCATGGCCGAAGCGGTCAAGGTACTGGAGCTGGCCAACGACAAGTTCCAGCTCGGCTTCAGCCTTGCGCACGACGTGATCGGCGGCGCCGCCATCGACAAGCACGGTGTGCCGCTGGCCGACGAAACCCTGGAGCGTGCGCGCAAGGCCGATGCGGTGCTGCTGGGGGCTGTTGGCGGGCCGAAGTGGGACAAGATCGAGCGAGACATTCGCCCGGAGCGCGGCCTGCTGAAGATCCGTTCGCAACTGGGCCTGTTCGCCAACCTGCGTCCAGCCATCCTTTACCCGCAACTGGCCGATGCCTCGTCGCTGAAGCCGGAAATCGTGTCGGGCCTGGACATCCTCATTGTCCGTGAGCTGACCGGCGGCATCTACTTCGGTGCCCCGCGTGGCCAGCGCGAGCTGGAAGGTGGCGAACGCCAGGCCTACGACACCCTGCCGTACAGCGAAAGCGAAGTGCGCCGCATTGCCCGTGTCGGCTTCGACATGGCCCGCGTGCGCGGCAAGAAGCTGTGCTCGGTGGACAAGGCCAACGTTCTGGCCTCCAGCCAGCTGTGGCGTGAAGTGGTCGAAGACGTGGCCAAGGACTACCCGGACGTGGAACTGAGCCACATGTACGTCGACAACGCTGCCATGCAGCTGGTGCGTGCCCCCAAACAGTTCGACGTGATGGTGACCGACAACATGTTCGGTGACATTCTGTCGGATGAAGCTTCCATGTTGACCGGTTCCATCGGCATGCTGCCTTCGGCGTCTCTGGATGCCGACAACAAAGGCATGTACGAGCCTTGCCACGGCTCGGCACCGGACATCGCGGGCCTTGGTATCGCCAACCCACTGGCGACCATTCTGTCGGTGTCGATGATGTTGCGTTACAGCTTCAATCAGTCGGCTGCCGCCGAGGCGATCGAGAAGGCCGTGAGCCTGGTTCTGGACCAGGGGCTGCGTACCGGCGACATCTTCTCGGAAGGCTGCCGCAAAGTTGGTACGCAGGAAATGGGCGACGCAGTAGTCGCAGCGCTGCGGAATCTGTAATCTCTCTGGCCCGCCCCCCAAAATTCCCGGTGGCGGCCCACTTTTAGCAAAGGTGTAGTTGCGATGAAACGTGTAGGTCTGATCGGTTGGCGCGGTATGGTCGGTTCCGTGCTCATGCAGCGGATGCTGGAGGAGCAGGATTTCGACCTTATCGAGCCGGTGTTCTTCACTACCTCCAATGTTGGTGGCCAGGGTCCGAACGTGGGCAAGGATACAGCGCCCCTCAAGGACGCTTATTCGATTGAAGAACTCAAGACCCTCGACGTGATCCTGACCTGCCAGGGCGGCGACTACACCAACGAGGTCTTCCCCAAGCTGCGTGAAGCCGGCTGGCAGGGTTACTGGATCGACGCCGCTTCGTCCCTGCGCATGCAGGATGACGCGGTGATCATCCTTGACCCGGTCAACCGCAAGGTCATCGACCAGCAGTTGGACGCCGGTACCAAGAACTACATCGGTGGCAACTGCACTGTCAGCCTGATGCTGATGGGCTTGGGTGGCCTGTTCGAGGCCGGTCTGGTCGAGTGGATGAGCGCCATGACCTACCAGGCGGCTTCGGGTGCCGGCGCGCAGAACATGCGCGAGCTGATCAAGCAGATGGGTGCTACCCACGCGGCAGTGGCCGATGACCTGGCCAACCCGGCCAGCGCCATCCTCGATATCGACCGCAAGGTTGCCGAGACCATGCGCAGCGAAGCGTTCCCGACCGAGAACTTCGGCGTGCCGCTGGCGGGCAGCCTGATCCCGTGGATCGACAAGGAACTGCCGAACGGTCAGAGCCGCGAAGAGTGGAAGGCCCAGGCCGAAACCAACAAGATCCTCGGTCGCTTCAAGAGCCCGATCCCGGTCGACGGCATCTGCGTGCGCATCGGCGCCATGCGCTGCCACAGCCAGGCGCTGACCATCAAGCTGAACAAGGACGTGCCGATCGCCGACATCGAAGGCATGATCAGCCAGCACAACCCTTGGGTGAAGCTGGTGCCGAACCAGCGTGAAATCAGCATGCAGGAGCTGACCCCTACCAAGGTCACCGGCACCCTGAACATCCCGGTTGGTCGCCTGCGCAAGCTGAACATGGGTTCGCAGTACCTGGGCGCGTTCACCGTGGGTGACCAGCTGCTGTGGGGCGCCGCCGAACCGCTGCGCCGCATGTTGCGGATTCTGCTGGAGCGTTGATCGTTCAGGCTTTACCTGAAAAATACCGCACTGGTGACAGTGCGGTATTTTTTTTATGCCTGAAGGTTTGCATTTGAGTCGCGGGCCTAATCGCCGGATAAGTCATGCCGCTGTTTAATGGCGAAATGTCTGCTCTGACAGTGCCCTTGCCCTTGCTCTTGCCGTTGCCGTTGCCGTTGCCGTTGCTTCTAAGTGCGCGGTAGTTCAGGCGACGCAGATTGCGACTTCAGGAGGCCGAGCGCAGGGCTTGCGGAGGGAGGTGACGGGCATGGATGCCCGTCAAGCGCTGGGCCCCAGGATGGGGCCTGCAGCGCGGTCCTCCCGGGAGCAAGCCGGGAGCGAGGGGACCCCGGAGCGTAGCGCAGGGGCCGGATGATGGGAGCCGACGGTTTTTGGTTCCTTTTTGCCACGACAAAAAGGGACCCGCCGTAAGGGCGGAAAGGTGACTATGCGCCACCTGCGTGAATGAATACCTACTCGGTGTGAATGCCCACATCCAAGAAGCAAGAAGCAAGAAGCAAGAAGCAAGAAGCAAATTCGTCTGTTTTGACTCAGCGAACAGTCCATTCACGATGGCGACACATACTCACCTTTTCGCCCTTACGGCGAGTCACTTTTTGTCAAGCGCGACAAAAAGTAACCAAAAAACGCTGCGCTCCCATCATCCGGCCCCTGCGCTGCGCTCCGGGGTCCCCTCACTCCGGCCTTGCTCCCGGCAGGACCGCGCCGAAGGCCCCATCCTGGGGCCTCAGCGCTTGACGGGCATCCATGCCCGTCACCTGCCTCCGCAAGGCCTGCGTTCGGCCTCCTGAAGTCGCGAAGATCAAGATCAAGATCAAGATCAAGATCAAGATCAAGATCAAGATCAAGATCAAGATCAACAGCAACAGCAACAGCAATAGGCAACGCTGGGGGAGGCACAGACAAAACCCTACAATCCGAGTAAAGTGCCGCCCCCGCCGTTTACAGCAAAAGGATCCCTTCCATGACACACCCTTTGGATATCGCCGTCGTCGGCGCCACCGGCAGCGTCGGTGAAGCCTTGGTGCAGATCCTCGAGGAACTGGCATTCCCGGTTGCCACCCTGCACCTACTGGCCAGCATGGAATCGGCGGGCAGCAGCGTAATGTTCGCTGGCAAGAAGCTGAAGGTGCGCGAAGTCGACAGCTTCGACTTCGCCCAGGTCAAGCTGGCCTTCTTCGCCACCGGCGCCGCCGTCAGCCGCAGCTTTGCCGGCAAGGCGCTGCAGGCGGGCTGCACGGTCATCGACCTGTCCGGCGGCCTGGACGACGCCTTGGCCCTGGTGCCGGAAGCCAACGCCGAACGCCTGGCCAGCCTGTCGTTGCCAGCGCGCATTGTCAGCCCATGCTCGGCCGCAGTAGCCCTGGCCGTCGCGCTGGCGCCGCTCAAAGGCCTGCTGGACATCGAGCGGGTACAAGTGATGGCCGCGTTGGCGGTGTCTGCGCAAGGCCGTGAAGCGGTCAGCGAGCTGGCCCGGCAAACCGCCGAACTGCTCAATGCCCGCCCGCTGGAGCCGCGCTTCTTCGACCGCCAGGTGGCATTCAACCTGCTGGCCCAGGTCGGTGCTGCCGACGAGCAGGGCCATACCGCGCTGGAGCGCCGCCTGGTCAGCGAACTGCGCGTGCTGCTGGGCCTGCCTGACCTGAAGATTTCCGTGAGCTGTGTTCAAGTCCCGGTGTTTTTCGGCGATAGCTTCAGTGTGGCCGTGCAAAGCCGTCGCCCGGTAGACCTGGCAGCGGTCAACCAGGCCCTGGAGGCAGCCGACAGCATCGAACGGGTGGAAAACGATGATTATCCGACCCCGGTAGGTGACGCAGTGGGCCAAGACGTGGTCTATGTTGGACGTGTACGTCACGGTGTTGATGAAGACCAGCAACTCAACCTCTGGCTAACCACTGACAACGTGCGCAAAGGCGCCGCGCTCAATGCCGTGCAAGTGGCGCAATTGTTGATTAAACACATGCCGTAAAAGATACTGGCGAGCACTTTTGTCCTGCTCCGCATGCAGGTTTCGGGACGATTCATACAAGGGAAGAGGTCATGCTTCGAATTCGCAAACTGGTTCTGGCCATGGCTGCAGCATCCGCGCTGTCGTCTGGCATGGCGAATGCGCTGGGCCTGGGGGAGCTGACCCTGAAGTCGGCACAGAATCAGCCGCTGGACGCCGAGATCGAATTGCTCGACGTGCGCGACCTCAAAGCCGCCGAGGTGGCGCCGAGCCTGGCGCCACCGGAAGAGTTCAGCAAGGCCGGGGTGGCGTTTCCGACCTACCTCGAAGACCTGACCTTCACACCGGTGATCAACCCCAACGGCAAAAGTGTGCTGCGCGTGACGTCCAGTCAGCCGCTGCCAGGTCCGGTGGTCAAGTTCCTGGTGCAGGTGATGTGGCCGCAGGGCCGTCTGCTGCGTGACTATAGTGTGCTGCTCGACCAGGCCAAGGCGCAGGGCGACAAGCCGGCGGCAGGCAATGTCACACCGGCCATGACCGGTGCCAGCAACTACACCACCCAGCGTCGCGACACCTTGTGGCAGATTGCTGCGCGTAACACCCAGGGTGGGTCGATCCAGCAGACCATGATCGCGATCCAGGCATTGAACCCGGACGCCTTCATCGGCAACAACATCAACCAGCTGAAGGTTGGCCAGGTACTGCGCCTGCCCGACCAGCAGCAGATCCAGAGCATCGCCCAGGGCGAAGCGAACCGCGAGGTGGCCGAGCAGTATGCGGCCTGGCGTGAAGGCCGTCGCCTGGGGCCGCGTGCCCGCCAGCTGGATGCCACCCGCCGTGGCGCCGCCGAAGCTGCACCGTCGCGTATCGCCCAGGGCGACAACCTGCGCCTGGTCAGCCCGGGCAAGCAGGCCGGTGCAGGCCAGGCCAAGGCGTTGAATGACGAGCTGGCCATGGCCCAGGAAAGCCTGGACACCAGCCGTCGCGACAACGAAGAACTGAAAAGCCGCATGGCCGACCTGCAGAGTCAGCTGGACAAGCTGCAGCGCCTGATCGAGCTGAAGAACAACCAGTTGGCACGCCTGGAAGGCCAGGGCGCAGACGCATCGGCAGCGGCTGCCGCTACTCCGGAGCAGCCCGTGGTCAATCCGGCGCCTGCTGCTGCCGATACCGCACCCAAGCCTGTGCCGGACGCCCAGCCAGCACCCGCCAGCCAGCCGAAGGGTACGCTCGATTCGGTCCTGGGCAACCCGTGGCTTTTGGGGGTGATTGCCGGTTCCAGCATTCTGGTGCTGGCACTGCTGCTGTGGCTGCTGGCGCGCAAGCGCAAAGCCCAGCAAGAAGCCGAGAAGCACCTGCGCATGGCGCGGGCGCTGGAAGAAGAGCAGGGCGCAGGTTTCGACAGCGATACCGAGAGCTTCGACGGCGTCGAAGCCCGGGAGCCTGGCGTAACCCTGTCGCCGGCTGTGGTTGCCGCTTCGGCCGCAGCTGCCGTCGCTGCGGAAAAAGTGGCAGAACCGGTCGCTGAGGCAGAACCCGAGCCTGAGCCGCAAGCAGACCCGCACGCCGCGCTGCTGGCGCAAGTTGACCAATGCCTGGCCGAAGGCCGCCTTAATCGTGCTACCGAGCTGTTGGAGCCCGCCGTGGCCGCCGCGCCGGAGCGTGACGACCTGCGCCTGAAGCTGATGGACGTGTACGCCCGTCAGGGTGACCAGAGCGCGTTCGCTGAACAGGAGCGTCAGTTGCCGGCCAGCGAGCAGAACGTTGCTGAAGTCGCCAGCCTGAAAGAGCGTTACCCCGCCATGCTCGGCCTGGCTGCTGCCGGCCTGGGTGCGGCGGCGCTGGCTGCCGAAATGGATGAGCAGTACGTGCAAGAGCTGCTGCACGATGAGCCCGAAGCGCCGGTGGTTGCCGATGTGGTGCCTGACGAGTTGTCTGGGTTCGAGCCGCACGTGGAGGCTGAGCCAGAGGCTGTCGCGCAAGCAGAGCCTGACGCTGAGCTGGACGCCTTCGATGAAGTGCCAACGCTCGATGCAACGGACCTGGCCGAGCAGGATCTGGACAGCGCCTTCGACCTGAGCCTGGGTGAAGACCTGGCCGATCAAGACCCGCTGGCCGCGTCCGTGCTGGAAGAGCCGATCCCACAGGGGGGCGTACCCGACGAGCTGGTAATCGCTGAGCCTGTGCTGGATGAGCCCGTACAGGAAGAAGCTCAGCCAGAAGAACAGCCCTTTGCCGTGGATGCCGAGCTGCAAGCCGACGCCGACGCTGATTTCGAGGCCATGCTGGCTCAGGCCGAGCCTCAGCCTGCCGTTGACCTGTCTGATTTCGACCTCGACGTCAGTGAGCCGGTTGCCCCGGCTGCCCCGGAGGCGCTGGAGCAAGATCCACTGGATGTCGCGTCCGAACTGGCTGCCTTCGACAGCGAGCCGGAGTTTGACCCGGTCTCCGAGTTCGACCTGCCATCGGACTTCGACTTGTCCCTGTCGCTGGAAGACGATTCGCCGGCCGCCAAGAGCTTTGCCTCGGAGCTCAATGACGTCAACGCCGAGCTGGACAAGCTGTCGCAGAGCCTCGAAACGCCATCGCTGGAGCCGCACTTCACCAGCGAAGACGCGGTGGCGCAGCCCGAGCCCGAGCCTTTGGACGACCTGGACTTCGACTTCTTCTCCGGCAGTGACGAAGTCGCCACCAAGCTCGACCTGGCCCGTGCCTACATCGACATGGGTGACAGCCAGGGCGCGCGTGACATCCTCGACGAAGTGGTCAAGGATGGCGACGACAGCCAGCGTCAGGAAGCCGAGGACATGCTCTCCCGGCTGGTCTGATGCAAGCAGGTCAGGCCTCTTGGCGGGCTGACCGCGCCCGCGAAGAGGCCCGCACATGCAGTGCGCAACCACCGGCAGCCCTACGAGGCTGCCGTTGTCGTTATAATCCCCGCCATTCCGTACACCCCACAGGTTTCATGCTCTTGGACATCATCGACACCGCTACCGCCGAATCCGCGGCCGAAGGCTACTCCCGCATCGCCCTGGGCGTGGAATACAAAGGCGCGCGCTACCGCGGCTGGCAACGTCAGGCCAGCGGCGTGCCGAGTGTCCAGCAAGCCCTGGAGCAAGCGCTGTCCAAGGTCGCCAACGAGCCGATTTCGGTGGTCTGCGCCGGGCGTACCGACGCCGGCGTTCACGGCTGCGGGCAGGTCGTGCACTTCGATACCCGTGCCGTGCGTGACGAGCGCGCCTGGACCATGGGCACCAACTTCAACCTGCCGCACGACATCAGTGTGGTCTGGTCGCGGCCAATGCCGGCCGACTTTCATGCCCGCTTCAAGGCCTGCGCCCGGCGCTACCGCTACGTCATCTACAACGACCCGATTCGCCCGGCGCACCTGGCCGAAGAGGTGACCTGGAACCACCGTCCGCTGGACGTCGATCGCATGGCCGAGGCGGCGCAGTTTCTGCTGGGTACCCACGACTTCAGCGCCTTCCGTGCCAGCCAGTGTCAGGCCAAGTCACCGATCAAGCACATCTACCACCTGCGTGTTACCCGCCATGGCCAGATGATCGTGCTGGACGTGCGTGCCACCGCCTTCCTGCACCACATGGTGCGTAACATTGCCGGTGTGCTGATGGCCATCGGCGCCGGCGAGCGTCCGGTTGCCTGGGCGCGCGAGGTGCTGGAAGGGCGCAACCGCCGTGAAGGTGGGGTAACGGCCCACCCATACGGGCTTTACCTGGTGCAGGTGGAGTACCCCGAAGCGTTTGCGTTGCCCAAGCGTTACATCGGTCCACACTTTTTGAGTGGTTACGAGGCGTTGGCAGACTGACGAGCGAAAAGCCATTTGCTAACATCCGCCCTTTCGCCGCAACAATCAGGGTTCTTGTTCCATGAGCAATGTTCGCAGCAAGATCTGCGGGATTACCCGCATCGAAGACGCACTGGCCGCTGCCGAAGCGGGGGCCGATGCCATCGGCTTCGTCTTCTATGCCAAGAGCCCGCGGGCGGTGGACGTGCGCCAGGCGCGGGCGATCATTGCCGAGCTGCCGCCGTTCGTGACCACGGTCGGGCTGTTCGTCAATGCCTCGCGCTGTGAGCTGAACGAGATCCTCGAAGTGGTTCCGCTGGACCTGCTACAGTTTCACGGCGATGAAACCCCGCAGGACTGTGAAGGCTACCACCGCCCCTGGATCAAGGCCCTGCGTGTGCGCCCTGGCGATGACCTGGAGGCGGCCTGTCAGCGTTACGCGGGTGCCCGCGGCATTTTATTGGACACCTATGTGCCAGGCGTGCCAGGGGGAACCGGCGAGGCGTTCGACTGGTCATTGGTACCGGCGCGTCTTGGCAAGCCGATCATTCTCGCGGGTGGGCTGTCGGCCGATAACGTTGGCCAGGCCATTGCCCGGGTAAAGCCTTATGCGGTGGATGTCAGTGGTGGCGTCGAACAGGCCAAGGGCATCAAGGACGCGGCGAAGATCGAGGCCTTCATGCGTGCGGTGAAACAGGCTTGATGGCAGATGTGACGGCTGGCTGCGCGCCATCGTCCATAGCTTTCGCAGCCCTGCGGGCCGCTGCCAGCACCTGTGGTGGCAAACAACACATTAGCGGTGGAGTGGCGCGCTGGAAGCCCCGGCGGCCGGTCCACCATCGTTTCATAAAAGATTTTGAGCTCAAGGGCAGGGTAGGGCCGGTGACGCCGTCCCCCGCCTGCCAATACTGGAGAAAGAAAGCATGAGCAACTGGTTAGTCGACAAACTGATCCCTTCGATCATGCGTTCCGAGGTGAAAAAGAGCTCGGTGCCTGAGGGCCTGTGGCACAAGTGCCCGTCCTGCGAGGCCGTGCTGTATCGTCCGGAGCTGGAAAAGACCCTGGATGTCTGCCCCAAGTGCAATCACCACATGCGCATCGGCGCACGTGCGCGCATCGACATCTTCCTTGACGCCGAAGGCCGGGCGGAACTGGGCGCTGACCTGGAACCGGTCGACCGCCTGAAGTTCCGTGATGGCAAGAAGTACAAGGACCGCCTGACCGGCGCGCAGAAGCAGACTGGCGAAAAGGACGCGCTGATCTCCATGAGCGGCACCCTGATGGGCATGCCGATCGTGGTTAGCGCCTTCGAGTTCTCGTTCATGGGCGGCTCCATGGGTGCCATCGTCGGCGAGCGCTTCGTCCGCGCGGCCAACTATGCCCTGGAAAACCGCTGCCCAATGGTTTGCTTCTCCGCTTCGGGCGGTGCGCGCATGCAGGAAGCGCTGATCTCGCTGATGCAGATGGCCAAGACCTCTGCCGTGCTGGCGCGCCTGCGCGAAGAAGGCATCCCGTTCATCTCGGTCCTGACCGACCCGGTGTATGGCGGTGTTTCCGCCAGCCTGGCGATGCTCGGCGACGTCATCGTCGGTGAGCCGAAGGCCCTGATCGGTTTCGCCGGCCCACGCGTGATCGAGCAGACCGTACGCGAGAAGCTGCCTGAAGGCTTCCAGCGCAGCGAGTTCCTGCTGGAGCACGGTGCCATCGACCTGATCATCTCCCGTGGCGAATTGCGTCCGCGTCTGGCCCGCCTGCTGGCGCAGATGACCGGTCAGCAAACGCCGGAAGAAGCGCGTGAGGCGGCTGCCGTCGCGTGATGAAACAACGATCCCTGGGCGAATGGCTCGCCTACCTCGAGCAGTTGCACCCCTCGGCCATCGACATGGGCCTGGAGCGGTCGCAGAAGGTGCTTGCCCGCTTGGCGCTGGGCAAGCTGGCGCCGCGCGTGGTGACGGTAACCGGCACCAACGGCAAGGGTTCGACCTGCGCCTTTGTGGCGTCGTTGCTGCGTGCCCAGGGGCTCAAGGTCGGTGTGTACAGTTCGCCGCACCTGTTACGTTACAACGAGCGGGTGGTGATCGATGGCCAAGAGGCCAGCGATGAGCGCCTGTGCGAAGCCTTCGCCGCCGTCGAGGCGGCGCGGGGCGATATTTCCCTGACCTACTTCGAGATGGGGACGTTGGCCGCGTTCTGGTTGTTCTACCAGTCGCAGCTCGATGCGGTGGTGCTGGAGGTGGGCCTGGGTGGCCGCCTGGATACCGTCAACGTGGTGGATGCCGACTTCGCCCTGGTGACCAGCATCGGTGTCGACCATGTTGATTACCTGGGTGATACCCGCGAGCTGGTGGCCTTCGAGAAGGCTGGCATCTTCCGCCCGGGCAAACCGGCCCTGTGCGGTGATCTGGATCCGCCAGGGCCATTGCTGGACAAGGCCGCCGAACTGGCCGCGCCACTGTTCCTGCGCGGTCGGGAATTCGACCTGACCAGCGCCGAAGGCTGCTGGAGCTGGCGTGGTACTGCCGCCGATGGTGCGCAGGTCGAGCTGCGTGACCTGCCTTTGCTAGACCTGCCCATGGAAAACGCCACGCTGGCCTTGCAGGCTTACCTGCTGATGGGGCTGCCGTGGGACGCGGCGCAAGTTCGCCGGGCATTGCTGGATACCCGTATCACTGGGCGTCTCGACCTCCGTCTGTTGAACTGGCAGGGTAAGCCGGTAGCGTTGCTGCTGGATGTCGGGCATAACCCGCATGCGGCGCAGTACCTGGCCAGGCGGCTGGCGGCCCGGCCGCTCAAGGGGCGCCGCCTCGCGGTGTTTGGCCTGCTCGCCGACAAGGATCTGGAGGGCGTTATCGCGCCGCTGCAGGGCCTCATCGACGACTGGGCGGTGGCGCCGCTGGATACCCCGCGCAGTCGCCCGGCCGCAGAACTGGCCTCGTCCTTGGCGAACCTCGGTGCCACGGTGAAGTCTTATGCCAGCGTCGACGCCGCCCTTGAAGGGCAATGTGCGCAGGCGACGGCGGATGATCAGATCCTGCTGTTCGGTTCGTTTTTCTGTGTCGCCCAGGCGCTGGAATGGCTGGAGCGGCACGCCCAGGAGGGTGGAATAGATGGCTGTGCTGGATAAAGGGATGAAACAGCGCATGGTGGGTGCGCTGGTGCTGGTGGCGCTGGCGGTTATCTTCCTGCCGATGCTGTTTACCCGCCAGGACGAGATGCGCCAGGTGCACGTCGAAGCCCCGCAGGCACCGGCCATGCCCAGCCTACCGGAAGTGAAGGTGGAGCCGGTTGCCGTGCCGGAGCCACAGGTTATTGCGCAGGAGGCGCAGGAGGCGCAGGAGGCGCAGCCGGCGCCAGTGGTGATCGACGAGGCCACTGCGCCGGCGAGTACGCCCAGCCAGCCAATCACCCCGTCGCCGCAGACCCAGGCGCAGGTTCAGCCGCCCAAGCCGCAGACGCCCGCGCCCAAGGTGGAGGCCAAGGCCGCTGCAACACCAGCGCCTGCCGCGCCATCGAAGATCGACGCCAATGGCCTGCCCGTCAGTTGGTCGATTCAGCTGGCCAGCCTGTCCAACCGCGCCGGTGCCGAAAAGCTGCAGCAAACCCTGCGTAGCCAGGGTTACAACGCCTATATCCGTACGGCGGGTGGCATGAACCGCGTGTACGTGGGGCCGTTGATCGAGCGCGCCGAGGCCGAGCGCGTGCGTGACGCCATCAACCGTCAGAACAGCCTCAAGGGCTTTGTGGTGCGCTTCCAGCCTGAGCGCAGCTGATTCCCCGGGGCGGCCATGCCGCCCATTCGCGGGTGAGCCCGTTCCTGCAGGTACTGCGCCGCTGCAAGGCTCAGCCAGAACCAGTTGGGGGCGGGTTTGCCTGCCAATGGCCCAACACCAATCCAGCTGACATTCCGCTTACTCCCGGCCCGCCGCTCTGGTAAAATGCGCCGCCTCAAACGTCTGCAGGCAGCACCGTGGCATTTACCTTGGTTGATTGGGCGATCATTGCGATCATCGCCGTCTCCACACTGATCAGTCTCAAGCGCGGCTTCGTCAAGGAGGCCTTGTCCTTGCTCATCTGGATCATTGCCGGTGCAGTTGCCTGGATGTTCGGCGGTTCGCTCTCGGTGTATCTTGAGAGCTATATCCAGACGCCATCGATGCGCGTCATCGCTGGCTGCGCCATTCTTTTCGTCGCCACCTTGCTGGTGGGGGCCATGGTCAACTTCCTTGTCGGTGAGCTGATCCGCGTGACCGGGCTGTCCGGCACCGATCGTTTCCTGGGCATGGCCTTCGGTGCTGCGCGCGGGGCCTTGCTGGTAGTGGTGGCCATAGGCCTGATCAGCCTGGGGCCGGTTCAACAAGACACCTGGTGGCAGGAATCACGCCTGATACCACAATTTCTCTTGGTCGCCGACTGGTCGAAAAACCTGATTCTGGGTTTCACCGGCCAATGGACGCCCAGTGGGCTGATCAGCACTCCGGCTGATCTTCCGTTCAAGGAACAGTTGCTCGGGCCGTCCAAGCCCTGAGCGCTATTCACTCAAGTTTCATCAAAGTAGGGGTTGCGTCGCATGTGTGGCATCGTCGGTATCGTCGGTAAGTCGAACGTCAATCAGGCGCTGTATGACGCGCTTACGGTCCTCCAGCACCGCGGCCAGGACGCTGCCGGTATCGTGACCAGCCATGACGGCCGGTTGTTCCTGCGCAAGGATAATGGCCTGGTGCGCGACGTGTTCCAGCAGCGCCACATGCAGCGCCTGGTTGGCAACATCGGCATCGGCCACGTGCGCTACCCCACTGCGGGCAGCTCGACCTCGGCCGAGGCCCAGCCGTTCTACGTCAACTCGCCTTACGGCATCACCCTGGCTCACAACGGCAACCTGACCAATGTCGAGCAGTTGGCCAAGGAGATCTACGAGTCCGACCTGCGCCACGTCAACACCAACTCCGACTCGGAAGTGCTGCTGAACGTGTTCGCCCACGAACTGGCAGTGCGCGGCAAGTTGCAGCCGACCGAAGAAGACGTGTTCGCTGCGGTCTCCCATGTGCACAGCCGCTGCGTTGGCGGTTACGCCGTGGTGGCCATGATCACCGGCTACGGCATCGTAGGCTTCCGCGACCCCCATGGCATTCGCCCGGTGGTGTTCGGTCAGCGTCACACCGACGAAGGTGTGGAGTACATGATCGCGTCGGAAAGCGTCGCCCTGGACGTGCTCGGCTTCACCCTGATCCGCGACCTGGCACCGGGCGAAGCGGTGTACATCACCGAAGAAGGCCAGTTGTTCACCAAGCAATGCGCCGAAGCGCCGAAGCTGCAGCCGTGCATCTTCGAGCACGTCTACCTGGCGCGGCCGGACTCGATCATCGATGGGGTCTCGGTGTACAAGGCGCGTCTGCGCATGGGTGAAAAGCTGGCCGACAAGATCATGCGCGAGCGCCCCGATCATGATATCGACGTGGTCATCCCGATCCCGGATACCAGTCGCACTGCCGCGCTGGAACTGGCCAACCGGCTGGGCGTCAAGTTCCGCGAAGGTTTCGTCAAGAACCGTTACATCGGCCGTACCTTCATCATGCCCGGCCAGGCCGCGCGCAAGAAGTCGGTGCGTCAGAAGCTCAACGCCATCGAGCTGGAGTTCCGCGGCAAGAATGTGATGCTGGTGGACGACTCGATCGTGCGCGGCACCACCTGCAAGCAGATCATCCAGATGGCCCGCGAAGCCGGCGCCAAGAATGTCTACTTCTGCTCCGCGGCCCCTGCAGTACGCTACCCCAACGTCTACGGCATCGACATGCCGAGTGTTCACGAACTGATCGCCCACAACCGCACCACCGAACAGGTGGGTGAGTTGATTGGCGCCGATTGGCTGGTCTATCAGGACTTGCCAGACCTGATCGATTCGGTCGGCGGCGGCAAGATCAAGATCGAGCAGTTCGATTGCGCGGTGTTCAACGGCGAATACGTCACTGGCGACATCGACGAAGCCTACCTCGACCGCATCGAGCAGGCCCGTAATGACCTGGCCAAGGTCAAGAACCAGGCCGTCAGCGCGATCATCGACCTTTACAACAACTGATTTTGGGAGCGACGGCATGACGGATCAATGGGATGCCGGGCGACTGGACAGTGACCTCGAGGGTGTCGGTTTCGACACCCTGGCGGTTCGCGCTGGTCAAAACCGTACCCCGGAAGGCGAGCACAGCGAAGCGCTGTTCCTGACCTCCAGCTATGTGTTCCGCACGGCAGCCGATGCTGCTGCGCGCTTTGCCGGCGAAACGCCGGGCAACGTCTATTCGCGCTACACCAACCCATCGGTGCGTGCCTTCGAGGAGCGCCTGGCGGCCATGGAAGGTGCCGAACAGGCCGTGGGTACGTCTACTGGCATGGCGGCTATCCTGGCCGTGGTCATGTCGCTGTGCAGTGCCGGTGACCATGTGCTGGTGTCGCAGAGCGTATTCGGCTCCACCATCAGCCTGTTCGAGAAGTACTTCAAGCGCTTTGGCCTACAGGTGGACTACGTGCCACTGGTCGACCTCACCGGCTGGGAAAAGGCCATCAAGGCCAACACCAAGCTGCTGATCGTCGAATCGCCCTCCAACCCGCTGGCCGAGTTGGTCGATATCACTGCGCTCAGCGAAATCGCCCATGCTCAGGGTGCCATGCTGGTGGTGGACAACTGTTTCAGTACCCCGGCGTTGCAGCAGCCGCTGAAGCTGGGTGCCGACATTGTGTTCCACTCGGCCACCAAGTTCATCGATGGCCAGGGCCGCTGCATGGGCGGTGTGGTTGCCGGCCGTACCGAGCAAATGAAAGAGGTGGTGGGTTTCCTGCGAACCGCAGGTCCAACCCTCAGCCCGTTCAACGCCTGGATCTTCACCAAGGGCCTGGAAACGCTGCGCCTGCGTATGCGTGCACACTGCGAGAGCGCTCAGGCCCTGGCCGAATGGCTGGAGCAGCAAGACGGCGTGGAGAAGGTGCATTACGCCGGCCTGCCCAGCCACCCGCAGCACGAACTGGCCAAGCGCCAGATGAGCGGTTTTGGTGCAGTGGTCAGCTTCGAGGTCAAGGGTGGCAAAGAGGGCGCGTGGCGTTTCATCGACGCGACCCGAGTGATTTCCATCACGACCAACCTGGGTGACAGCAAAACCACCATCGCGCATCCGGCGACCACCTCACACGGTCGCCTGTCGCCGCAGGAGCGTGAAGCGGCGGGTATCCGCGACAGCCTGATCCGCGTTGCCGTGGGCCTGGAAGACGTGGCCGACCTGCAGGCTGACCTGGCGCGCGGGCTGGCGGCATTGTGATCGAAATCAGCGGCAGCACCCCGGGCCACAATGGCCGGGTAGCCTTGGTCACGGGCGCCGCCCGCGGCATCGGTCTTGGCATTGCCGCATGGCTGATCTGCGAAGGCTGGCAAGTGGTGCTGAGTGATCTGGACCGCCAGCGGGGTACCAAAGTGGCCAAGGCGTTGGGCGACAACGCCTGGTTCATCACCATGGACGTTGCCGACGAGGCCCAGGTCAGTGCCGGCGTGTCCGAAGTGCTCGGGCAGTTCGGCCGGCTGGACGCGCTGGTGTGCAATGCGGCCATTGCCAACCCGCACAACCAGACGCTGGAAAGCCTGAGCCTGGCCCAATGGAACCGGGTGCTGGCGGTCAACCTCAGCGGGCCCATGCTGCTGGCCAAGCATTGTGCGCCGTACCTGCGTGCGCACAATGGGGCGATCGTCAACCTGACCTCTACCCGGGCTCGGCAATCCGAACCCGACACCGAGGCTTACGCGGCAAGCAAGGGCGGCCTGGTGGCTTTGACCCATGCCCTGGCCATGAGCCTGGGCCCGGAGATTCGCGTCAATGCGGTGAGCCCGGGTTGGATCGATGCCCGTGATCCGTCGCAGCGCCGTACCGAGCCGTTAAGCGAAGCTGACCATGCCCAGCACCCAACGGGCAGGGTAGGGACTGTGGAAGATGTAGCGGCCATGGTTGCCTGGTTGCTGTCACGCCAGGCGGCATTTGTCACCGGTCAGGAGTTTGTGGTCGATGGCGGCATGACCCGCAAGATGATCTATAGCTGAGCACCTTGTTTAAACCGCGCCGGCCTCTTCGCGGGTAAACCCGCTCCTACAACGGTTAATGTCCGACTGTAGGAGCGGGTTTACCCGCGAAGACGCCGGCACAGGCAATAACCTCACGTTGCCTTTTTGAAAAAAATTCAATGGGGCTATTGACTTAGCTTCGCCACCTGCGTAAATTTCGCGGCCTCAGCGAAGCAAACGCAACAAGCAACATCGCGAGGGTGATTAGCTCAGCCGGGAGAGCATCTGCCTTACAAGCAGAGGGTCGGCGGTTCGATCCCGTCATCACCCACCACTTCCTGAGATGTTCCTGGAGCATCGGATTCGCAAGAAGCCGATAGCCAGAGAGGAACGCACTGCGCAGCGGTAGTTCAGTCGGTTAGAATACCGGCCTGTCACGCCGGGGGTCGCGGGTTCGAGTCCCGTCCGCTGCGCCATTTTTCAGTAACAGATGGGTGCCTGGCACCGGTCTGAAGCCACAAGGCACACGCCTTGGGCTGATCCCAGTTTCAATCGGGCGCAAGCCTGAACGATACGCAGCGGTAGTTCAGTCGGTTAGAATACCGGCCTGTCACGCCGGGGGTCGCGGGTTCGAGTCCCGTCCGCTGCGCCATCTTCGCTTTAAGGCCCCATGAACGCCTT
>NZ_JAECZP010000036.1:0-19057 GCF_019691255.1 Pseudomonas sp. USTB-Z
TGTGGCGGGCTTTGGGGGCCTTTTCGGGGGAAACCCCGCCGGTTGGCGGGGTTTTACCCGCGAAAGGGCCGGCACTGAAAACTCAAAAAAGGGGCCAGATATTGACCCCCGTTCTTCACATCAGCTCACCTTAGAACGCGAAGCACGAACAGCCCAGCGCCCCCCAGAATCCCTGGAAGTCATTAACCGGAACACTCGATTTGCGCGCCTTGTCATGGCTGTGTGCATGCACTCCGCACGGCCCCGAGCACTGGTGCACCGCGGCTGCCAACGATGGCGTACCGACACGCCAGTGCCCAGGCACCTTGGTCACCGGCGACCACTCTGGCAGCACCGGCACCTGCGGCGGGCCAAGCTTGTCGAACTCGCCAGCACCGTACACCACCTTGCCATCAACGATGGTCAGCACCGACTCGATGCCCTTGATCGCCTCTTCATCGACACTGAAGAAGTCCAGCGACAATGCTGCCAGGTCAGCCAGCTGGCCCACCTTGATCTGGCCCTTCTTGCCTTGCTCGCTAGAGAACCAGGCGCTGCCCTGGGTGAACAGTTGCAGCGCGGTGTCACGGCTCAGGCCTTCCGGGTACAGCTCCATGCCACCGACCGTCTTGCCGCTGACCAGCCAGTACAGTGAGGTCCATGGGTTGTAGCTAGACACCCGAGTGGCATCGGTACCCGCGCCCACCGGCACGCCCATCTCGAGCATGCGTTTGATCGGCGGGGTCTGCTCGGCGGCCTTGGCGCCGTAGCGGTCGACGAAGTACTCACCCTGGAAGGCCATGCGGTCCTGGATGGCAATACCACCGCCCAGCGCACGCACGCGCTCGATGTTCTGCGGGGTGATGGTTTCGGCGTGGTCGAAGAACCAGGGCAGGCCGTTGAATGGAATGTCGCGGTTGACCTTCTCGAACACGTCGAGCATGCGCGTGATCGATTCGTTGTAGGTGGCGTGCAGGCGGAATGGCCAGCGCTGCTCGACCAGGTGGCGCACCACCGGCTCCAGTTCTTCTTCCATGGTCTGCGGCAGGTCCGGGCGCGGCTCGAGGAAGTCCTCGAAGTCGGCGGCAGAGAACACCAGCATTTCGCCCGCGCCATTGTGGCGCAAGAAATCGGTACCGCTGTGCAGCTTGACGCTGGAGGTCCACTTCTTGAAGTCGTCCAGTTCTTCCTTGGGCTTCTGGGTGAACAGGTTGTAGGCGATGCGTACGGTCAGCTGGTTGTTGTCGGCCAGCTCCTGGATCACCGAGTAGTCATCGGGGAAATTCTGGTAGCCACCGCCAGCATCAATGGCGCTGGTCAGGCCCAGGCGGTTGAGTTCGCGCATGAACTGGCGGGTGGAGTTGACCTGGTACTCCAGCGGCAGCTTCGGCCCCTTGGCCAGGGTGGCGTAGAGGATCATTGCGTTGGGGCGGGCGATCAGCATGCCGGTCGGGTTGCCGAACTTGTCACGCTGGATTTCGCCACCTGGCGGGTTCGGGGTGCTCTTGTCGTAGCCGACGGCCTTGAGCGCAGCGCGGTTGAGCAGCGCGCGGTCATACAGGTGCAACAGGAATACCGGGGTATCGGGCGCAGCCTGGTTGATTTCTTCCAGGGTGGGCATGCGTTTTTCGGCGAACTGGAATTCGTTCCAGCCACCGACTACCCGCACCCACTGCGGGGTTGGCGTGCGCGCAGCCTGGTCCTTGAGCATGCGCAGGGCATCGGCCACCGACGGTACCCCTTCCCAGCGCAGCTCGAGGTTGTAGTTCAGGCCACCGCGGATCAGGTGTAGGTGCGAGTCATTGAGGCCCGGGATCACCGTGCGCTGCTTGAGGTCGATGATTTGCGTGGCGGCGCCCTTGTGGGCCATGGCCTCGGCGTCGCTGCCCACGGCGATGAAGCGGCCGTCCTTGATGGCGACGGCGGTCGCGGTGGGCTTTTCGCGGTCAACGGTGTGCAGTTTGCCGTTGAACAGAATCAGGTCGGCGGTCATGGAACCTCCTTGGCTGGATGCGTGAGCGGAACCGGCTTGGCCGGTGAAGGGCAATGCGGACCAGAGCGCGCCAGCGGCACCGAGCACAGTGCTGGTGGCGAGGAACTGGCGACGGGTCTTGTCGTTGCGATCCTGGGACATAGGCTTCTCCGACTAGGGGCCGGCAGGGGGACTGCGAAGCATGCCGGTTGATGCAAGGCCTGGGCTTGAATGGATGTGCGGTGGGTTGAAGAAGGTTAGTCCTGGTCAAGCTTTTTGCTGCCTGGGCCGCCCTCTTCGCGGGTAAACCCGCTCCTACAACGTCTGTAGGAGCGGGTTTACCCGCGAATGTTTCCCACAATTACCGCTGAAGGAACGCCAGCAGGTCCTCATTCAACTGCTGCGCATGGGTCACTGCAAAACCGTGCGGCGCCCCGGCATACACCTTCAGCTCGGCGCCGCGAATCAGCTCCGCCGCCTGCTTGCCAGTGGTCTCGAACGGCACGATCTGGTCGTCATCGCCATGGATCACCAACGTCGGCACATCGACCTTGGCCATGTCGGGACGGAAATCGGTCTCCGAGAAGGCCGTCACACAGTCCAGGGTGCCTTTGATTGACGCCATCAGCGCAATGTTCAGGGTCTGCGTCTGCACACCCTGGGACACCTGCTGCCCATGGTTCAGGCCGTAGAACGGCGTGGCGAAATCGGCGATGAACTGCGCGCGGTCGGCACGCAGGCCGGCCTGGATGCCCTCGAACACCGACAGGTCGACACCGTCAGGGTTGTCCTCACGCTTGCCGAACACTGGCGTCACCGCGCCCAGCAACACCAGCCCGGCCACCCGCTCGCTGCCGTGGCGGGCGATGTAGCGGCTGACATCACCGCCCCCCATCGAGAAGCCCACCAGGGTGACGTCGCGCAGGTCGAGGTGCTCGATCAGCTGGGCAATGTCATCGGCGAAGGTGTCGTAGTCGTAACCGTTCCACGGCTGGCTCGAGCGGCCGAAACCCCGGCGGTCGAAGGCGATGGCGCGGTAACCGCGGCTGGCCAGGAACTCCATCTGCGAATCCCACATGTCGGCATCCAGCGGCCAGCCGTGGCTGAACAGCACGGGCTTGCCGCTGCCCCAGTCCTTGAAATAGATCGAAGTGCCATCGCGGGTAACGAACGTGCTCATAGCGGTATCTCCTTGAACGTTTCGAGGTGAAGGCGTCGGCTCAGCCGCGCAGCCAGTTGGCGCAGCGACGGGTTACCCAAGGCATGATGTAGAACACCACGGGCAGGATGACGAACAGGTTGACGATCAGGTTGCCGGTGATCACGCCGCCCAGTTGCGGGAAGCGTGCAAACAGCGGCGCCAGCAGTTGCGGGATGACCATGGTCATCGGGCAGATCACCAGGTAGGTCAGCAGCGCCTGTTTCCAGCGCGGCGGTTGCGCTGCGGGGGTGCCCGGCGAGCTATCAAGCACCTTGTGTTGCAGGCATACGGTCACCACTTCGCGGTTGTCATGGAGTGCGGTGTTCATCGGCGTTCCTTGGGATGAGCTTGCCCGCATCCACTGTGCAACGGCGGACGGGCGCTGGATTGGATAGGTGTGCTGCCCTGGGCGGGCACCGATTGGCGGTGCCCGCGGCGTTTGCGCTTACTTGTTGGCGTTGAAGGCGTTGTAGCTGGTCATCAGGTTGCGGTAATCCGGGATGTGGTTGGAGCACAGTGCGGCCAGGCCTTCGATGTCGTTGCGCCAGTCGCGGTGCAGCTCACAGGCCACGCCGAACCAGGTCATCAGTTGCGCACCTGCCTGGCTCATGCGGTCGTGGGCGGCGTCGCGGGTCATGGCGTTGAAGGTACCGGAGGCATCAGTGACCACGAACACGTCGAACTCTTCTTCCAGGGCCGACAGGGCCGGGAAAGCCACGCAAACCTCGGTCACAACACCTGCAATGATCAGCTGCTTCTTGCCGGTCGCCTTCACCGCCTTGACGAAATCCTCGTTGTCCCAGGCGTTGATCTGGCCAGGGCGGGCAATGTACGGGGCGTCCGGGAACAGGGCTTTCAGTTCTGGCACCAGTGGGCCGTTGGGGCCTTGCTCGAAGCTGGTGGTGAGGATGGTCGGCAGGTTGAAGAACTTGGCCAGGTCGGCCAGGGCCAGCACGTTGTTCTTGAACGCGTCCGGCTCGATGTCGCGGACCAGGGACAGCAGGCCAGCCTGGTGATCGACCAGCAGTACGGCGGCGTCGTCTTTGTTCAGGCGGTTGTATTTGAAGTGGGTCATGGGGGTAGCTCCTAAGGGTTTTGATGTTCAGTAAGTTGGGTGTTTCGCGTTGATGGGAGAAGATTAAAACCATCACCTTTGGAGCGGTAGATAGCGGTTTTTGGCTTTAGCGTTCTGTTTTAGGAACGATAGATTGGCGTTGGTTTTGCTGGCCTCTTCGCGGGCTCGCCCGCTCCCACAGGGATCGCACAAGGTTCAAAACCAGCGCTTTCCTGTGGGAGCGGGCAAGCCCGCGAAGGGGCCAGCACAGGCTTGCATTGCCTGCCCGGCAAACCTGCTCTATTACTACCCACAGCCCTCCCCTCACCCCCGAGACCACCATGCTGGCGTTCATCCAGTCGTCCCCGTTGTTGCTCGGTTGCGCCCTGATCCTGCTCGACCTCGTGCTTTGGCAACTGATCCCCATTCAGCGTCATGCCTGGCGCATCAGCGCGCGCCTGGTGATCTTCCTGCTGTTCAGCGCGGTGCTGATGGCCGCCGGCATGAGCCCGCTGCAACCACCGCCGTGGCCCGACGATCTTTCGCGCAACCTGATGGCCACGGTATTGGCCATCGGCTGGTGGCTGTTCGGTGCGCGCACGGTGACCGTGGTGTTCGGCCTGTTGCTGGTGGCCCGTGGCAGCCATGGCGGGCGCTTGCTGCAGGATGTGCTGGGGGCATTGATCTTCCTCGCCGCCGTGGTCGCGGCCGCAGGCTACGTGCTGCAACTGCCGGTGAAGGGCCTGCTGGCCACCTCCGGGGTAATGGCCATCGTCATCGGCCTGGCGCTGCAGAGCACACTGGCTGACGTCTTCAGCGGCATCGTGCTGAACACCACGCGGCCCTATCAGATTGGCGACTCAATCTCCATCGACGGCACCGAAGGCAAGGTCCTGGACATCGACTGGCGCGCCACGCGCCTGCTGACCGGTACCGGCAGCCTGGCGGTGATCCCCAATTCGGTGGCGGCCAAGGCGCGGCTGCTCAACCACAGTCGCCCGGCCGATGTGCACGGTGTATCGATCAGCGTGGTGGTCCCGGCCAAGGTGCGGCCCAAGCGTGTGTTCGATGCGCTGGAAAAAGCCTTGCAGGGCGTCAGTGCCATCCTTGCGACCCCGAAGCCGAAGGTGACGGTAAAGGCCTCGACTCTGGAGTCGGTGGAGTACGAGGCCAGCGGCTTCGTGGCCGATGCGGGCACCAAGGGCGATGCACGTAACCAGTTGTTCGACCTGGCGCACCGGCATCTGGAGGCCAGCGGGGTGATGTGGAACGTCGACCTGGCTGTGCCGCCGCGCAGTCGCCAGCGCGAGGTGCTGGATGAGGTTCGAGTGTTCCGCTCGCTAAGTGATGAAGAGCGCGATGCGTTGAGCCAGCGCATGACTGCAGTCGAGTACCTGGCGGACCAGGTGATCCTGGGGGTGGGCGAGCATTCCGATCATCTGCTGGTGATTGGCAGCGGTGTGGTATCGGCCTCGGTGCGCGACGGAGACAAGCGGCTGGAGGCCGGGCGCATGGGGCCGGGAGAGGTGCTGGGGATCGAGGGGATCATCGACGACGAAGACTCGCTGGCCGAATTCCGCACGCTGACCAGTTGCGTGCTGTACCGGATCGACAAGGAACAGGTGAAGAGCTGTTTGCAGCAGCGTGGCGAAGTGCAGACGGCGTTGAGCAAGTTGCAGCGGTTCCGGCGGCAGAGCCGGGAGTCGTTGTTGCTGCAAAAGCCGGCCCTGATCAAGAAAGGTGGCTTCCTCAGCTGGCTGCACAAGTAAGCCTGTGCTGGCCTCTTCGCGGGTAAACCCGCGCCTACAGGTTCACCACAGCCCTCTCAGGCGGTGAACAATTTGTAGGAGCGGGTTTACCCGCGAAGAGGCCAGTACTTACAACACAACCCTCAGGCACTGCCCCGCGTGGTACAGCGAGAAGCCGGACTCATAGAACGCCGTCCGCAGCGAAGGCGCGCTCACACCGCTCATCGGCGAAAACGGAATCGGCAGGCTGTCCGCCTCGCCCTTGAGCAGGAACTCGGCAAACGCCCGGCCAATCACGGTGCCGGTGGTATTACCGCGCCCGTTGTACCCGGTCACCGCCACCAACCCAGGCGCCGGCTCGAACAGGCGCATCAGGTGGTCAGGCGTGAAGTCGATGCAGCCGGTCCAGTGCATTTCCCACTCGACCTTGCCCAGCTCGGGGTAGTAATGGCCCTGGATGCGGTCGGCCCAACTGCGCACGAACCACGCCGGCTTGTTGTCGACCCGGCCTAGGCTGCCGAGCAGCAGGCGGCCCTGATCGTCGCGGCGGATGCTGCTGAGCACGGTGCGGGTGTCCCACGAACCTTGGCCATGTGGCAGCACCTTGTCTGCTGCGGTGCCCTGCAGCGGTTTGGAGGCTACCTGATAGTAATAACCGCGGAAGAACTGCTTCTGCAGGTTGCTCCAGTCACCTTCGGTGTAGGCGCCGGTGGAAATCACCACCTTTTCGGCGCACACAGCGCCACGCGCAGTCTTCACCCGCCAGCCATCACCTTCACGCTCCAGGCCTTCGACCGAAGACTGCTGGAAAATCTTGCCGCCCAGGCGCGTTACAGCAGCCGCCAGCCCCTGGGTGTAGCCCATGGGGTTGATGGTGCCAGCACGGCGATCAAGCAGCGCAGCGGAAATCTTGTCAGTACCGCAGTATTCCTGGCATTGGGCACCGGTCAGCAGCTCGACGTCGGCACCTCGGCGGCGCCATTGTTCGTGACGCGCTTCGAGGTCGGCGATACCGGTGGCGTTGTGCGCCATGTGCAGTGTGCCTTTGTTCTGTGCCTGGCAGTCGATGCCGAGGCGCTCGATCATGGCGAACACTTCAGCCGGGGCTTCGCCAAGCACCTTGTTCAGGCGGCTGCCCTGCTTCTGGCCAAGGGTGGCCTCGACGTCGTCGGGGCGGATCCAGGTACCGGCGTTGACCAAGCCGACGTTGCGCCCGGAGCCACCGTGGCCGATCTTCCAGGCCTCCAGCACGATCACCGACTTGCCCTGTTCGAGCAGGTGGATGGCCGCCGACAGGCCGGTAATACCGCCGCCGATCACACAGACATCGGCCTTGTGCTCACCGGCCAGGGCCTGGGCGGCGACGGTCGGTTTGCTGACGTGTTCCCACAAGCATTGTTGACGCAGTTCGGACATGGCCGGCTCCAGCAATTTGTTCTTGTTGGGGCCGCAGGGCGGCCCTTTCGCGGGTAAACCCGCTCCTACAGGGGTCGGTGTCGCTTGGACGAACCCTGTAGGAGCGGGTCTACCCGCGAACCGGGGGCCAGGCCCCCGGCCATGCAGCATCAATACATCAGTCGAACACGATACCCTGCGCCAGCGGCAGCTCGCGCGAGTAGTTCACGGTATTGGTCTGGCGACGCATGTAGCCTTTCCAGGCATCCGAGCCCGACTCACGGCCACCGCCGGTTTCCTTCTCGCCACCAAACGCACCGCCAATCTCGGCGCCGCTGGTACCGATGTTGACGTTGGCGATGCCGCAGTCGCTGCCCGAGGCGCTCTGGAAGCGCTCGGCTTCACGGATGTCGGTGGTGAAAATGCACGACGACAGGCCTTGTGGCACTTCGTTGTTCAGGCGCAGGGCCTCCTCGAAGTCGTCGTAGGCCAGCACGTACAGGATCGGTGCGAAGGTTTCGTGGCGCACCACGTCACTTTGCGCCGGCATTTCAGCAATGGCTGGCGAAACGTAGTAGGCGTTCGGGTACTGGTCGGCCAGCTGACGCTCGCCACCAAATACCTGGCCACCTTCGTCACGGGCCTTGGCCAGTGCACCCTGCATGGCGTCGAACGACTGCTTGTCGATCAGCGGGCCGACCAGGTTGTCTTTACGTGGGTCGCCGATACGCACTTTGCCGTAGGCGGCTTTGACGCGGGCAACCACTTCGTCCTTGATCGAGCGGTGCACGATCAGGCGGCGCAGGGTGGTGCAACGCTGGCCGGCAGTGCCGACAGCCGAGAACAGGATGCCGCGCACGGCCAGGTCCAGGTCGGCGCTCGGGGCCAGGATCATGGCGTTGTTGCCGCCCAGTTCCAGGATGCTGCGGCCGAAGCGGGCAGCAACGCGTGGGCCGACTTCGCGACCCATGCGGGTGCTGCCGGTGGCGCTGACCAGCGGTACGCGCGGGTCGTCGACCATGGCTTCGCCAGCTTCACGGCCGCCGATCACCAGTTGTGCCAAGCCAGCCGGAGCATCGCCGAAGGCTTTCAGGGCTTTTTCGAACAACGCCTGGCAGGCCAGGGCGGTCAGCGGAGTCTTCTCGGACGGTTTCCATACCACCGAGTTGCCGGCCACCAGGGCCAGGGCGGTGTTCCAGGCCCACACGGCAACCGGGAAGTTGAAGGCGCTGATCACGCCGACCACACCCAGCGGGTGCCAGGTTTCACGCATGTGGTGGCCCGGGCGCTCGGAAGCGATGGTCAGGCCGTACAGCTGGCGCGACAGGCCAACGGCGAAGTCGCAGATGTCGATCATTTCCTGCACTTCGCCCAGGCCTTCCTGGGTGATCTTGCCGGCTTCGATCGAGACCAGCTCGCCGAGGTCGGCCTTGTGCTCACGCAGCACTTCGCCGAACAGGCGCACCAGTTCGCCACGGCGCGGAGCCGGCACACTGCGCCAGGCTTCGAAGGCGCTCTGGGCCTGATCGATGCGGGCGATGGTCTCGGCCTTGCCGAGCAGTTTCACCGAGGCGATCTGGCTGCCGTCGATCGGCGTGTGAACAGGGTAGTCGCCCTGGGTGTAAGCCTCGGCGGCAACGCCAAGGCGCTCGAGCAATCCAGCAACCATTTGTGCATCTCCTACATCGGTGATGGGGTGGAAAAATGATGTGGATCAGTATTAATCCGATCACATAGGTACAACAAACGACCTTTATTCCGCATATCATTCCGTCAGGTAATGATTTGAGCCGCAGAGACCGCTATGTCAAAACGCCTGGTACCCTCCATGACCGCCCTGCAGTGCTTTGAAGCTGCAGCCCGCCATCTGAGTTTTACCCGTGCCGCCGAAGAACTGCACCTGACCCAGAGCGCGGTCAGCAAGCAGGTGGCGCAGCTGGAAGACATGCTGCGCCACCACCTGTTCCTGCGCATCCGCCGGCGCTTGCAGCTGACCCCGGCCGGCAGCCTGTACCTGGCCGAGGTCAACAAAATCCTCACCCAGGTGGACATGTCCAGCCGCTACGTACTCACCTACGGCGAGCAGACCGAGATATTGAAGGTAGCCACTCAACCGAGTTTTGGCGTGCGCTGGTTGATCCCGCACCTCAAGGGGTTTGGCAAACGGCACAGCAATATCCACCTGGACATTCGCAACGAAATGGAGCCGTTCGCCCTGCTGCAAGGCTCGGCTGACGTGGTGTTCTTCTATGGCCAGGGCACCTGGCCGGGGGCCACTTGCGTGGAGTTGTTTCGCGAAGAGGTGGTGCCGGTGTGTGCGCCAGAGCTGCTGGCCGGGCGCAAGCTGGCCGGTGCCGAGGAGCTGGCCGAGCTGGTGCTGCTGCAAAGCACCTCGCGCCCGGAGGCCTGGCATGAGTGGTTCCTGGAGCAGGACCTGCAGAGCGTCAGCGCCTACCACGGGCCGCGCTTCGATACGTTCTATATGGCGTTGAGCGCAGCACAGGCCGGGTGCGGGGTAGCGCTGGTGCCGCGCTACCTGGCGGCGAAGGAACTGGCCGACGGTAGCCTGGTGGTGCCGTGGAACCATGCGATGCGCAGTGCCGGGGCGCACTATCTGGCGTACGCTGAACATGCGGCGGAGGTGCCCAAGGTGCGGGCGCTGGTGGAGTGGATCCACGAACAGCTCCAGGCTTGAGGGCCTCTTCGCGGCTAAAGCCGCTCCTACGGGGCCCTGCGCAAGACCCCAACCTTGCACGGTCCCTGTAGGAGCGGCTTTAGCCGTGAAACGGCCGTCGAGGTCGATCAAAAAAGGAATGACACACTCACTTTTTTTCGCTTGTGAGCAAAGTGCATTCCCAGCTTTCATGTAAGCGTCCGAACCCAACCAGGAAGCTAGCGATGCCCGCCAACGATTTCGTCAGCCCAGACAGCATCCGCGCGCAGTTCTCTGCCGCCATGTCGCTCATGTACAAACAGGAAGTGCCGCTGTACGGCACGCTGCTGGAGCTGGTGAGCGAAATCAACCAGCAGGTCATGGCCCAGCAACCCGAAGTGGCCGAGGCCCTGCGCTGGACCGGCGAAATCGAGCGCCTGGACCAGGAACGTCACGGCGCCATCCGCGTCGGCACCGCCGAAGAACTGGCCACCATCGCCCGCCTGTTCGCTGTCATGGGCATGCAGCCGGTCGGCTACTATGACCTCAGCTCCGCTGGCGTACCGGTGCATTCCACTGCCTTCCGCGCGGTGCACGAGCAATCGCTGCATGTCAGCCCGTTCCGTGTGTTCACCTCGCTGCTGCGCCTGGAGCTGATCGACAACCCGCAGTTGCGCGAGCTGGCACAGAGCATCCTGGCCAAGCGCCAGATCTTCACCTCCCGCGCCCTCGAACTGATCGCCCAGTGTGAGCGCGAGGGTGGCCTTGACGCCGCGGATGCAGAGACGTTCGTGCAGGAGGCGCTGCACACCTTCCGCTGGCACCAGGACGCTACCGTTACGGCCGAGCAGTACCAGCAGCTGCACGACCAACACCGCCTGATCGCCGATGTGGTGGCCTTCAAGGGCCCGCACATCAACCACCTGACCCCGCGTACCCTGGATATCGATGCAATCCAGCTCGGCATGCCTGCCAAGGGCATCCCGCCGAAGGCCGTGGTTGAAGGCCCGCCCACCCGCCGCCACCCGATCCTGCTGCGCCAGACCAGTTTCAAGGCCCTGCAGGAAACGGTCGCCTTCCGCGACCAGCAAGGCCGCGAAGGCAGCCACACCGCGCGCTTTGGCGAAATCGAGCAACGCGGCGCGGCGCTGACGCCGAAAGGTCGCCAGCTTTACGACAAGTTGCTCGACGCTACCCGCGCTGCGCTGGGTGGCGCTCCGGCCGAAGCCAATGCCGAGCGTTACATGGCGCTGCTGCAGGCAAACTTTGCCGAATTCCCGGATGACCTGGCGCAGATGCGTGAACAGGGCTTGGCGTACTTCCGCTACTTCGCCACCGAGAAAGGCCTGGCCGCACGCGACCAGGAAGGCCGCCCGACCACCCTGCAAGGCTTGATCGACGCGGGCCACGTGCACTTCGAGGCGCTGGTGTACGAGGACTTCCTGCCGGTGAGTGCGGCGGGGATCTTCCAGTCCAACCTGGGTGACGATGCGCAGGCCGAATACGGCAGCAACGCCAACCGCGAAGCGTTCGAAGCGGCGCTGGGGTTGCAGGTACAGGATGAGCTGGCGCTGTATGCGCAAAGCGAGCGCCGGTCGCTGCAGGCCTGCGCACAGGCGTTGAACCTGGGCTCGATGTAAAACCGTACCGGCCTCTTCGCGGGCGAGCCCGCGAAGAGGCCGGTGCAGGTGATCAAAGAGGCGGCAGGATTTCCACATCCGGCAAATCCATTGCCGCCACCTCGCCTTCCAGGAACGCACTCAACCGCCGCAACCGCTCGCCGCCTCGCCGGGTGCGCGGCCACACCAGGTAGTAATCCATGCCGCTGGGCACCGCCGTCGGCCATGGCAGGCTCAAGCGCTTCTGCGCCACATCTTCGGCCACCATCAGCAAATCGCCCATGGATATTCCATAGCCACGCGCCGCGGCAATCATGCCCAGCTCAAGGGTATCGAACACCTGGCCGCCCTTGAGCGACACCTCGTCGCCAAGCCCCATACGCTCCAGCCATTCCCGCCAGTCACGCTTGTCCACCGTAGGGTGCAGCAGCTCGATAGAGGCCAGCCTACGTACATCCCAAGGTTCCTCGTCGAGCAGGTCCGGCGCACCGACCGGGATCAGTAACTCAGGGAACAGCTTGCGCACCTCCCACTCCGCCGGGAACACCCCATCACTGAGCAACACCGCGCAATCGAACGGCTCCTGGTTGAAGTCCACATGGTCGACATCCATCCAGGCACTGGTCAGTTGCACCTCATTGCCCGGCTGCAGGTGGCGAAAGCGGCTGAGGCACGCCAGCAACCAGCGCATGGTCAGGGTCGAGGGGGCTTTCATGCGCAATATGTCGTCTTCACCGCACAAGGTTTCACAGGCCCGCTCAAACGCCGCGAAGCCCTCGCGCACGCCCGGCAGCAGTACCCGCCCCGCTTCGGTAAGTTGCAGGCTGCGGCCACTGCGCACGAACAGGCGGCAGGCAAAATGCTCCTCCAGCGTACGGATATGCCGGCTGATGGCGCTTTGGGTGATAGAAAGCTCTTCGCCCGCACGGGTGAAGGAGCTTAGCCGCGCGGCAGCTTCGAATGCGCGCAGGGCATACAGCGGTGGTAGCTGGCGTGGCATGAGGCACCTGCAATATGGGCGTGTGAGGCAAATCACCGAGAAGCCTATATACATGAGTTCAACTCATGCCAACTATCGCTTTTATCCTTTTGTGCAAAGTTGACCGAAGCCTCAGAATCGCCCTTCGTTGATCACCCCAGAATGAAGGACTGCCCCCATGCACGTCGCGCCCACCACAGAACTCAAGGCTTTGCTGCGCCTGGCCGGGCCGCTGATTGCCTCGCAGTTGGCGCACATGCTGATGGTGCTGACCGACACCCTGATGATGGCCCGCATCAGCCCCCAGGCCTTGGCGGGGGGTGGCCTGGGGGCAGCCAGCTATTCGTTCGTATCGATCTTCTGCCTGGGCGTGATCGCCGCAGTCGGCACGCTGGTGGCCATTCGCAAGGGTGCCAACGACATCGAGGGCGCCACCCGGCTGGCGCAGAACGGCCTGTGGCTGGCCTGGGCCTTGGCGCTGTTCGCCGCGCTGGTGCTGTGGAACCTTGAACCTGTGCTGCTGCTGTTCGGGCAGAAGCCCGAGAACGTGGCCTCGGCCGCCGAATTTCTCACCCTGCTGCCACTGGCCCTGCCCGGCTATCTGACCTTCATGGCCTTGCGTGGCTTCACCAGCGCGCTGGGCCGCTCGACCCCGGTGATGGTCATCAGTTTGTTCGGCACAGTGCTCAACTACCTGTTCAATGTGGCACTGATCGAAGGCATGTTCGGCCTGCCCAAGCTGGGCCTGATGGGTATCGGCCTGGTCACTGCAGTGGTGTCGATGGGCATGGCCGCTGCCTTGGCGTTGTATATCCGCTGGCATTCGGCCTATGCCGCCTACCCGCTGCGCAAGGGCCTGTCACGCCCATCACTGGCGGCCCTGCGCGAGCTGTGGCGGCTGGGCCTGCCGATTGGCGGTACCTACATGGTGGAAGTGGGCCTGTTCGCCTTCGCCGCGCTGTGCATGGGCGTGCTGGGTAGCACCGAGTTGGCGGCGCACCAGATTGCCCTGCAGATCGTGTCCACGGCATTCATGGTGCCGACGGGCTTGTCCTATGCGGTGACCATGCGCGTCGGCCTGTACTACGGCGCTGGCAACCTGCTGGCGGCGCGCAGCGCCGGGCGGGTGGGCATCGGGTTCGGGGCCATGATCATGTTTGCCTTCGCCGCCCTGTTCCTGCTGCTGCCCGAAGCACTGGTAGGGCTGTTCATCGACCGTAATGACCCGGCCTTTGCCGCGATCTTCCAGGTGGCCGTGCAGTTGTTGATGGTGGCGGCGTGGTTCGAACTGTTCGACGGCATGCAGACGATTGCCATGGGCTCGATCCGTGGGCTGAAAGATGCCAAGACCACCTTCCTGATCGGGCTGGTGTGCTATTGGCTGGTGGGGGCGCCGAGTGCCTGGCTGTTCACCTTTACGCTGGGCGGTGGTGCAGTAGGGATCTGGTGGGGGCTGGCGCTGGGGCTGGCATGTGCGGCGGTGGCGCTGACCTTTGGCTTTGAGTGGCGGATGAAGCGGTTGTTGGGGAAGGCTTGGGCTACCGGAAAGGCGACGGCTTCGGCCTGACGTGGGGGCCTCTTCGCGGGTAAACCCGCTCCTACAACGGCCTGTGTCCAACGCCGGTGTGTGTGTGTCCACCGCAGATCAGTGTGTAGGAGCGGGTTTACCCGCGAATACGGTGGTGGCGGCAACGGTGAACGTCTGGTGGAGATTGGCCAGCAGGCCCGGCCCATTCGCGGGTAAACCCGCTCCTACAGGACAGCCTCCAACTGGCGTCCGGGCGCCTGCAGCAAATACGCCATCAATTCCCCTATCGGTAGCGGTTTGCTGACCAGGAAACCCTGCACCTGGTCGCAACCAAACCCACGCAGCAACGCCAGTTGCTCTTCACTCTCCACTCCCTCGGCCACCACCTCGAGGTTGAGGTTGTGCGCCAGGTTGATCATGGCGTGTACCAGCTTGCGGTTCTCTTCGCGCATTTCCATTCCCGCAACAAAGCTGCGGTCCACCTTGAGCAAGGTGATCGGCAGGCTGTTGAGGTGCACGAACGAAGAAAACCCGGTGCCGAAATCATCGAGCGAGAAGCGCACGCCCAGGCGACCCAGCGCGTCCATGGTCTGGCGCACCACCTCGTTGCGGCGCATCACCGCCGTCTCGGTCAGCTCGAACTCAAGCCAGCGGGCATCCACACCGTGCTCGAGGATCAGGCGACTCAACGTGGCCAGTAGCTGGCTGTCCTGGAACTGGCGGAAACTCAGGTTGACCGCCATGTGCAGCGGTTCCAGGCCACGCTCGCACAATGCCTGCATGTCACGCAGGGCACGGGAAATAACCCAATAACCCAAGGGCACGATCAGGCCGCTCTGCTCGGCCAGTGGCACGAACTCACTGGGTGGCAGCAGCCCGCGCTCGGCATGGCGCCAGCGCACCAGCGCCTCCAGGCCAACAATGCGCCCGTCAGCCAGGTTCAGGCGGGGCTGATAGTGCAGCTCCAGTTCGTCGCGGCGCAGGGCGCGGCGCAACTCGCTTTCCAGGTCAGCAAGGCTGCGGGCGTTGCGGTTGATGCGTTCGTTGAACACATGGAAGGTGCAGCCCTGGCTGCCCTTGGCCTGACGCATGGCGATGTGCGCGTGCCACATCAGCGGATCGGCGCCACTTTGCGCGCGAGCATGTGCAAGGCCCAGGCTGCAGCCCAGCAGCAGGCTCTCACCGTCGATCCAGTAGGGCTCTGCCAAGGCCTCGACGATGCGTTCGGCAATCCATTCGGCGCGGTTGGCATCGCGACGGGTGTCGATCAGCAGGGCGAACTCGTCGCTACCCAGACGTGCCAGCTGGTCGCCCGCCTCCAGCTGATGCTTCAGCCGTGCCACCACCTGCAGGATCAACCGGTCACCGCTCTGGTGGCCCAGGGCGTCGTTGACGTGGCGGAAGTTGTCCAGGTCCAGGTGGCCAAGCGCGACACCACGGCCTTCGTTTTCGGCCAGGCGTGCATTAAGCAAAGCCTGGAAGCCCTGGCGGTTGGCGATGCCGGTCAGCGGGTCCTGCTCGGCAAGGCGCTGCAAGGTGGCGACCAGCACCCCTCGCTCTCGCACATGGCGCAGTGAGCGGCGCAGGGTATCGGCGTTGAGCTGGTCGCGCACCAGCCAGTCACTGACAGCGCTGGGCGCTGCCTCAGGCTCGTGTTCAAGCAGCAGAATAGTCGGCAGCTCGCAACGCCCGGGGGCGGGCTGCAAGGCGGGTGTTGCCAGCACGACGGCCTGGCGATCATGGCTGAACAGGCTGTCGACCGCCTCCCAGTTTGGCGCAGTCAGTAACACGGCGCTGCCCCCCAGTGCGGGCATGCACGCGTGCAACGAGGCAGCCCATTCCGGCTCATCGGCCAACAGCAGCAAACGCAAAGGTTCGACAGGCGTGGACAAGCGGGCTCCTTAGGGCTTGACGGTGCAACGAGATCTGGAGGGGATGCTACTGCATTCAATGAAAATGATTTTCACTTTTATACATGGTTTTTTCGAGCGTAGCATTCCGACGTATTTTGTCGTGCATCCTGCGCGAAACGAGTCAAACCGGCAAATATGATTTTTTCAGCTACTAGCATTAGTGACACTAATAATTAGGCGGACAAAAGTCTGACTCAGACGTCAGACGGTCGCGCCACAACGGCCCCATGCCTGTTAGAATGCGCGGCTATTTTCTGGCGACCCCCGGTTTCTAGCATGTCCCGACTCAATCCCCGGCAGCAGGAAGCCCGTGACTATGTCGGCGGCCCTCTTTTGGTGCTCGCCGGTGCAGGTTCGGGCAAGACCAGCGTAATCACGCGCAAGATTGCCCACCTCATTCAGAACTGCGGCATCCGCGCCCAGTACATCGTGGCGATGACCTTCACCAACAAGGCCGCGCGCGAGATGAAGGAGCGGGTCGCCACCTTGCTGCGCCCGGGGGAAGGCCGTGGCCTGACCGTGTGTACGTTCCACAACCTAGGCCTGAACATCATCCGCAAGGAACACGAGCGCCTGGGCTACAAACCGGGTTTCTCGATCTTCGACGAGTCCGACATCAAGGCGTTGCTGTCGGACATCATGCAGAAGGAATACTCCGGCGACGACGGCATCGACGAGATCAAGAACATGATCGGTGCCTGGAAGAACGACCTGGTCCTGCCGCCAGAAGCCCTGGAAAAGGCGCGCAACCCGCGCGAGCAGACCGCCGCCATCGTCTACACCCACTATCAGCGCACGCTCAAGGCGTTCAACGCGGTGGACTTCGACGACCTGATCCTGCAGCCGGTCAAGCTGTTCCAGGAGCACCCCGAGGTGCTGGAGCGCTGGCAGAACCGCGTGCGTTACCTGCTGGTGGACGAATACCAGGACACCAACGCCAGCCAGTACCTGCTGGTAAAAATGCTGATCGGCATGCGCAACCAGTTCACCGTGGTGGGCGACGACGACCAGTCGATCTACGCCTGGCGTGGTGCACGCCCCGAGAACCTGATGCTGCTCAAGGAGGACTACCCCTCCCTGAAGATCGTCATGCTCGAGCAGAACTACCGCTCCACCAGCCGCATCCTGCGCTGCGCCAACGTGTTGATCGCCAACAATCCGCATGCGTTCGAAAAGCAGCTGTGGAGCGAAATGGGCGTGGGCGACGAGATCCGCGTGATCCGCTGCAAGAACGAGGAAGCCGAGGCCGAACGCGTGGCCATGGAAATCCTCACCTTGCACCTGCGCACCAACCGCCCGTACAGCGACTTTGCCATCCTTTACCGCGGCAACTACCAGGCCAAGCTGATCGAACTGAAGTTGCAGCACCACCAGGTGCCGTATCGCCTGTCGGGCGGTAACAGCTTCTTTGGCCGCCAGGAGGTCAAGGACCTGATGGCCTACCTGCGCCTGCTGGTGAACCCGGACGATGACAACGCCTACCTGCGGGTAATCAACGTGCCGCGCCGCGAGATCGGCTCCACCACCCTGGAAAAGCTCGGCAACTACGCCACCGAGCGCGGCATTTCGATGTACGCCGCCAGCGAAGAGCTGGGCCTGGGCGAGCACCTGGACGCGCGCTACACCGAGCGCTTGCAGCGTTTCAAGCACTGGCTGGACGGGGTGCGCCACAAGGTTGCCCTGGAAGACCCGATTGCCGCACTGCACGAGATGATCCGCGACATCGACTACGAAAACTGGATCCGCCAGCAGACCGCCAGCGACAAAGCTGCCGAGTTCCGCATCAGCAACGTCTGGTTCCTGGTCGAAGCGCTGAAGAACACCCTCGAGAAGGACGAAGAGGGTGACATGACCATCGAGGACGCCATCGGCAAGCTGGTGCTGCGCGACATGCTCGAGCGCCAGCAGGAAGAAGAAGAGAACGCCGAAGGTGTGCAGATGATGACCCTGCATGCCTCAAAGGGCCTGGAATTCCCCTACGTGTTCATCATGGGCATGGAAGAGGAAATCCTCCCGCACCGCTCCAGCATCGAGGCCGACACCATCGAAGAGGAACGCCGCCTGGCCTACGTGGGCATCACCCGCGCGCGCCAGACCCTGGCCTTCACCTTCGCTGCCAAGCGCAAACAGTACGGTGAAATCATCGACTGCACGCCCAGCCGGTTCCTCGACGAACTGCCGCCGGACGACCTGGCCTGGGAGGGCCTCGACGATGCACCGGTCGAGGTGAAGGCCGCTCGCGGCAACAACGCCCTGGCCGATATCCGGGCAATGCTCAAACGCTGATCAACCATTACTCTTTAACTTTGCCGCCTCCAGCGGCAACCTTTGTTACATCGAGGAAATCACAGTGGAAGCACTGCATCAGAAGATTCGCGAAGAAGGCATCGTGCTTTCCGATCAGGTTCTCAAAGTCGACGCGTTTCTCAACCACCAGATCGATCCGGCGCTGATGCAGCTGATCGGTGACGAGTTTGCCCGCCTGTTCGCCGATGCCGGCGTGACCAAGATCGTCACCATCGAAGCCTCGGGCATTGCCCCAGCGGTGATGACCGGTCTGAAACTGGGTGTGCCGGTCATCTTCGCTCGCAAGCACCAGTCGCTGACCCTGACCGAAAACCTGCTGACCGCCTCGGTGTATTCCTTCACCAAGCAGACCGAGAACACCGTGGCCATTTCGCCGCGTCACCTCAACAGCAGCGACCGCGTGCTGGTGATCGATGACTTCCTGGCCAACGGCAAAGCCTCGCAGGCGTTGATCTCGATCATCAAGCAGGCAGGTGCCACCGTGGCGGGCCTGGGTATCGTGATCGAGAAGTCGTTCCAGGGTGGCCGTGCCGAGCTGGACAGCCAGGGTTACCGCGTTGAATCGCTGGCCCGGGTGAAGTCGCTGGAAGGCGGTGTGGTCAGCTTCATCGAATAAGGCCTCACCGTCCCGGTGTAGGAGCGGGGGGTGCCCCCCAAGCCGTGTTTTAAAAAGCCACCCCCAAACACGGGAACAACCCCCCACAAAACG
>NZ_JAECZP010000037.1:0-17813 GCF_019691255.1 Pseudomonas sp. USTB-Z
CAGTCCGTACTCACAAGCACCCACACGAATTGCTTGATTCGATTTGTTAAAGAGCGTTTGGTTAAGAGCTTTTCGCCTCAACCGAGGCGCGCATTCTACGCTTTCCTCAGAACCTGTCAAGCGTTTATTTTGAAGTTTTTGCGAGAAACTCGTTTAGCTTCAAACACTTGACTCAACACAGTGGCTAGCTTTGCTTCGCTACCGCGTTGGAGTGGTGCGCATTATAGGGAGGTCATCGAGAAGGTCAACCTTTAATTTCAATGATTTGAAATATTTCTGGCAAAGCCACTTGAGGGCTACCACCCACCCCACCAATTGCGCACTATATTGCTCACCACCTCCCTCGCCAAAGGATTGCCGCACCTAAATGAACACCCAGCCCCGCAGCCTGGCCGCCACCCTCTTCCCGATCGGCCTACTGCTTATCGCCATGGCATCGATTCAGTCCGGCGCCTCTCTGGCCAAAAGCATGTTCCCCATCATCGGCGCACAAGGCACCACCACCCTGCGCCTGATCTTCGCCAGCATCATCATGCTGCTTATATTGCGCCCGTGGCGGGTACGCATGACCGCCAACACGTTGCGCAACGTGGTCATCTACGGCATGGCACTGGGCGGCATGAACTTCCTCTTCTATATGGCCCTGCAAACGGTACCCATCGGTATCGCCGTGGCCCTGGAATTCACCGGCCCGTTGGCCGTGGCGATCTTCTCCTCGCGCCGACCGATCGATTTCCTGTGGATCGCCCTCGCCATCGCTGGGCTGTTGCTGTTGCTGCCAGCAGGTCACAGCGGCCAGGCACTCGACCCAGTAGGCGCCGCCTATGCACTGGGGGCGGGTGTGTGCTGGGCGCTGTACATCCTGTTCGGACAACGTGCAGGGGCCGAGCACGGCATCCAGAGCGCGGCCCTGGGGGTGGTAGTCGCAGCCCTGTTCGTCGCCCCCATCGGTATCGCCCACGCCGGTAGCGCTCTGCTCACACCTGCCGTAATCCCCATGGCGTTGGCCGTTGCAATACTGTCCACCGCCCTGCCATACAGCCTGGAAATGGTTGCCCTCACGCGCATCCCGGCGCGCACGTTCGGCACCCTGATGAGCATCGAACCGGCATTTGGCGCATTGTCCGGCCTGCTTTTCCTCGGCGAGGTGCTGACGCTTACTCAATGGCTGGCGATTCTGGCAATCATTACCGCCTCGGTCGGCACCACCCTGTCCATGCGCAAGGCACCCAGCCCGGCCATCGCAGCAGACTGATATGAGAAATATTTTCATTTGAGAAAGGATTAGTGATTGTAGCAGCCCGCCTCGCTGATTAAGCTGTCACAGAATCATCATCTTTACGCTATCTACTGGGCCGAACACGGACGCTGGGGGAAGGTTCAGGAAGAACCGAAGCGACAACGACAGGGTCGTGACAACTGATTTGCCCTGCATTTAAGGACAGGAATGAAACAAATTTTTCTCATCCTGGCCATCTTGGCTATTGCTGGATGTGCCGCCACAGCCAAGACCGAGGTCAAAAGGGGCAAGAAGGGCCTGCATATCAATTGCTCCGGCCTTTCTTCCTCGTGGGACAATTGCTACAGCAAGGCCGCAAGTTCCTGCAGCACGCGTGGCTACCGGGTTGTTGCGCGCTCGGGCGATAGCGATGAAGAAGCCGGTGACTACTTGTTTGGCATCAACCCGGCGGGTTACACCAGCCGTAGCATGATCGTCATCTGTAAATAGAGTAAAGGGCAGCTCGTAAACTGCCCTTTTTCATCTGCGTTACAGCGGTGCAGTACGCACCTCCAACCAGGCAAGCGCATCCCCTTGGAGCAAGGGCGCCAGGCGCTCACGTACGCGGGCGTGATAGCCGTTCAGCCACTCCACCTCTTCCTTGGTCAGCAACTCGCGCAACAGACAGCGGGTGTCGATAGGGCACAGCGTCAAGGTCTCGAATTGCAGGAAGTCGCCAAAGGCACTCCTCCCCGCTTCGCGGTTGACCACCAGGTTCTCGATGCGAACGCCCCACTGCCCCGGGCGGTACGTACCCGGCTCGATCGAGCTGATCATGCCCGCTTGCATGGCCGTCTGCGGTGCGGGTGCCGCCTGGTAGGCAATTACTTGAGGCCCCTCGTGCACGTTCATGAAGTAGCCCACCCCGTGGCCGGTACCATGGCCATAGTCGACCTGGTCAGCCCAGATCGGAGCCCGGGCAATGGCGTCGAGCATCGGCGACAGTACCCCTCGCGGGAACGTGGCACGCGACAGGGCAATCATGCCCTTGAGTACACGGGTGCAGTCCTGCTTCTGTGCCTGACTGGGGTTACCGACCGGCACCATGCGGGTGATGTCGGTAGTGCCGCCCAGGTATTGACCGCCCGAGTCGATCAGCAGCAAGCCATTGCCCTCGATGAGCGCATGCGACTGCTCGGTGGCACGGTAGTGTGGCATCGCGCCATTGCCATTGAAGGCGGCAATGGTAGAAAAGCTCAGTGACACGAAATCAGGGCGTCGAGCACGCGCGGCACTCAATTGCTCGTCAACCGTCAGCTCCGTAATGACCTCCCGGCCGAGGTTCGCCTCGAACCAGGCGAAAAACTCGCACAAGGCTGCGCCGTCCTGCTCCATGACGTGGCGAATATGCACCAGGTCGTCGTCACCCTTGCAGGACTTGCTCAGCGTGGAGGGGTTGAGCCCCTCGACAACCACCACCTCTGCCGCCAGGTTGTCCAGCAGGCCGCAGGTGACCCGGGCCGGGTCCACCAGCAGCCGCGCCCCCGCAGGAACGGTGCCAAGCGCCTTGCCTGCTTCGCTGTAGTCGCGCACCTCGATGCCGTCGACCTCCAGCACATGACGCAGGTGCTCGTCCACCTTGTCCTGGCCCACGAACAGGATGGCCTGCTGCTGATTGATCAGGGCAAAGGCCAGGAAAACCGGATTGTAGGAGACATCGCTGCCGCGCAGGTTGAACAGCCAGGCAATGTCATCCAGGGTAGCGATGAAGTGCCAGTCGGCACCCTTGGCCTGGATGCCCTGGCGCAATTGCGCGAGCTTTTCCGCCCGGCTCACCGTGGCGTGGGGCGGCAGGTGCTGGTACACCGGGTTACCTGGCAGCGCCGGGCGCCCGTCCCAGACCTGACCCAGCAGGTCCATGTCTGTTACCAGCTGCGCTCCACGCGCCTTCAGCCGCTCGGCCAGCTGGCGCGCCGAAGCCAGGGCCATGACCGCACCATCCACTGCCACGCGACCGTTGGGCTCGACGTTTTCGCCCAACCATTCCAACGCTCCGGGTTTGCCCGGCAACAGTTTCATCAGTTCGATGCCGCTGCCCTCCAGCTCCTGAGCTGCCTGCTCCCAGTAGCGGCTATCGACCCACAGCCCGGCAAACCCAGGCGTCACCACCAGCGTACCGACCGAGCCCTGGAACCCCGAAAGCCACTGGCGCCCCTGCCAGTAACCGGGCAGGTATTCGGAAAGATGGGGGTCGGCCGAGGGTACCAGCAAGGCATCGATGCCCGCTGCCGCCATGGCTTGGCGCACGTGCACCAGTCGCTGCGGCACGCTTTGCTCAAGGGTGGTCTGGACGTTCATGCGCTCTCCTGCGACTTCATAACGGTTGATCCAATAGGCCGATAATGGAACAGCCACCAGGGCGCTGCAATCGCGACGACCAAGATACGGCATGCATTGCCCACCACGCCCTGTGCCAATAGGACGCTTCCTACAACAGGACCAGGACCACCGATCAAGTTCCCCTGAACTTACCCAAGACACCGGCTTCACACACAGTACACTCATTGCACACAGGCAAATGACCATGCCCAGTGCCATCGAACCGAAAGCCGGCGTGGTGTTGCTTGACACCCGCGACCACACGCCGGAACACGAGCACGGCGTTCATCTCAAGCTTGCCGAAGGCCTGGCACGTTTGCTGGGCTGCCCACTTATACAGCCCATGCAGCCGCCAGATGCTGCCGATGCCTACTATTATCTGCCAACCGAGACCCTGATCGACCCCAGGCGATATGCCGCCTTGGGTATTTGCAGCGAACAGGACCTATTTGGCGGCATGGTGCCGCACCCCTACATGGCAACCAAGGCGATCTCTCACCCGTTACCCGCCGAGGCCAGCTTCCCGCCGGGCTGGACCGACGCCTTTGCCCGACAGGCCAGCGATGCGCTGCTGCGCGGCTACACCGTGTTCAGCAAAGCCGACGCTCGCACTGCCGCACAGTTGCTGCTGCTCGACGGCCCGCTGAGGGTCAAACCGGTACTGGCTTGCGCAGGACGTGGGCAACAGGTCATCACCACTGCAGACGCCCTGGAGCCTCTGCTGGCCGGTATGGATGACCAAACGTTGGCGCTGTGGGGCCTGGTGCTCGAAGAAGACCTGAGCCAGGTGCAAACCTTCAGCGTCGGCCAGGTGCGCGTCGCCGGCTTGACCTGCAGCTACTATGGCACCCAGCAACTGACACGTGACCATCAGGGCACCGAGGTCTACGGCGGTTCTGACCTGGTGGTGGTACGTGGCGACTATCAGGCGTTGCTACAGCTCCCACTGGAAGACCACCTGCGCCTTGCCATCAACCAGGCCATGGTTTACGAACAAGCCGCCGAGCAACACTTCCCGGGCTTTGTCGCCTCTCGTCGCAACTATGACATCGCCCGCGGCACCAGCCCTTCGGGCCATCTGTGCAGCGGGGTGCTCGAACAATCCTGGCGCCTGGGTGGTGCCAGCACTGCCGAACTGTTGGCCCTGCAGGCATTTGCCGATGACCCCGCATTGCAACGGGTGCGTGCCTCCACCCACGAAGTATTCGGCAACCCCGACCTGCCCACTGACGCCACCCTCTTTTACCAAGGAAACGACAGTGAACTCGGACAACTCAGTAAATTTGCGCGGATTCGCGAACATGGCCATTCAGAGTGAAACCGTTGAACTGCAGGTCGAGAATGACCGCATCGCCGGCACCTTGGTCAGCCCGGGCACCAAAATGCCGGGCATTCTCTTCGTACACGGCTGGGGCGGCAGCCAGCAACGTGACCTGGCCCGCGCCCGGCATATCACCGGATTGGGATGCGTGTGCATGACCTTCGACCTGCGCGGTCACGAAAAGACCGAAAGCCAACGCCTCACGGTCACCCGTGAACAAAACCTGCAGGACTTGCTGGTGGCTTACGATCGACTGGTCAGCCACCCGGCTGTGGACAGCAGCGCCATCGCCATTATCGGCAGCAGCTATGGCGGTTACCTGGCGACTCTGCTGACCCGCGAACGGCCGGTCAGATGGCTGGCCCTGCGGGTACCTGCCATGTACTGGGATGACGAATGGGGCACCCCGAAGCAAACCCTTGACCGTCAACGCCTGAATGCCTATCGCCAACGCCACCTGGGCCCGGCCGACAACCGCGCGCTGGCCGCGTGCGCCGAATTCGGCGGGGATGTGCTGCTGGTTGAGTCAGAGCAGGATGACTACGTGCCGCACAGTACCTTGATGAACTACCGCTCGGCGTTCGTCAACGCCCACTCGCTCACCCATCGCATCGTCGACGGCGCCGACCACGCACTGTCCAGTGAAGAGAGCCAGAAAGCGTACAGCTCGCTCCTGGCGGCATGGATCAGCGAAATGGTCATAGGTGCCCGCCTGGATCGCTACCCGCACTACGCACCTTGGTATGCCTGAGGACCGCCCACCTGGCAATGCAGGACGCCATCGTCGCCGCGCACCAGGCTGCGCAGGGCCTGGTAGGCGGCGAAGTTGACGCCGCGTGCCTGATGCTGGCCCAGCAGGTCAAGAAAGGATTCCTCGATGAAGTGCACGGCCGCCGCCGCCCAGGCCTGGCGTGACTGCCATTGCAAGTACTGCAACACCCGGCTGCCATCGTCGCTGGCCTGGATGCTCACACCCTGCAGCCCTTCGCAACGCGCAGCCAACGCTTCACTACGCGCCACCAGGGCCTGAGCCAACGCTTGCTGGCACATACTGGGCACTTCGTATTCGATCATCTGGGTAAACCACAAGGCATGAGGTGATGCCAACATCGACAGTCTCCTGGCTACGTACGCATGCAGCGCGATGCCGAGCAGGGTAAAACCTCAAGCAAAGTCAAGGTCAAGTGGTTTCTATCCCTGGCCGGATACCGCAAACCGCCGCCGATAGTCACTCGGGGTAAGGCCGGTGACACGCTGGAATACCTTGCGAAACGCGCCCGGATCCTGATAGCCGACACCCCACGCGATCTGTTCGACGTTGCGCCGGGTAAACTCCAGCAAGCGGCATGCACGCCCCACCCTCACCTGCTGGCAATACTCGGTCGGGCGCAGCCCGGTAGCGGCACGAAAGCGCCGCAAGAAAGTGCGCGCCTCCAGCCCCGCGCAGGCCGCCATCGTGGCCAGGTCAGCATCCTGCCCGCCATTGCCCTGCAACCAGTGCTGCACCTTCAACACGGCCTCGTCGCCGTGGTCCAGGCGCGGGTTGAACACAGCGCCGGGCAGCGGCGCCGCGACCGGATCGACGGCCAGATAGCGAGCGGTCTCCTGAGCCACCGTCGCCCCCAAAAAGCGCTCCAGCAAGCGCAAGCCGAGGTCCGTCCAGGCCATCAACCCTGCCGAGGTCACGATGTCGCCGTCATCCAGCAACGGCTGCTGGGCCTCTACCCGCACCCTGGGGAAGCGCTGGGCAAGCGCATGCACATAATTCCAGTGCGTGCAGGCCGGGCGCCCGTCGAGCAAACCGCTGGCGGCAATGAAAAATACACCGATGCATACCGACGCCAGCACCGTACCACGCCCGTGCAGCAGGCACAGCGGCGCGCGATGACGTTCGAGCAACTCGGCTTGCGGAGCTGACTCCAGGCTTGGCGGAATGATCAGGACGCGCAGGCCCGGCACGGTGACAGCTGAGTTATCCGGCGCAGGCAACAACTGCCCCGCCTCATCTGCCTGCCAGCAACTGACGCGAATGTGCGGCAGCTCGACGGCCCCCAGCTCGGCCGCAACCCGGTTGGCCACCAGGAACAGGTCGGCCAGGCCATGCACAGCGGCGCGCTGCACGCCGGGGTATAGCAGCAAGCCGATATCCAGGTTAGCGCCGGTGTCAGTTTTTGCCCGCATAGTGTCGTTCGCGCCAATCCTCAGGTGAGTGAACACAGCCTATAACTAACGTCTCTCGACGACTACTGCCACAGGAGGCAGCATGAGCAAGCAGGCACTGATCATCATCGACATCCAGAACGACTACTTCCCGGGCGGCAAGTGGCCCCTCGATGGCGCCGACCAGGCGGCCGACAACGCCGCCCGCCTGCTGGCAGCCGCACGCCAGCGCGGCGACCTGGTGGTCCATGTACGGCATGAGTTCGACACTGCCGATGCACCCTTCTTTGCCCCCGGCTCGCAGGGTGCGGCCATCCACGCCAAGGTCGAGCCATTGCCGAGCGAGCCGGTGGTGCTCAAGCACAAGGTCAACGCCTTCCTCGGTACCGATCTAGAGCACACGCTGGACCGGCATGGCGTCGAGGCGCTGACCATCGTCGGCAGCATGAGCCACATGTGCATTGACGCCGCCACCCGGGCTGCAGCCGACCTGGGCTATCAAGTGACTGTGGCGCACGATGCCTGCGCAACCCTGCCCCTGGCGTTCGACGGCAAGCAGGTGCCGGCGGCTCATGTGCACGATTCGGCGATGGCGGCGTTGGCGTTTGCCTATGCCAATGTGGTGAAGACCGACGAGCTGCTGAAAAGCTGATCGGCTTGAGACCTTTGGGGTTGCACAGCAGCCCCAAAGCCTGCAGCCTCAAATCGCCACATTGCGCACAAACCGAACAGCCACCACGCCATCGTTACGGTAGGCATACCGGCAGTTGCTGGGGAACACATGGAACTGCCCCACCTGCAAGCGATGCTCGACCTCTTCGATGATCAGCGTCAGCTGCCCATCGACCACATAAATCTGCTCGCTCCAGCCTTCGGCATCGGCCTCACTGTGATAGCACTCCCCCGGTGCCAGGGTCCATTCCCAAAGTTCCACCTCGCGCCTTGCCGGGCTGGTGCCCAGCAACACCGCTCGGCTCTGCGGGTGTTCGCCAGCCCACGCCAGCTCTTCAATGCGCCCGGGGTCGCGCAGGTCTGGCGCCTGGATCAGGTTACTGAAAGCCACGCCCAAGGCTTCGGCAATCAGGTCCAATGTGGTCAGGCTGACATTCTTCTCGCCCGCCTCGATCGCGACCAGCATGCGCCGGCTGACCCCTGAACGCTCGGCCAGCGCCGCCTGACTCAAGCCGGCGGCGTTGCGCAGACTGCGCACATTGAGGCTGACATGTTGCAGCACCGATGCCCGGTGCGAAGAATCCTTGTGCACTATATTGCTCACTGGTCAAGATTGCGCAGTATACTGCCCACTTTTGCGGCGATTGTGCGCCGCCCTTTCCGAGTGTGCAAGACCATGAATCAGCCCAGCAGCAAGCCTACCCCTGCCGTCACCTTCCGCCTGAGCAAGGCCGAACTGGTGCTGGTATTCATCACCATGTTGTGGGGCGGCACTTTCCTGTTGGTGCATAACGTAATGACCGTCAGCGGCCCGATGTTCTTCGTCGGCCTGCGTTTTGCGGCAGCCGCGCTGTTCGTTGGTGTGGTCTCGGCGCGAGCGCTGCCCGGCCTGACCTTCACCGAACTGAAGGCCGGCATGCTGATCGGCGTGTCGATCATGCTCGGCTATGGCCTGCAGACCATGGGCCTGCAAACCATCAGCAGCAGCCAGTCAGCGTTCATCACTGCGCTGTACGTCCCGTTCGTGCCGCTGCTGCAGTGGCTGGTGCTGGGGCGGCGGCCTGGCCTGATGCCCAGCATGGGTATCTGCCTGGCATTCATCGGCCTGATGCTGCTGGCCGGGCCGGAAGGCGGCAGCCTGCGTTTCAGCGAGGGCGAACTGGTCACCCTGATCAGCGCCGTGGCCATCGCCGGTGAAATCATTCTGATCAGCCGCTACGCCGGTCAGGTCGATGTGCGCCGGGTTACGGTGGTACAACTTGCGACCGCATCGCTGCTGGCGTTTCTCATGATCGTGCCGACCCAGGAGCGCCTCCCCGACTTCTCCTGGCTGTTGCTTGCCAGCGCAGTGGGCCTGGGCGCAATGAGTGCGGTGATCCAAGTGGCAATGAACTGGGCACAGAAGTCGGTCTCGCCTACCCGCGCCACACTCATCTATGCCGGTGAACCGGTGTGGGCCGGCATCGTCGGGCGTCTGGCTGGCGAGCGCCTGCCTGGCGTGGCGCTACTCGGCGGCCTGCTGATCGTGGTTGCCGTGGTGGTCAGTGAACTCAAGGTGCGGCGCCCTCTCGAAACCGTCGAAACACGTGATGTGCAGAACCCTGGCGAAGGCCAGGCGGGGCTGTAAAACAGTCAACAGCGGCTATTCTTTGTAAAAAACTGTTATAAAAAAACCGCTTGTCACAGCCGGTTTGTAGGATTCTGCGACAGCTTGCGTGTTGGTGATAAACACCTCGGCACGTATGATTCTTTGCAAACTTCTCCAGAATAGGCCGCTATGTCCTTGATAGTGCTATTGCTTCTGCCGTTCGTGGGCAGTTGCCTGGCAGCTGTGCTGCCGCACAACGCACGTAACGCCGAGTCCATTCTTGCCGGGCTCGTAGCCCTGGTCGGCACCGTCCAGGTAGCACTTCTGTACCCTCAGATTGCCCATGGTGGCGTCATTCGCGAAGAGTTCCTGTGGTTACCCAGCCTGGGGCTGAACCTGGTGTTGCGCATGGACGGCTTTGCCTGGCTGTTCTCGTTGCTGGTACTGGGCATTGGCACGCTGGTATCGCTGTATGCGCGCTACTACATGTCACCGCAAGACCCGGTACCACGCTTCTTCGCGTTCTTCCTGGCCTTCATGGGCGCCATGCTCGGCCTGGTCATCTCCGGCAACCTGATCCAACTGGTGTTCTTCTGGGAACTGACCAGCCTGTTCTCCTTCCTGCTGATCGGCTACTGGCACCACCGCGCCGACGCCCGTCGCGGCGCCTACATGGCGCTGATGGTAACCGGTGCAGGCGGCTTGTGCCTGCTGGTAGGGGCCCTGCTGCTCGGCCATGTGGTCGGCAGCTATGACCTGGACAAGGTCCTGGCTGCCGGGCATACCATCCGCCAGCATGCGCTTTACCCGGTGCTGCTGCCCCTGATACTCATCGGCGCCCTGACCAAGAGCGCACAGTTTCCCTTCCAGTTCTGGCTGCCCCACGCCATGGCAGCGCCCACACCGGTGTCGGCCTATTTGCATTCGGCCACCATGGTCAAGGCCGGGGTGTTCCTGCTGGCACGCCTGTGGCCGGTACTCTCCGGTAGCGAGGAGTGGTTCTGGATCGTCGGCGGTGCCGGCGCCCTCACCCTGCTGCTCGGCGCTTTCGCCGCCATGTTCCAAAATGACCTCAAGGGCCTGCTGGCCTATTCGACCATCAGCCACCTGGGCCTGATTACCCTGCTGCTGGGCCTTAACAGCCCGCTGGCTGCCGTCGCCGCGGTATTCCACATTCTCAACCATGCCACCTTCAAGGCCTCGCTGTTCATGGCCGCCGGCATCATCGACCACGAGAGCGGCACCCGTGACATTCGCCGCCTCAGCGGCCTGATCCGCCTGGTGCCCTACACCGCGACCCTGGCCATGGTCGCCAGCGCCTCGATGGCCGGCGTGCCGCTGATGAACGGCTTCCTGTCGAAGGAAATGTTCTTCGCCGAAACGGTATTCATCAGCTCCACCGCCTGGGTCGAGGCCACGCTGCCGGTGATCGCCACCCTGGCCGGCACCTTCAGCGTGGCGTATGCCCTGCGCTTTACCGTCGATGTGTTCTTCGGGCCGACGGCCCAGGACCTGCCCCATACCCCGCACGAGCCGCCACGCTGGATGCGTGCTCCGGTGGAACTGCTGGTGCTCACGTGCCTGGTCGTGGGCATCTTCCCCACACAGTCGGTCGGCCCCCTGTTGGCCGCTGCGGCCCTGCCGGTGGTTGGCGGCACCCTGCCGGAATACAGCCTGGCCATCTGGCATGGCTGGAACGCGCCGATGATCATGAGCCTGGTCGCCATGAGCGGCGGCATCGTCCTGTACCTGTTGCTGCGCAAACAACTGCGCCTGGGTCGCTTCCCCTACCCGCCCGTGATCGAGCGCTTCAATGGCAAGCGGCTGTTCGAGCACGGCCAGGTTCACCTGATGTTGCTGGCGCGTCGCATCGAACGCCTGTTCACCACCCGGCGGCTGCAGTCGCAGCTGTTCATGCTGGTATTCGCCGCGTTCCTCGCGGGCCTCACGCCGATGCTCAATAGCGGCCTGAGCTGGGGTGATCGCCCGAAGATTCCGGGTTCCGGTGTATTCGTCGCCCTGTGGCTGATCGCCATTGCCTGCGCCATCGGCGCCGCCTACCAGGCCAAGTACCACCGCCTGGCGGCACTGATCATGGTCAGCGTCTGCGGCCTGATGACCTGCATCACCTTCGTCTGGTTCTCTGCGCCCGACCTGGCACTGACCCAGTTGGTGGTGGAAGTGGTCACCACCGTGCTGATCCTGCTCGGCCTGCGCTGGCTGCCACGGCGTATCGAAGGCGTGTCACCGCTGCCGGGTAGCCTGGAGCGCGCGCGCATGCGCCGCCTGCGCGACTTGCTGCTGGCCGTGCTGGTGGGTGGCGGCATGGCCGTGCTGTCGTACGCCATGCTGACCCGACCCACGCCCAACGACATTTCCTCGTTCTATTTGAGCCGTGCGTTGCCTCAGGGCGGCGGCACCAATGTGGTCAATGTCATGCTGGTCGACTTCCGCGGCTTCGATACCCTCGGTGAAATCACCGTGTTGGTGGCTGTGGCACTGACGGTGTTCGCCCTGCTACGGCGCTTCCGTCCTCCAAAAGAGAGCATGCAGCTGCCGGCGCAACAACGCCAGCTGGCGCCGGACGTAGTCACCGACCTGATCAACCCGCGGCATGCCACCGATACCGCGCTGGGCTTCATGATGGTGCCGGCAGCGCTGGTGCGCCTGCTGCTGCCGATCGCCTTGCTGGTGTCGATGTACCTGTTCATGCGCGGGCACAACCAGCCCGGTGGCGGGTTTGTCGCTGGCTTGGTCATGTCGGTGGCGTTCATCCTCCAGTACATGGTGGCCGGCACCCAGTGGGTCGAGGCGCAGATGAGCCTGCGGCCGCTGCGCTGGATGGGTACCGGGCTGCTGTGCGCGACCCTGACCGGCGTCGGCGCCATGCTGCTGGGTTACCCGTTCCTCACCACCCATACCGCCCACTTGCACCTGCCGTTGCTGGGTGATGTGCACGTGGCCAGCGCGCTGTTCTTCGATATTGGCGTATACACCGTCGTGGTCGGCTCGACCCTGCTGATCCTCACGGCCCTGGCGCACCAGTCGGTGCGCGCCTACCGCCCGGGCAACCCGGCAAAAACCAGCCAAGCAGGAGCCGCCTGATGGAAGAAGTGATTGCAGTCGCCATCGGCGTGCTGGCTGCCTCCGGAGTGTGGCTGATCCTGCGCCCGCGTACCTACCAGGTGATCATGGGCCTGTGCCTGCTTTCTTACGGGGTCAACCTGTTCATCTTCAGCATGGGCAGCCTGTTCATCGGCAAGGAACCAATCATCAAGGATGGTGTTACCCAGGACCTGTTGCATTACACCGACCCGCTGCCACAGGCACTGGTGCTCACCGCCATCGTCATCAGTTTCGCCATGACCGCGCTGTTCCTGGTGGTGCTGCTGGCCTCGCGCGGCCTGACCGGTACCGACCACGTGGACGGCCGGGAGCGTGACGAATGAGTGATATCAGTCAACTGATTGTCGCCCCCATCCTGCTGCCGCTGATTACGGCGGCGATGATGTTGCTGCTGGGTGAAAAGCACAGGCACATCAAGGCCAGGCTGAACCTGCTGTCTACCTTCTCCGGCCTGTTGATCGCGGTCTGTCTGCTGCTGTGGGTGCGCACCCAGGGCCAGGCAGCGTCGATCGGCGTGTACCTGCCGGGCAACTGGCCAGCGCCGTTTGGCATCGTGCTGGTGGTGGACCACCTGTCCGCGCTCTTGCTGACCCTGACCGGGGTCATCGGTTTCAGCGCACTGCTATTTGCCCGTGCCCGCTGGGACGGTGCAGGGGCCAGCTTCCATGCGCTGTTCCAGATCCAGCTGATGGGGCTGTACGGCGCCTTCCTCACCGCCGACCTGTTCAACCTGTTCGTCTTCTTCGAAGTGCTGCTGGCCGCCTCCTATGGCCTGCTGCTACATGGTTCGGGGCGTGCGCGGGTGCGCGCCGGCCTGCACTACATCGCTATCAACCTGTTCGCCTCGTCGCTGTTCCTGATCGGCGCAGCGATGCTGTATGGCGTGACCGGCACCCTGAACATGGCGGACCTGGCGCTTAAGATTCCACTGGTACCGGAGGCCGACCGTGGCCTGCTGCATGCCGGCGCGGCAATCCTGGCCATGGCCTTCCTGGTCAAGGCCGGTATCTGGCCGCTGAACTTCTGGCTGGTGCCAGCTTACGCGTCTGCCAGCGCGCCGGTGGCTGCACTGTTCGCCATCATGACCAAAGTCGGCCTGTACGCCGTGCTGCGCCTGTGGACGTTACTGTTCTCCGGGCAGGCCGGGGCCTCGGCACATTTCGGCGGCGAATGGCTGGTTTACGGCGGCCTGGTTACCCTGGCGGTGGCAGCGGTATCAATCCTGGCGGCACAGCGCCTGGAGCGTATGGCGGCACTCAGTATCCTGGTCTCGGCCGGCACGCTGCTGGGTGCGGTGGGTTTTGCCCAGGCGGCTCTGACCGGCGCGGCGCTGTTCTATCTGGTCAACTCGACCCTTGCGCTGTGCGCACTGTTCCTGCTCGCCGAACTGGTCGAACGCTCGCGCTCGGCCAATGAAGCGCCGCTGGACGAAGAAGAAGACGCCATGCCGCCGCCACTGGAATCGCTGCACCCGCCCAAGGGCATCAACCTCGACGATGAACAGCAGGTGGTAATCGGCCAGATCATCCCGTGGACCATGGCCTTCCTCGGCCTCAGCTTCATCGCCTGTGCACTACTGATCATCGGCATGCCGCCGCTGTCGGGCTTTGTCGGCAAGCTCAACCTGATCAGTGCGCTGTTCAATCCACTGGGCCTCGGCGTACCGGCCAAGCAGCCCCTGAGTGCCGCCGGCTGGGGCCTGGTGGTGTTGCTGATCCTATCCGGCATGGCCTCGCTGATCGCCTTCGGCCGCGTCGGCATCCAGCGTTTCTGGAAGCCCGAAGAGCGTCCGTCCCCGGTCCTGCGGCGCTATGAATGCCTGCCCATTGTCATCCTGCTCGGCCTGTGCCTCATCCTCAGCCTCAAGGCCGAGCCGTTGCTGCGCTACACCCAGGACACTGCCGCCAGCCTGCAGGCCCCCGATGCCTATATCGACGCTGTGATGGCCGCCCGGCCGATTCCTGGCCCCACCTCGCGCGACGCACAGGTGCAGCCATGAACCGACTGTTCCCCGCCCCACTGCTATCGGTCTCGCTGTTCGGCCTGTGGCTGCTGCTGAACCTCTCGGTCAGCCCTGGCAACCTGCTGCTGGGCGCCGCACTTGGCATACTGGCGCCACTGTTGATGGCGCCCCTGCGCCCGCAGCATGCACACGTACGGCGCCCCCTGGCCATCGCCCGCCTGATTGGCCGGGTCGGTATCGATGTGATCAGCTCCAACCTGCTGGTGGCCCGTGGTGTGCTGCGGGCCGGCAAGCAGCCGCCACGCTCTGCGTTCGTTCACATACCATTGGCACTGCGTGACCCCCACGGGCTGGCAGCGCTGTCGATGATCACCACGGTGGTGCCTGGCACAGTCTGGTCCGAACTGGCACTGGACCGCAGTGTGCTGTTGCTGCATGTGTTTGAGCTGGACGATGAAGCGGCCTTCATACAGCACTTCAAGGACACTTACGAACGCCCGCTTATGGAGATTTTCCAATGACAGGCCTGCTCGCCAATGCCGTCCTCGCCAGCCTGTTCATCTTCGCCCTGGCCATGAGCCTGGCGCTGATCCGGCTGTTCCGTGGCCCGTCCGCCCAAGACCGCGTGCTGGCCCTGGACTACCTGTACATCCTGGCGATGCTCACCATGCTGGTGCTGGGCATCCGTTATGCCAGTGACACCTACTTCGAAGGTGCCCTGCTGATTGCACTGTTTGGTTTCGTCGGCTCGTTTGCCTTGGCCAAGTTTCTGCTGCGCGGTGAGGTGATCGAATGAGCGAAGCCCTGGTACTGCCCTTCTGGCTGGAGCTGGTCACCGCCGCGCTACTGCTCACCGGCAGCCTGTTCGCGCTGGTCGGTGCTATAGGCCTGGTACGCCTGAAGGACTACTTCCAGCGCATGCACCCGCCAGCGCTGGCCTCGACCCTTGGCGCCTGGTGCGTTGCGCTGGCCTCGATCATCTACTTTTCGTGGCTCAAGGGCACCCCTGTGCTACACGCGTGGCTGATTCCGATCCTGCTGTCGATCACCGTGCCGATAACCACGCTGTTGCTGGCGCGGGCGGCGCTGTTTCGCAAACGCATGTCGAAAGAGCCGGTGCCTGAAGAGGTCAGCAGCGGCCGAGACCGTGGCAATTGAAGGTTTGCCGTCTCAACCTTGGCTGAGGCGCTGCAACTCGCGCCGGACCATGGCGGCATATGGCGGCGGGCTGAGGCGATAGAGCTCAGCCGCCACCCAGCTCAACCAGGCGCCCTGCAGCTTTTCACGTCCGGCCAGCAAACGTTCTGCCTCAGCCACGGCATCTGCCTGGTGCTGCCGATGAAACTCGGCCCGCGAGGCTGGTGCGTCGTGACTGTCGGTCATTCACTGGCCTTGAAGGTGGTCAGTTCACCCTTGCGCCATTTGGCGACCTTGCCAGTCACTGCTTTAAGCAACTTGCCCAGGCCTTCCTGCACTTGCTGCTGCGCGGCGAATACCAGCATCACGCCATGGCCTTCACGAAACACGATGCCCTCGCCTTCCGGCACAGAAACGAAGGCGTAGTCGCCCACGCCATACACATTCAACTTGATGTCGCGAAAGCGCATTTCCAGCTTGCCACCTTCGCGGCTGGGCAAAACGGCAGCACGAAAGTGGTCGCCGACTTTCAGTTCTAGGCGCTGCTTGTCATCGACCACCAGTGCACTCTCGGTGTCGATTTCGGCCATGTACAGGCCTTCAGGACTCTGTTCGGTGACATAGATGAAGCGGCCCTGAAACAGTTGGGCCAATTTACCGCGCAAGTCGCCCAGGGCGAACAACGCATGCGTATCAAGTGTGCTGACTGCCAATGAAGTAATCCTCAACCGGTTACAACCCGCCCTCACCCCAAGCTCGGGGAGGCACGGCCATTTCTTATCGATAGGCAAAAAGAGTAATAAAGCGATATGCGAAATGTCTGTGCTCGCTGACGATGCAGCGTGCAGGAATCTTTACTCTGGTTTGCCAGACTCGCCCTCAACCGAAGGCGTTTGGCTCATTCCCGGCTTGGGAAGCGTGATGCCTGAAATCACTCGCCAGAAATCGCAACCAATGGCGTGAGCCTGCAAGAAGACAAGCCCTAGCATCCATGTGCGCATTACTGTAGGACAAATATGCCCGAAAACACCGAAACCCGTCGAGAGGCAATAAACATTTTCAGGCAGCCAGGCCTTTCTTCAGTTGCAGTTGCCAGGCAGCCTGACACTCAAGCGCTTCTTCGCGCGTGGCGAAGGCGGTGCCGCGGCGCTCGCCATTGACCAGCACGACCCAGCAAATGCGCTTGCCCAGCGCCTGCAAGGTGGCCGGCACACCCGACCCTATCATCACAGCCACATCGACTCGGCTATTCATCATTCCCTCCGGAATTTAATTAGCACCCTAACGATAAAGCTATGATACGCCCGACAGTGACGCGGAAACAGCGCATCCCGGTACATCAGTGTTTCGTAAGGCGTAACAAAAACGGTATCGACAAGAAACGCAAAAAGCCCCAGGAATTGCTTCGAGGGGCTTGCACCACGCGCGGGGTTATACCTGACGCTGGTGGCGGTCGAGCTGCTCGTGGCGCTCCTGGGCTTCGATGCAGTATTTGGTGGTCGGGCTGATCAGCAAGCGCTTCAGGCCGATGGGCTCACCACTGTCATCGCACCAGCCGAAGCTTTCGTCGGCAATACGGTCCAGGGCCATTTCCAGCTGTGGCAGCAGGCGCTGGTCGCGGTCGATGGCATTTACCAGCCAGCTACGTTCTTCTTCGACCGAAGCCACGTCGGCGGGGTCTGACGGGGTGTCCAGGCCTTCGATGGTGGTGCGGCTGAGTTCGATGCGTTCATGGGTTTCGACTTTCATCGCCTGCAGCAGCTCAGTAAAGAAGGCAAGCTGGTCGGCGTTCATGTAGTCATCGGCCGACATGGCCAGCAACTGTTCCTTGGTCATCGATTTCTCTATGAAAAAATGTGCATTTGGGCGATTCATGTGCCGTCGATGCCTATGCATCGCCAGCGGAATTCTTCAAGCGCCAACCGGCACTCTTTTACAGGGGGCGGCAGTCTAAGGCGCCACGCCGCGTGGAGCAACTGCAAATGGGTGCGAATTTGCTTCCACTGCTCACAATCCGCCGGTCGGCACCCCAGCTCAGCTGCTGGGCCAGCAGTAAACTGAGATTCTGGCAGTGCCCATCCGCCTGCTGTTGCTGTTGCTGTTGCTGTTGCTGTTGCTGTTGCTGTTGCTGTTGCTGTTGATCTTGATCTTGATCTTGATCTTGATCTTCGCGACTTCAGGAGGCCGAACGCAGGCCTTGCGGAGGCAGGTGACGGGCATGGATGCCCGTCAAGCGCTGAGGCCCCAG
>NZ_JAECZP010000038.1:0-14049 GCF_019691255.1 Pseudomonas sp. USTB-Z
AACGATGCATCGCCGATGGTAGTGTGGGGTTTCCCCATGTGAGAGTAGGTCATCGTCAAGATTCATTTCGCAAAACCCCTATCTGCGCATGCAGGTAGGGGTTTTGTCTTTAAGTAGGAACTATAGAGATTCGCAGGCACGTCCTACTGACGGGCCAGCACACAGAATTTCTTGACGACCATAGAGCATTGGAACCACCTGATCCCATCCCGAACTCAGCAGTGAAACGATGCATCGCCGATGGTAGTGTGGGGTTTCCCCATGTGAGAGTAGGTCATCGTCAAGATTCAAACTCAAAGCCCCTGTCTGCGATGCAGACAGGGGCTTTGTCTTTTTCGGGTTTCAATATCGGTTAGAACTGATAGCTGACTGTGGCGCTCACATTGCGCTCTTCACCCATGTAGCAGTAGTTCAGGCTGGCACATGAGGTGATGTAGTTTTCATTGGTAAGGTTGTTGGCGTTCAAGCGAACATCCACACCCGCCAGGCCGACCTTGCCCAAGTCATAGCCGATAGAGGCGTCGAACAGGGTGTAGGAAGGCACTGTCATGCTGTTTTCCGCATCCACCCAGCTGTACCCCACATATCGCACCCCACCGCCCAGCCGCAGGCCATCCAGTGCCCCCTGGCGGAAGTTATAGTCGGCCCACAGCGAAAGCATCTGTTTCGGCGCCTGAGTCGGCGAATTACCCTTGTTGTCCAAGTTGCCCGAGACAAGGCTCGGCATTGACTTCGAATACTCGATATCGGTGAAGGTATAGCCACTCAGCAGTTTGAGGCTATCGGTCAGCTGTACATGGGCCTCAAGCTCTAGCCCTTGCGAGCGGACTTCACCGACAGGGCGATAGAAGTCTTCGTCAGGCTGTTTAGACGCCAAATTCTCCTGCTCGATGCGGAACACCGATGCGGTGAACAGGTTGTCGCTCCCTGGTGGCTGATATTTGATGCCGGCTTCCCACTGAGTGCCCTCCGTAGGTGCCAGCGGCCGGCCCTGCTGGTCGGACACGGTGTTCGGGTTGAACGACTCCGAGTAGCTGATGTAGGGCGCAATGCCGTTCTCGAAAAGGTAGAGCACCCCTGCCCGGGAGGTGAACCTGGAGCGTTGATCACTGACCTTGCTGTCGCTGTCACGGTTCTCTTCGGACACCTTCACCCAGTCCTGGCGCAGTCCCAAGGAAAAGCGCCACTGGTCCAGCTCCACCAGATCCTGCAGGTACACACCCGTTTGTTGCAAGCGTCGCTGGTAGCGGTTCTCGCCCAGTACCTGAAGATTGCCATTGCCGTACTGTGGATTGCCGGCATCCAGTGGGCCGACGGTGCCATAACGCCATGCCACGTCGGCTTTGCGCCGCTGGTAGTCAGCCCCCAGTAGCAAGGTGTGTTTGGCCGCCCCGGTAAAGAATTCTGCCTGCAGCATGTTATCAATGATGTACGAATGCAGACGCTCGTCGCCGCCGGTATAGGCGCGATTTAACATGTTGCTGTCAACATCTGCCCAGCCGGCGGAGTACACCTGGTCCATCGACACGTCGGAATCCTGATAACGGAAGTTCTGCCGCGCTGTGAACACATCATTGAAGCGATGCTCAAACTGGTAGCTGAAGGATTGCTGCGTGCGCTCGTAGTTGTCGATGCTCGGCTCGCCTTCGAAGAAATGGTCTGACAGGCGCAAACCGTTGCGCTTGTGCAGCATGCCATCAGCAGGGTTACCGCCGTGGTACCCACCGTCAGGGTCGTGCTGCAAATAGGCCTGCAGCGTGAGTGAGGTGTCTTCGGTGAAGTCGACACTGATAGCAGGGGCGATGGCGTAACGTTCTTCCTTGTTGTGGTCGAACTGAGTGTCGGAAGCATCCGCCAAACCCGTCAGGCGATACGCAATGCGTTTGTCGTCATCCACAGGACCACTGAAGTCGAAGCCCACGCCACGCTGGCCCTGAGTACCTACCGTGGCCTGAACCTGATGGTAAGGGGCAAAGAGTGGCTTCTTGGTGGTCAGGGCTACCAGGCCACCCGGCGAGCTTCGCCCGTACAGTACCGAAGACGGTCCCTTGAGAATGTCGATGCGCTCAAGAAAGTATGGGTCTACCTGCATCGTGCTGTAGGTGCCGTTGTCGCCCATTGACTTGAGCCCATCGACGTAGATGTTGTCCACCGAACCGTCGTTGAAGCCGCGCATGGCTACATAGTCATAGCGATGAGTGGCACCGTACGGGTTGGTCAGTACTCCAGGCGTGTAGCGCATGGCCTGGGCAACGGTCTGAGAGCCCTGATCGTCCATTTGTTGGCGAGTGACTACCGAGACCGATTGGGATGTCTCCACCAAGGGCATGCTGGTCTTGGTCGCCACCTGGCTGTGCGTGGCGTTGTAACCCTCCATGCTGCCCAGTGCGTTGCCGAGGGAGAAACTACGGATGTCGGTGTCTGGCAATGCCAAGGCGGCGCTCTGACGCTGTGCCTGCAGCACATAGTTACGTCCCCCCTGGCTGACGGCTTCCAGTCCGCTGCCATTTAGCAACTGGCGCAGCGCTTGATCGGTAGTGAACTTCCCCTGCAGTCCGTTGGAATGCAGGCCATCGGTCAGCTGAGGCGTGCTCGATAGGGTGATGCCGGCCTGACGAGCGATCTTGTTGAGCACATCGGTCAGTTGGCCAGCCGGTATTGCATAGTCATGGCTCACTTCGGCTGTGTCGGCCGCTACGGAAAGTTGCGGAGCAGTTGCCAGGCCCAGGGCGGTACCAAACAGAACAGCCCGGATGGCGTGGCGCAAGTGAGCTGATTGCAGGACTGGACGAATATCATTCGGGATGAAAGTGTGGGTTAACACCGGGTTGGTAGGCATGAAGGGTCCGTTAAAGTGTCGAGGGCAGAAAGTGTTGCTTACTGTCCTAGCCGGACCTGGATTCAAAACCCGCCAGAAATCGATAACGCCTTATCAGGTCATGCTCTCTACATGCACCCACCAGCGTGTACGTCGACGAAGTCGTACGGGCAACGTCTGCGGTAGCAGCCGAAGCAGTTGTTCCGGGTCTTCGAGGCGGAACACCCCCGACAGGCGCAGGTCGGCAATCTCATTGCTGCAGCCCAGGTAACCATGGCGATAGCGGCTGACCTGCGCGAGGAAGTTGGAGAGGCGCATGTCCTGAGTGACGATCAACCCTTCAGTCCAGGCCATCGCATCCATCTCCATGTGCGCGAGCCGGTGCGCACCTTGAGCATCCAGGCGCCAGTTCTGGCCACCTTCGATCCACTGAAGTTGGCCAGTACCAGGCCGGTGTATCGCCACTTTGCCGTGGCTGACGCTGACACGTGTGCAGTCGCTATCCTGATAGGCCACAAAGCGTCCTTCGAAGCCTTCCAGCAGCGCGTCGCGGGTTTGTACCAGCAGGGGATGCCGGGGGTTGCAGTTGATCATCAATTCCCCAAGCTTCAGGCGGACCAGACGCTGTTGATCATGGAAGGCCAGGTCCACGGCACTGCAGGTATTGAGTTGCATCAGCGAGCCATCGGGCAGGGTGAAGACGCGTCGCTCGCCCGTGCCGGTGGCATAGTCTGACGTCGAGGCACTCACAGTATCGAGGTCTTTGGCCAGCCAGCTCGCAGATCCTGCCATGACAACGCCGCCAAGCAGCTTCAGCGCCTGTCGGCGGCGCAGGCGCTGCTGGCTGGTTTCCAGTGTCTGCAATGCCAGCCCGGCACCGGGAATAGCGCGCAGGTCAAGGTCCTGATGAAGGTGAACCACACGCTGCCAGGCCTGTTCGTTTTCGTGGTGGCTGCTGCGCCAATGCGCGCACTGTTGTTGCAGAGCTGGATCGTGCCCGCTTTCACGCAGCCGCAGCATCCACTGAATGGCCTGCCTGACCGTTTTTGTATCAGGGCGTGCGACGGTCATGGATTCAGCAGTCGTCTTCATAGCGCAGCACGTAGCAGTGATAGAGCGCATCGGCGATATAGCGCTCAACGGTGCGCACGGAGATCCCCATCTGTTCGGCGATGGCCTGATGCTTCAGCCCCTCGCATTGAGCCAGCAGGAATGCGCGACGGACCTTGGGTTTGAGGCCGTCGAGCATGCGTGCAATACGCTCAAGCAATTCCAGCAGCAGCTCGCGGGTCTCGACTGAGGGGGCCAGTGCTTCCGGCACATGGGCCAAAGCCTCCAGGTAGGCCCTGTGCAGTTCCTCGCGGCGCCAATGATCGATCACCAACCCACGCGCTACCGTGCGCAGGAAGGCCCTGGGAGCATTCAGCTGCAATTGTTCACGACGCTGTAGCAAGCGGACGAAGGTATCTTGGGCGAGGTCAGCCGCATCGGCTGCGTTGCCGAGCTTGCTACGCAGCCAGGTATGCAACCAGCCGTGGTGGTCACTGTAGAGCGTTTGCACGGAATCGTTGCTGGGCATGGAGGAGGGCGCCGGCATCAATGGACGTTAATGATAATTAGTCTCATTGTTGGCGGAGCAAGATTAATTTGCAACCCATCAATTACCGCGTAAAGCCGGTAATGGGCTAACGCCCCAATTGCGTATCCAGGTAATTGCGGATCACCCGCGCCCCGCCATTGAGGTGCCGTTCCAGCACCGCTACCGCTTCGTCCACCAGCTTGTCGCTGGCTGCATCTACCAGTGCGTTGTGATCGTCCTGAGTGAGCTTGCCCAGGCCCATGGACGAAAGATGGAAACGCAGGAAGCGTTCTTCCTCGTTCAGTTCGTTCTCGATAAGGCGCAGTAGTTTCTTGTTCGGCGCCTTGCTGTACAGCGCCATGTGGAGCAGGCGGTTGAGGCGGCCAATTTCGGTGTGGCTGGTCTCGTTCTCCAGTTGCTGGATATACCCGCGGGCGCTGGCGATGTCGCTGGCATCAAGCAGCGGGATAGACTGGCGCAGCGCCTCGCTCTCGAGCAATACGCGAAGGGCATAGGTGTCCACTGCATCCTCGCCGATCAGCGGTGCAACGACGGCGCCCTTATGCATCTCCACCTTCAGCAGGGACTGCGCTTCGAGCTGGCGCAGGGCTTCGCGCACGGGCATGCGGCTAACGCCGTACAAGGTGGCGAGCTCTTGTTGGCGAACCGCAGTACCAGGGGGCAAGCGCCCATCGAGAATGGCGCTGCGCAGGCGTTCTTCGATCACGGCACGGGCCTGATGCGGCAACAACTGCTCGCTGGCCAGCACATTGCTCAATCTGATTTTCTTGGCCACGCGACGCCTGCCTCAATGATGACTATATTGGATCCAATGACACTAGTAACAGCTTGTGAGGGTGTCAAACCTGCACCCACACTGGTACGGGCGCCCCAAAAGCGCGGCTATGGTGGAGGAAGTCGCACGTCAAAGGAAGCTGCCTATAGAAAGATGTAAGCAGAAAGTATAGGCGGGCTGACAGCCGGGTGCGTGATTGCAGGGTGCCATTGTCTTTTGCGGTGGCAAGCCCCACCATCGCTGCTTTCGACTGGTCTGAACAGGGCTTCGCAGTGGCGATATCCTGGTTGCTCAAAACCGTAGTGCGATATGTCGGCTTTGCCGCGCTGCTGGGCAGTCTTCTGCTGGGCGGCTTGCACGCGGATTGGGATTTCTCCCAGATCAGCCGCAAGTCGCAGGCTCTGTACGGCCCACTAGGTGCCGGGCAGGGGCGCATCGATGCCTGGCAGAGCCTGATGGCCACGCAGAAGCAGGGTACCGAGCTTGAACGGTTGCAAGTGGTCAACCGCTTCTTCAACCAGCAATTGCGTTATGTCGAGGATATCGATCTGTGGCATGAGGTCGACTACTGGGCCACACCTGTGCAGGCACTGATCAAAGGTGCAGGGGACTGCGAGGATTACGCCATCGCCAAATATTTCAGTCTACGGCGCATGGGAATCCCCAGCGAAAAACTGCGCATCACCTACGTCAAGGCGCTGCGGCAGAGCCGGGCACACATGGTCCTGACCTATTATTCAAGCCCACAGGCCCAGCCTTTGGTGCTGGACAGTCTGATGGATGCCATCAAGCCGGCAAGCCAGCGTACCGACCTGCTGCCGGTGTACGCCTTCAATGGCGAGGGGTTGTGGCTGACGGGCGCCGCAGGGAACAAGAAGGTTGGTGATACCAAGCGGCTGTCACGCTGGCAGGATTTGTTGAAGAAAATGCAGGCCGAAGGGTTCCCGGCCGAGCCGGTTTACTGAAGGAGCACAGATGTCACTGTTCAAACAATTGCTGTTGGCCATTTGCCTGTTCCTGGTGGTCGCCTTCAGTGGCAGTTTCATGGTCAGCCTGGAAAGCTCGCGCAGCCAATACGTCAACCAGCTGCGCTCGCACGCCCAGGATGCGGCCACCGCGCTGGCGCTTTCGCTGACGCCGAATATCGACGACCCAGCGATGGTCGAGCTGATGGTCAGCTCGATTTTCGACAGTGGTTACTATGCAAGCATCAAGGTCGTCGACCTGGGTTCCAATGCCGTGCTGGTGGAGCGTCATGCCGAGCCAGACCCTGGCGGTGTGCCGCTTTGGTTCGTGCGCCTGATCGGCCTTGAGGCCGCCGGCGGCGATGCAATCGTCAGTCGTGGCTGGCAGCAGGCCGCGCGCGTTGAAGTGATCAGCCACCCGATGTTCGCCATTGCCAAGCTTTGGCAAAGTGCCTTGGGCAGCCTGGGTTGGTTGCTGTTGTGCGGTGCGGCCAGTGCCGTGCTCGGTGCTTTGCTGTTGCGTCGCCAGTTGAGGCCGCTGGACTACATGGTCGAGCAATCCCACGCTATTGCTCGCCGCGAATTTCTCAGCCTGCCAGAGTTGCCACGCACGCCGGAGCTACGCCGCGTAGTGCAAGCGATGAACCAGATGGTCGAGAAACTCAAAGCCCTGTTCACCGAGCAGGCCGAGCGCAGTGAGCGGCTGCGTGCGGAGTCCTACCAGGACAGCCTGACCGGGCTGTCGAACCGCCGCTATTTTGAAATGCAGCTGAACAATCGGGTAAGCAACCTGGAAGACGCGCGCGCCGGCTACCTGCTGTTGCTGCGGGTTCAGGGCCTGGCTGGCCTGAACGCACGCCTTGGCGGCCAGCGTACCGACCAGTTGCTGCAAGCGGTAGGTGAACAGCTGCGTCGTACTTGTGCCAGCTACCCGGAAACCAACGACCTCATTTCCCGCAGCCGCGGCGGTGAATTTGCAGTGCTGGCACCGGGCATGGTGCATGAGGAGGCCGTACACCTTGCCCAGGCCCTGGAGGCAACGTTGCAGAGCCTGCACGAAACGGGGGCAAGTGATATCGACCCGGTGGCTTGTATAGGCCTGGCACCATTCAGCCCTGGTGATTCACCCCAGGCATTGCTGAAGCTCGCCGACGAGGCTCTGGCCCGCGCTGAGAACCAGCCAACGCCGGGCTGGGTATGCCTTGAGCAAGGTGTTGCTGCGGTTGCCGCAGATAGCCAGCATGCCTGGCACGAACGGCTCGACCAGGCGTTTATCAATGGGCATTTCGAGTTGTTCTTCCAGCCAGTGATGGAGTGCGCTTCCTCGCAACGGGTACTGCACCACAAAGTTATTTCGCGTTTGCGCGATGGCCAGGGCGAGGCCTTGCCGGCGGGCCGCTTCCTGCCTTGGTTGGAGCGCTTCGGCTGGATGCCGCGGCTGGATGTGCTGGTGCTGGAGAAAGTGTTGGCGCACCTGCGAGGGCATGACCAGGTGCTGGCGTTGAACCTGTCCGCAGCCACCCTGGCCGACCCCAAGGCCCTTCAACGCATTTTCGAGCTGCTGGGCCAGAATGCGGCGCTCGGCCCGCGGCTGGTTTTTGAAATTGGCGAGGAGCAGTTGCCTGAGCAGGCAGCATTGGAGCAACTCACCCGGCGCCTGCATGGGCTAGGTTTCGGGTTGGCTTTGCAACGCTTCGGTGGGCGCTTCAGCATGATTGGCAACCTGGCGCACTTGGGCCTGGCGTACCTGAAGATTGACGGCAGTTACATCCGCAACATCGATCATGAGCAGCACAAGCGGCTGTTCATCGAAGCGATCCAGCGTGCGGCGCATAGCATCGACCTGCCGCTGATTGCTGAGCGAGTCGAGACGGAAGGGGAGCGGTTGGTGTTGCTGGAGATGGGAGTAGGCGGGATTCAGGGGCAACTGGTGGGTGAGCCTGCGCCTTGGCGCTGAATGGCCTCTCTCGCGCCGCTGTAGGAACAGCCTAGAGCCGCAAAAGGGCCGCATAGCGGCCCCAGGTTCACGTAGCGATGTGCAGGGCTGCTTGTACAGCCCTGTCGCGACACGAGGCCGCTCCTACAGCAATGGCGAAACCAGCAGGTCGGCTATCACCGCTCGCGCAGCGCTTCCGATCGCGCCTTCATGATCGGCTTGAGCAGGTAGCTCATGATGGTTTTCTTGCCTGTCATGATATCCACCGTCGCCACCATCCCCGGAATGATCAGCAGTGGCTTCTCGTCGGTCCCTAGGTGACTGCGATCGGTGCGCAGCTTGATCAGGTAATACGTAGTCTTCTTGTCTTCATCGGTAATGGTGTCGGCGCCAATCTGCTCCAGCTTGGCCTTGAGCCCACCGTAGATGGTGTAGTCATACGCGGTGAACTTGACCGTCGCTTCCTGGCCAGGGTGCAGGAAGGCGATGTCTTTGGGCAGGATCTTTGCCTCGATGACCAGCGTGTCGTCCAGTGGCACGACTTCGATGATATCGCTGCCTGGCTGGATTACCCCGCCAATGGTGTTCACCAGCAGTTGCTTGACGATACCGCGTACTGGCGAAGTGACAAGTGTGCGGTGCACCCGGTCGTCCAGCGCCTTGCTGGTGGCGGTAGCCTTGTTCAGTTCGGTGCGTGCCTCGTTCAGCTGGGTCAGCGCTTCACTTCGGAACTTGCCACGCGTCTCTTCGATCTTGCTTTGCACCTCGCGGATGGCCGCCTCTGCGCGCGGGATCGCAAGCGCAGTGGAGTCCAGCTGACCGCGGTTTTCCACTTCAGCACGGCGCAGGCGCAGCACTTCAACCTGGGAAATCGCGCCGGTTGCCACCAGCGGTTCGGACATACTGATTTCCTTGCGCAGCAGCTCAAGGCTGTTGGCGTACTGGGTGCGCTTGGAGCTGTATTCGCGCAGTTCCTGCTGGCGTTGGACCAACTGCTGTTGCAGGCCGCCAATTTCGTCCTGCAGTTGCTGGCGCCGGCTCTGGTACAGCGACTCCTCACTGGCCGCCTGGTTTGGCGCGGCTTTACGCAGCTTTTCGTCGATTATCAGCGGGCTGTCCTGTACCTCGGCACTCAAACGTTCGACCCGCAGGGCCATGGCCAGGCGGTCAGCCTCGGTTTCACCAACGTTGGAGGCGAAGCGGGTTTCATCCAGGCGCAGCAATGGCTGGCCCACTTCGACGATCTGCCCCTCCTTGGCGAAGATTTCGGCGACGATGCCGCCCTCCAGGTTCTGGATCTTCTGTACCTTGGAAGAGGGAATGGCCTTGCCTTCACCCCGCGTAACTTCGTCGATGGGCGCAACGCTGGCCCATACAATCAAGAACACGAAGAACAGGATCACGCCCCAGATGGTCAGCCGCACCACCCGCGGTGCATCTTCGATCAGGGCTTTGTTTACCTCGGGCAGCGGCTGGCCGCCAAGCGAGTCGCTGCCTTTGAAATAGCGCCGCAGGCCGTCCTTGAACTGCCCCATATCCAGCTTATGCAACACTGATCTGCCCCTTCTTCAGTGCATCCATGACCGCGGCTTTCGGGCCGTCGGCGACAATCTGCCCGCGATCGATCACGATCAGCCGGTCTACCAGTGACAGCAACGAGGCACGGTGCGTGACCAGCAGTACCGTCTTGCCCTCCACCACCGCCTGCAGGCGCTGCTTGAGGCGTTCTTCACCGGTGTTGTCCATGGCGCTGGTCGGCTCGTCCAGCAGCAGGATCTGCGGGTTGAGAAGCAGCGCACGGCCCAAGGCGACGTTCTGCCGCTGGCCGCCGGACAGGTTCTGCCCGCGTTCACCCACTTGCAGCTCGTAGCCGTCGGGGTGCAGCCGGGCGAATTCATGTACGCCCGCCAGTTCAGCGGCCTGCAGGATCAATTCGTCCTCGATGTAGCGGGCGCCGCTGACCAGGTTGTCACGCAAGGTGCCGGCCAGCAGCTGGATGTCCTGTGGGACGTAGCCGATGTTGTGGCGCAGTTCGCTGACATCGATCTGGCGAATGTCGACGCCATCGACCAGCAGCGAGCCACCATCGGCCTCGTACAGGCCGACAATGAGCTTGGCCAGCGAGCTCTTGCCCGAGCCGCTGCGACCGATGATGCCGACCTTCTCGCCAGGGCGGATGGTCAGGTTGATATTCTTCAGGGCCAGGTTCTGCTGGTTCGGATAAGTGAAGTCGACACCGCGGAACTCGACGCTGCCCTGCAGCACCTTGCGGCTCAGCGGGCGCTCTTCGAAGTTGCGCTCTTGGGGTAGATCCATCATGTGGTCGGTGGAGACCATGGTCACCTTGGCTTGCTGGTAGCGGGCGAGCAGGCCGTTGAGTTGGCCCAACGGGCCGAGGGCGCGGCCGCTGAGCATGTAGCAAGCCACCAGGCCGCCCATGCTCAGGTTGCCGTCGATGATCAGGTACACGCCGACGCAGATCATTGCCACGCCTGCCAGTTGCTGGATCAGCAGGGTGATGTTCATCGCCAGGCTCGACAGCACTTTCACGCGCAGTTCCAGCCGGCTCAGGGTGCCGAGGGTTTGCTCCCACATATACTGGCGTTCGCTTTCGGCGTTGTTGACCTTTACCGCATCCAGACCCGCCAGGGTTTCGATCAGGCTGGACTGGCGCTCTGATGCCAAAGCCATGGTCCGCTCCATGGTCGCCATCAGTGGCCGCTGCAGGGCGTAGCCGATGCCCAGAGCCAGCGGGAAAGCGATGATCGGTATCCACACCAGGTGCCCGCCAATGATGGCGATGACGATCAAAATCAGGATGGTAAAGGGCAGGTCGATCAGGCTGGTCAGGGTCAGCGAGGCGAGGAAGTCGCGCAGGCCTTGGAACTCGTGAATGTTCTGGGCAAAGCTGCCGACCCGCGCCGGCCGGTACTTCATCGACATGCCGACGATACGTTCAAACAGCGTTGCCGAGATGATCAGGTCGGTCTTCTTGCCTGCCAGGTCCAGGCACAGGCCGCGAAGGCCTTTGAGGATCAGGTCGAAGATGTACGCGCCGGCGATACCGATGGCCAGTACCCAGAGCGTCGAGGTGGCCTGGTTTGGCACCACCCGGTCATACACGTTCATCACGAACAGCGGCGCGGCCAAGGCGATCAGGTTGATCACCAGGCTGGCGGCGATAGCGTCGATATACAACCACTTGCTGCGCAGCAGGGTGTCGCGGAACCACGACTTCGCGCGGGGGATGAGGTTGCCGTGGTTGACATCGAACTTGTGCTGCGGCTGCGCGAAGAACACGCGGCCGCTGTAGTCGCTTAGCAGTGCTTCGCGGCTGACGTGCACCTCGCCACCGTCGCTCTCGCTGAGTAGCAGGCGCGCGGTGTCATCGTTCTCCCAGCCGAGCAGGACGGCGCTGCGGCCCTCCTTGAGCAGCAGCATGGCCGGCATGGCGATACTTGGGATCTGCTCCAGCTTTCGCTGAAGCAGGCGCCCCTGCAGGCCTGCCCGGGCTGCAGCGCGGGGCAGCAGTTCAGGGCTCAGGCGCTGGGCGGGTAGCGGTAGGCCTGTTGTCAGCATGACCCGGCTGGCGGGCTTCTGGTGCAGGACACACAGGCTCAGCAGACTATCCAGCAGGGGATCGTCATGCTGACTGCGTGGATCGTGGCTGAGTTGGACTCGACTGACTTCGGATTCCACGCGGCGCTCTCTTCATCCTTGTGGTGGGTGGGGTGGGTGTGCCGTCGTTAAGGTCGGGTCGGCTCACCCTGGCTCTCTATATGGTACGGCGAAGCTGTGCTGATAAGGGTTATCACGCCCCGGTGCTTGAGCAGCCGGCCAATGTTCGCCTTGAATCGGTGTTGAGTAAACAATTCTACGTGCTTCATTTTCACCAGACTTAGCGGGGCAATGATTGTTTCATTTTTGATCCAGCCATCATCCGGCTTGTTGCAGCATAGCCTGCCACTCAGTCAAGGGAAGCAAGGGGCTGTGGGTTCCAGCTTAGTCATTGTCAGTAAACAGGCGCTGGTTTGTTGGCGCATATCCGTGGCTTGTTAGTCAAAATTCATCTATAGAAAGCAGATCCTTTGCTTTCTTGCATTCAATATTCGCAAGCGATTTCCCATGATAGGGAGGCCAGTATTTGCGCACTCGTACGCCATGTCTTTGATTTGCGACAAATCGCTGCTTGTGGCTTGCGCAGCGTTGAAAGCCTGGTGTGCCTCGAGCGAGCAAGCGCTCCCGGGTCAGGCTGGTTATCGACCTCTGCCTGGCCGCATTCCGGCAAGGTTTGTGCTTATTCGGCAATCAGTGTCCGGGCATTTGACAGTGATCTGGATATTGACGCCAGTAATGCTGACATTGCCGAAGGAGGACAGTCTCGCCGCATGATTTACGGGTGTTGAGGTGTATGAAAAAGTGCTGGAGCTGACGGCTTAACACCCTTTAGATGATGTAAGACATTTGTCCTAAGGAAACGCTTGGCTAAGGTACAAATATCAATGTGACATTACATTGCCGATTGTTTAGGATGGCATGTATAAGGTCAATAGTTTGGCAGTTAGGCAATTCCAAAAAGTTATAGACGGAATATTGACGTCAAAAATCGTCAAGAGATCATCGACATAGTTCCGCCTGAAGTGGCTAGCAAGCGCCGCTCTGGCAGGGAAGTACCCATCGGGTCACACGGAGAGTCCAATGAGCAGCGTTGTAGCCATCGTCAAAAGCATTGTCGGCCAGGTTATTGCGGTATCCCCAGAGGGCATCCGGCGTGTACTTATCGAAGGTGACCGCCTGTTGACCGGTGAGGAAGTGCTCACCGGTCCTGGTGGCGCAGTTACTCTGGAGCTGGCTGATGGCCGTACGCTCGATCTGGGCCGTGACAGCCAATGGAGCGCCGATGCGCCTGACAGCAGCACCGACCTGAGCCAGGCGGCAGCCCAGGCCGCGCCTTCGGTGGAAGAGCTGCAGCAGGCTATTGCTGCTGGTGTTGACCCGACTACTGAGCTTGAAGCTACCGCCGCTGGCCCGTCATCAGCGGGTGGTGGTGCGCTGGGCGGTGGCCACAGCTTCGTGATGCTCGAAGAAACGGCTGGCCGTGTTGACCCGACGGTTGGTTTCCCGACTGACGGGCTGGGCTTTGCGGGCGTACTCGATAACGAAGAAGTGGGCCTGCTGGACACTAACGGCAACAACCTGGTGACCACACCTACGGATACCAACGTTGCTACTGAGCTGACGCTTGGCGCAACCCCTTCTATCAGTGAAGCGGGTGGCGTAATCGTTTATACCGCCACCGTTGGTCAGGCGCCGACCACCAACCTGGTAATTACGCTGTCCAACGGTGCCGTGATCGTCATTCCGGCTGGGCAGACAAGTGGTAGCGTCAACGTCGCAGTTCCGGCAAACGACACACCCTACATCGACGGGGGCCAGATTTCGGCCACCGTGACAGGTAGTACCGGTGGTGGTGGGCTGACGGTGGCATTGCCGCAAACGCCAGCGGTTACCCAAGTGACCGATACAATCGACACCACCACTGCAACCCTGACGGCGAGCCCGTCGGTCACCGAAGGCGGCGTGATCACCTACACCGTGACCCTGAGCAACCCTGCCCAGACGCCGGTGACCGTGACCCTGTCCAACGGCCAGACCATCACCGTTGAGGCTGGCAAAACCCAGGGCAGCGTCGATTTCCAGACCCCGGCCAATGACGTCTACAACAACGGTTCGACCGTCAGCGTCACCATCGAGAACGCCACGGGCGGCAACTTCGAACAGCTGACCCCGAACCCGACGCCAGCTCAGACCACGATCAACGACTCGGTCGATACCACCACTGCAACCCTGACGGCGAGCCCGTCGGTCACCGAAGGCGGCGTGATCACCTACACCGTGACCCTGAGCAACCCTGCCCAGACGCCGGTGACCGTGACCCTGTCCAACGGCCAGACC
>NZ_JAECZP010000039.1:0-13664 GCF_019691255.1 Pseudomonas sp. USTB-Z
TCAATTTGCGATTCTGTACGGAGATCGGTTCATCAGGCCAACCTGGTGAAATCAAGGCCTGCCTGACGGCAGGCCGTTACCGGCCCGCACACAAAAAATCTGACACTTCCCAGCCCTGTAATACTCGGGTAGTGCCGTACACGAACCCGATCAGCAGAATGGCCACCAACAACTTGCGAGCATGTGCCCACCGATGGCGCAGGGCCACGAAGTACAGCGCCAACAGCGTAAACCCGCTGGATGCATGGCCACCCGGCCAGCAACGGCCATCGCCGGGTTTGCTCCATAAAGAGAAGTTTTCGAACCATTCGACCCGGGGCTGCGAACCGCCATACAGCGTGGTTTCCACAGGGCAATACACGCTGGTATGGCTTTTCAGGTAGTGAATCACGGTGGTGCTCAGTGCGAACGCTACCACCACGAACAACAGGTCGCGTCGGTGTTGGGTGGTAAAGCGCAGCACTGATGCAATACGGACCTTTTCCAGCGCTTGGGCAAGGCCCAATTGGGGGCGGTTGGCCAAGCGCGGCCAGATGAACGACAGCAAGCTGCCTATGACGGCCAGTTCACCGGTCCAGTCCGGCAGGATGCGTGGCCATTTGTGAGTGACTTTCTCGAATAACGGGTTGTGCAGCAGCGGGAACTGGCCAGTGGCCGGGTCAAGCAGCAGGTTGCTGATCCAGCGATCGAAGTCTGTGAGGTCGAAGGCCATGAACACAATGGCGGCCAGCAATAGCGGCAGCAGCAGGTTGTTGCGGTAGAAGGTGGCGCGGGAGGGCATGTTCAGAGTTCCTTGGCATCAATGAGAGTGTGCCATTCACTGGCCGCCATTTGGCCCAGCACCTTCGTCTTGCCATCGTTGCCACGCGTGATGAACAGGGCGCTGGCATAGCTGTTCGATGTTGCGCTGGAAGGCGCTTTGAGTGCCTGCTCCAGTTGTTCCATGCAGCCGCTGTGGCTGACCAGCACGAGGTTGTGGCCTTTTCGCTTGAGGGCAAAGGCATTTTCGGCAAAGTGGCCGTCACACTGATTAAGCCAGTCTTGTGTGGCAATGGTTTTACCGAACATGGCTTGTGCGGTCTGCCGGGTTCGCACCTCTGGGCTGGTCCAGACATCAACTGCGCCCAGGCCAAGGTGTTGCAACCCGAGGCCTACATCGGTGGCCGCCTGCCTGCCCGCGACGGTGATGCCGCTGGGGTCATTCAGGCACGCATCACTGGAGCGGTCGCAGCGTTCGGCATGGCGCAATACGACAATCACCGAGCCTTTCGCCCAATCGGTATACAGCCCACTGTGCTGCAGGTGATGGGGATTGCCCAGGTTGGGGATGGCCGCGCGCTGCTGCGCCCAGGCTTGCGCTACGCCGAACAAGAGCAGCAGGCACAACACCACCCATTGCGCCGTGCCCCAAGGCCATTGGTATATCGGCGCAAGCCGTGAAACGGGGGAGTCGTCGATCACGTCGTGCAGCATCTTTGCCACTCCAGTCAGTCTGCTCCATGCGAGAGCGTCGGCACTGTAGGCAGTGGAATGTCGGCAGAGGGTGAGGCGGGTGTGAAAAAAGCCTTGCGCTGATGGGCGTGCGGTGGAGGTCAAGCCGGATGAGAGGGTAAAAATGAAACCGGTTTCAAAACCTGTCTGAACGCGCTAGATTATTCGGCTGTCTTCTTGATGGCCTATCAAGATCACCTCTTTATTGAAAATCAGATGGCGCTTATCAAGGCCACCCCCACAGCCGATGAGGATTCGCAATGCCTGAGCATGCCCCAGACAACCCGCGCAGGGATTTTCTGCGCAAGACCTTGACCCTGATCCCTGTCGTTACAGTGGCCAGTACAGGGCTTGGCGTGGGCGCCAGCCAGCTGCTTGCGGCCCCGCAACCGCATCAGCAACCGAAAGTGCCGGCCACGCCGCCTGCGGGCAATTATCAACCGACATTCTTCAACGCCGAAGAATGGGCTTTTGTACAAGCCGCCGTGTCGCGCATCATCCCGGCCGATGAGCTTGGCCCAGGGGCACTGGAAGCTGGCGCCGCCGAATTTATCGACCGGCAAATGAACACCCCCTACGCGACTGGTGCGCAGTGGTACATGCAAGGGCCCTTCAACGCCGACGCCCCGCCCGAGCTGGGCTACCAGCTGCAGCTCAGCCCGCAACAAATCTACCGCCTGGGCATCGCTGCCGTGGACGGCTGGTGCAAGGCCAATGGCGGACAGTTTTTTGCTGCGCAAGATAGCGCTACCCGGGACCGCATTCTCAGCAAGTTGGAGGCAGGAGAGCTGGTTTTCGAAACCGTTCCGGCCAAGGTGTTCTTCAGCCTGCTGGTGCAAAACACGCGCGAAGGGTTCTTCTGCGACCCGATTCATGGCGGCAACAAAGGCATGGTCGGCTGGACCCAGATCGGCTTCCCCGGCGCCCGCGCCGACTTCATGGACTGGGTCGAGCGCAATGAGCCTTACCCGTTCCCGGCTGTATCGATCCGTGGTGAGAGGGCCTGAGGCATGGCGACTGTGTTGAACAAAGTGGATGCGGTGATCGTCGGCTTCGGCTGGGCCGGTGCGATCATGGCCAAAGAGCTGACCGAGGCCGGGCTGCACGTGGTAGCCCTGGAGCGGGGGCCGATGCAGGATACCTACCCCGAAGGCAGCTACCCGCAGGTGATTGATGAGCTGACCTACAGCGTGCGCAAGAAGCTGTTCGTCGATGTATCGAAAGAAACCGTCACTGTCCGCCATAGCGTGAATGATGTGGCATTGCCCAATCGCCAGCTGGGCGCATTCCTGCCGGGCAAGGGCGTGGGGGGCGCGGGCCTGCACTGGTCGGGTGTGCACTTCCGGGTCGACCCCGTCGAGTTGCGCCTGCGCAGCCACTATGAAGAGCGCTACGGGCGCACGTTCATTCCCGAAGGCATGACCATCCAGGACTTCGGTGTCAGTTACGAAGAGCTGGAGCCCTATTTCGACTTTGCCGAAAAGGTCTTTGGCACTTCGGGCCAGGCCTGGACCGTCAAAGGCCAGGTGGTCGGTGAAGGGAAGGGCGGCAACCCCTATGCGCCGGACCGTTCCAACCCGTTCCCGCTGCCCGCGCAGAAGAACGTTGTATCGGCAAGGCTGTTCGAAAAGGCTGCCACCCGCCTGGGCTACAAACCCTACAACCTGCCGTCGGCCAACACGTCGGGACCATACACCAACCCCTACGGGGCGCAGATGGGGCCGTGCAACTTCTGCGGTTTCTGCAGCGGCTACGTGTGTTACATGTACTCCAAGGCCTCGCCCAACGTGAATATCCTGCCGGCGCTGCGCCAGGTGCCCAACTTCGAGTTGCGGCCCAATGCCCATGTGCTGCGGGTGAACCTGGACGACCGCAAGCGCAAGGCCACCGGCGTGACCTACATCGATGCCCAGGGGCGCGAGGTGGAGCAACCGGCAGAGCTGGTGATTCTGGCGGCTTTCCAGTTCAACAACGTGCGTCTGATGCTGCTTTCCGGCATTGGCAAACCTTACGATCCGGTGAAGAACGAAGGTGTGGTCGGGCGTAACTTCGCCTATCAGAACATGGGGACAGTCAAGGCGTTCTTCGACAAGGACACCTACACCAACAACTTCATCGGCGCGGGTGGCAATGGCATTGCCATCGACGATTTCAACGCCGACAACTTCGACCATGGCCCGCACGGCTTCGTCGGCGGTTCGCCAATGTGGGTGAACCAGGCCGGTAGCCGGCCGATTGCCGGTACCTCCAACCCGCCGGGCACGCCGGCCTGGGGCAGTGCCTGGAAGAAAGCCACGGCCGACTACTACACCCACCAGGTGTCGATGGACGCCCACGGCGCCCATCAGTCCTACCGTGGCAATTACCTGGACCTGGACCCCACCTACCGCGATGCCTACGGACAGCCGCTGCTGCGCATGACGTTCGACTGGCAGGAAAACGACATCAAGATGAACCAGTTCATGGTCGACAAGCTGAGCAAGATCGCCCAAGCGATGAACCCCAAGGCCATTGCCGTGCTGGGCAAGCAGGTCAAGGACCACTTCAACACCGCCAGTTACCAGACCACCCACCTGAACGGCGGGGCGATCATGGGCACCGACCCCAAGACCAGTGCACTGAACCGCTACCTGCAAAGCTGGGACGTACACAACGTGTTCGTTCCGGGCGCTTCGGCGTTCCCGCAGGGGCTGGGTTACAACCCGACCGGGCTGGTGGCTGCGCTCACCTACTGGTCGGCCCGCGCCATCCGTGAGCAGTACCTGAAAAACCCCGGTCCGTTGGTCCAGGCTTGAGGAGCGATGAGCATGAAGACACTGTTGATCGCCACCCTGGTGCTGGGTGCCGGCGCGGCTGCACAGGCCGTAGCGAATGACGATGCACAGGTACGCCTGGGCGAGTACCTGGCCCGCGCCGGTGACTGCGTGGCCTGCCATACCGCCAAAGACGGCAAGCCCTTTGCCGGTGGGTTGCCGATGGAAACGCCGATTGGCACGGTGTACTCCACCAACATCACCCCGACGGCCAGTGGCATTGGCCAGTACAGCTTCGAAGACTTCGACCAAGCCGTGCGCAGGGGTATCGGCAAAGACGGCAGTACGCTCTATCCGGCCATGCCATACCCGTCGTATGCGCGGGTCAGCGAGCAGGACATGCAGGCGCTGTACGCCTATTTCATGAAGGGCGTGGCGCCTGTCGAGCAGGCGAACAAGGCCTCTGACATTCCCTGGCCGCTGAGCATGCGCTGGCCACTGGCAATCTGGCGCGGCCTGTTCGCACCAGAGGCCAAGCCCTGGCAGGCATCGGCGACAGCTGACCCTGTGGTGAACCGCGGCGCGTACCTGGTCGAGGGCCTTGGGCATTGTGGCGCTTGTCATACGCCGCGGGCGCTGACCATGCAGGAAAAGGCCCTGAGCGCGGCCGATGGCGAGCAGTTTCTGGCCGGCAGCGCGCCGCTGGAAGGCTGGATTGCCAAGAACCTGCGTGGCGATCACAAAGATGGCCTGGGCAGCTGGAGCGAAGCGCAGTTGGTGCAGTTTCTCAAGACTGGGCGCAGTGATCGCAGCGCCGTGTTCGGCGGCATGAGCGATGTGGTCGAGCACAGCATGCAGCACATGAGTGATGCCGACCTGACCGCTATCGCCCGCTACCTGAAAACCCTGCCGCCGAGTAATCCGAATGACCAGCTGCATGTGTACGACAAGCAGGTCGCGGATGCGCTATGGAAGGGTGACGACAGCAAGCCTGGGGCGGCGGTGTACATCGACAACTGCGCGGCCTGCCACCGCACCGACGGGCAGGGCTACACCCGCGTGTTCCCGGCTTTGGCCGGCAACCCGGTGGTGCAGACTGCGGATGCCACGTCGCTGATCCATGTGGTGCTCGCCGGTGGCACGGTACCGGCAACGCACACTGCGCCGTCGAACTTCACCATGCCGGCTTTCGGCTGGCGTCTGAGTGACCAGGAGGTTGCCGAGGTGGTGAATTTCATTCGCAGCAGCTGGGGGAACCAGGGCAGTGCCGTCACCGCCGGTGATGTGAAGTCGCTTCGCTGACGTGTTTTTCTGCGCCCTCGCCCGTAGGAGCGGATTTACCCGCGAACACGGGCGAAGCCTGTGCCATCCCTAACCCCGACCCCGTAGATCTAAATCTATTAATATCAATGATCTATGCAATATTCTTAATGCGATTTAACATTTCCTGTTTTCGTGCCCGACCAACGGCCTGTTGACGAACCCGCGCATTTTTGCTGTATTGAAACCGGTTTCATCACTATTAAAACAATCATAAGGAAAACCCATGACCGACGCGCCTGCCCATACCCGCGAACGGGTCACCATCAGCGAAGTGGCGCGTGTTGCTGGCGTTTCCAAAGCCACCGTCTCCCGTTACATCGGTGGCGACCGCCAATTGCTGGCCGAAGCCACGGCCAAGCGGCTGGAAGAGGTCATCGAACGCCTCGGCTATCGCCCCAACCAGATGGCTCGCGGCCTCAAGCGCGGCCAGACGCGGCTGATCGGCATGCTGGTGGCCGATATCCTCAACCCCTATTCAGTGGCCGTGATGCACGGCGTGGAAACCGCCTGCCGTCAGCATGGTTACAGCCTGGTGGTGTGCAACACCAACCGCGACGACGAGCAGGAGCGTCACCACCTGGTGGCCCTGCAGAGCTACAACGTCGAAGGGTTGATCGTGAACACCCTCGGTCACCACCCCGGCGAACTGCTCAACCTGCAGCGTGACATCCCCATGGTGCTGGTCGACCGCCAATTGCCCGAGCTGAATGTGGACCTTGTCGGCCTGGACAATGCTGACGCAGTCGAGCAGGCCCTGGACCACCTGCAAGCCCAGGGCTACCGCGACATCCTGGCGGTCAGCGAACCCCTCGATGGCACCAGTTCACGTCTGGAGCGGGTGCAGGCATTCGGCGCGTCGATCAGCCGTCGGCCGGGCATGCGTCAGCAGGTACTCGAAATCGGCGCCGGGCTGCAGGGCCAATTGGCTTCGTTTCTTGCCCACAGTGGTCATGGTCCGCAAGCCATCTTCACCTTCAACGGCGTTGCCACCTTGGCGGTGACCCGGGCGCTGCTCGAGGCCGGGCGCAACCTGGTTACCGATGTCGGGTTGATCGCCCTCGACGACCTCGACTGGTACCCCTTGGTCGGCAAAGGCATCACCGCGCTGGCCCAGCCCACCGAGCGTATCGGCGTGGCGGCCTTCGAAAGCCTGCTCGGTCGTTTGCGCGGCGACAGCGGCGCAGCCCGGCGCATCGACTTCAAAGCCAACCTGATCATCCGCGGTTCAACCCAACCCCAGTAAGAAAACGGCAGGCTTTTGCCTGCTGCTGATCAAAAATGAAACCGGTTTCATAAGGACAAGAACAATGCAAGCGAACCCCGTTTCCATCAGTCTCTCCAGCTACGGCGCTGATTTTGTGCGCCAACGTGGCCAGGAGCAGTTTCTGGACCTGCTGGCAGCCGCTGGCGTCAGCCGCGTCGAATTGCGTGAAGAATTGTTCGCCAGTGCACCGGACGCAGCTGCGCTGGGCAGGGTCATTGCCGCACTGCGCCTGGAATGCCTGTACTCCACCCCCCTTGAACTGTGGACCGCGCAAGGCGTGCCCGACCCGCTGCTGGTGCAGAAGCTGGAAATTGCCCGGGCGCTTGGCGCGGTGGCGCTGAAGGTTTCCTTGGGGCACTTCGATGAGCACTGCGATGTGACGGCGCTGGCGTCGCTGTTGCCTGCGCATGGGCCTCTGTTGCTGGTGGAAAACGATCAGACCGCACAAGGTGGCAGGCTCGAACCGATGCTGCAGTTTTTCCAGCGTGTCGACCCGCTTGGGCTGCGCCTGGGCATGACGTTCGATATCGGTAACTGGCAGTGGCAGGACGAGCCTGCGCCGCAGGCTGCAAGACAGCTAGGCCGTTGGGTGCGCTATGTGCATTGCAAGGCTGTGCAGCGCCGGGCCGATGGCCGTCTGGTTGCCATACCGCCGCAAGCAGCGGACCTGCAGGCGTGGGCAGCGCTGATGGCCGAGTTCGCGCCGGGCGTGGTGCGCGCCGTCGAGTACCCCCTGGTGGGCGAAGACCTGCTGGCGCTGACCCGGGCCCAGGTGCGTCACCTTTCTGCACTGGGCGCTGCGCAGGAGCTGGACCATGCATGAACATGACGTGCTGTGTTTCGGCGAAACCATGGCCATGTTCGTCGCCGAGCAAGCCGGCGATCTGGCCGGTGTCGGCCAGTTCGGCAAACGCATCGCCGGCGCCGACAGCAATGTGGCGATCGGCCTGGCGCGGCTGGGTTTCAAGGTGCGCTGGCTGAGCCGGGTAGGTGACGATTCGTTGGGCCGTTTCGTGCTCGACAGCTTGCGCTGCGAAGGCCTGGACTGTTCCGGTGTCGAGGTGGATGCCATCTACCCGACGGGTTTTCAGCTCAAGGCCCGCAGCGATGATGGCAGTGACCCGGCAGTGGAGTACTTTCGCCGCGGTTCGGCGGCCAGCAGGCTGTCACCTGCGATGGTGAGCCCCGTTTGGCTGCAGGCTTGCCACGTGCACGCTACCGGTATTCCGCTGGCGCTGTCGGACAGCTCGCGGGCGCTGTCCCACGCGCTGCTGGACGCAATGCGCGCAGCCGGGCGCAGCATATCGTTCGACCCCAACCTGCGCCCCTCGCTGTGGCCCGATCAAAGCAGCATGGTGCGAGAAATCAATGCCCTGGCGGCCAAGGCCAACTGGGTTTTACCGGGGTTGGAGGAGGGGCGGTTGCTGACCGGTCAGCAAACGCCGGCCGATATCGCCGCGTTCTACCTGGACCAAGGGGTGGAATTGGTGGTGATCAAGCTGGGCGACGCTGGCGCCTACTTCCGCAGCGCCAAGGGCGAAGGGCAGGTAGCCCCCGTGCCAGTCAGCCGCGTGGTGGACACCGTCGGTGCAGGTGATGCCTTTGCCGTCGGTGTGCTCAGCGCGCTACTGGAGGGCCGTCCGGTAGCCGAGGCGGTAGCGCGCGGCAACTGGTGCGGCAGCCGTGCCGTGCAGTCGCGGGGCGACATGGAAGGGCTGCCGCTGCGTCATGAACTGGAGGCCTACGACCTGCGCAGAAGCGCATGAGCCGACCCCGAATCACCTGTTGCAACAAAAACAACAAGCTCAGGAGAAACAAACCATGCAAAGCCAAAGCCTGGCACCTCGCCGCTGGTGGTACATCATCCCGATTGTGTTCGTCACCTACAGCCTGGCGTACCTGGACCGCGCCAACTACGGCTTCGCCGCCGCCTCCGGCATGGCCGAAGACCTGCACATCACCCCGGTGCTGTCTTCGTTGTTGGGTGCGCTGTTCTTTCTCGGTTACTTCTTCTTCCAGGTGCCCGGCGCCATCTACGCTGAAAAGCGCAGCGTGAAGAAGCTCATCTTCGTCTGCCTGATCCTGTGGGGCGGCCTTGCCACGCTTACCGGCATGGTCAGCAACGTCTACATGCTGATCGGTATCCGCTTCCTGCTCGGGGTGGTGGAGGCTGCGGTCATGCCGGCCATGCTGGTGTACCTGTGCCATTGGTTCACCCGGGCCGAGCGTTCGCGCGCCAACACCTTCCTGATGCTGGGCAACCCGGTGACCATTCTGTGGATGTCGGTGGTGTCGGGTTACCTGATCAAGCATTACGACTGGCGCTGGATGTTCATCATCGAAGGCCTGCCCGCCGTGATCTGGGCGTTCTTCTGGTGGCGCCTGGTGGATGACCGCCCGGCCCAGGTGGTTTGGCTGAGCGAGCAGGAAAAGGCCGCCCTGGCGCAGGCGCTGGCTGCCGAGCAGCAGGGTATCAAGCCTGTAAAGAACTACCGCGAAGCGTTCCGCTCGCCGCAAGTGATCATCCTGGCGCTGCAGTACTTCTGCTGGAGCATCGGCGTGTATGGCTTCGTGCTGTGGCTGCCGTCGATCCTCAAGCAGGCGGCGAACGTCGATATCGTGCAGGCCGGCTGGCTGGCCTCGGTGCCCTACCTGGCGGCGGTGCTGGCGATGGTGGGCGTGTCCTGGGCGTCGGACCGCTTGCAAAAGCGCAAGCGCTTCGTCTGGCCGCCGCTGCTGATTGCCGCGTTGGCGTTCTATGGTTCTTACGCCTTGGGCAGCGAGCATTTCTGGCTGTCGTATGCATTGCTGGTGGTTGCTGGTGCCTGTATGTACGCACCCTATGGCCCATTCTTCGCGATCGTGCCCGAGATCCTGCCGGCCAACGTCGCAGGCGGCGCCATGGCGCTGATCAACAGCATGGGGGCGCTGGGCTCGTTTGGCGGTTCGTGGCTGGTGGGCTACCTCAATGGGGCTACGGGCGGGCCCGGCGCTTCTTATCTGTTCATGTGCGGTGCGCTGCTGACTGCAGTGGCGCTTACCGCTGCACTCAATACTTCCCAGACCTCTGGCCGAGCAAAGCGCGATAGCTCGCGTCTGGCCATGAACCATTAGGAAATCTGCAATGAAGAAGCGAATCGTCCTGTATAAACGCCTGTCAGACGACTTGATGGCACGCCTGCAAGATCGCGTCGAGGTGACCTGGGTGGATACTACCCAGCCCGATGGCCTGGCCCGCCTGCGCGATGCGTTACCGGGGGCGCACGGGTTGCTGGGGGCCAGCCTGCGCCTGGATGCCAGCCTGCTCGACCTTGCCCCGCAACTCGAAGTGGTGTCGAGCGTTTCGGTAGGCGTGGACAACTACGACATTGCTGAACTCAGCAGGCGTGGTGTGATGCTGACCAACACGCCCGACGTGTTGACAGAAACCACGGCCGACACAGGCTTTGCCTTGATCCTGGCTACCGCCAGGCGGGTGGTGGAGCTGGCGAACTGGGTGCGTGACGGCCGCTGGCAGGCCAACTTGGGGCCGGCGCATTTTGGCAGTGATGTGCACGGCAAGACGCTAGGCATCGTCGGCATGGGCCGGATTGGCGAGGCCCTGGCCCGGCGCGCGGCCGCTGGCTTTGGCATGCGCGTGCTGTATCACAGCCAGCGTGCCAAGCCCGAGGTGGAAGCACGCTATGCCGCATGCCAGTGCAGCCTGGATGAGCTGTTGCAGCAGGCAGACTTCGTTTGCCTGACGGTGCCGTTGAGCGCCAGCACCGAAGGCCTGATAGGCGCACGGGAACTCGCGTTGATGAAGCCTGAGGCAATCCTGGTGAACATCTCACGCGGGCGTGTGGTGGATGAGCAGGCGCTGATCGAAGCGCTGCGGGCCAGGCGCATCCGCGGAGCGGGGCTGGACGTGTTCGTGCACGAGCCACTGCCGACCGACTCGCCGCTGTTGCAGCTCGATAACGTGGTAGCGACCCCACACATCGGCTCGGCGACCGAGGACACCCGCCAGGCCATGGCGCGTTGCGCGGTGGACAACCTGCTCAGCGCGCTGGCCGGTGAGCGGCCGGTAAACCTGGTCAACGGCTGACGCGCCCCGGTTCCCACAGGGGCCGCGCAGCCTTTGAAACGGTCAGCGGCAGTTGCCTGCCTTGCGATACCCCGCTGCCTGCGCTTCACCTTCGTTTGCGAAGGTAACCTGGTTCTTCGCTGTAACCTGGTTGTAGCCCGGGCAGCCGACTGACAGGTGATAGACGTGGCTGTTGCGGTTGCCAAGCACGGCGCCAACCGAACCGGCGCTGGCCAGGCTTGGTTTGGCCTCTGGCTTGGCCGCTTTTACCGGCACCGCCTCTACCACGCCGCTGCCAACCGGCTTGTAGCCGGCGGTCCATTTGCGTTCGCCGCTTACGAACGGGTTGGCATGGCCCATGATCGCGGCAATGCGCCGGTCGCGTTCTTTCTCCCAGGCCGACACCGGGTGTTGCTTGTCCCAGGCCATCAGCAGCTGTTGCTGTTGGCGCGACATGTTCAGCTTGTAGCGGTCGAACATGTAGAACGTGGTGCGGGCCACCAGGCCTTTGACTTCGTCACGCGGTTCGGCGGTGCGCTGGACGAAATCGACCTTGGTGGTGCATTGGCCGTATTCGCCGGCATTGCCAGTGACCATGCCGTAGTTGAAGTTGCTGCGGTCACCGTTGACCTCACCCACGGCCGGGTAAAGGTTGAACAGGTCGGCCTCCATGGCGCGGAACACCGGGTCGTTGTCCACGCAGTGCTCACGGCCGCCGTTCTTCCAGCACTGGCGCTGGTTGCCGAAGGTGTGGGCGGGCACGATGTGTTCCCACTCGGTGCGTTCGGCACGGTTCTGCTGCTTGCGCGTCTGGTAACCACACGAGGCGGCATCGATGCGCCCGCCAGACTTGCCCACCCAGGTCCATTTGCAACCGCAGTACAGGTCGCCCATGGCACTGCTGGCCTGGTCCAGGTAGACCTTCTGCTTGGCCACCACCTTGGCTTCGGTGAAGGTGGTCGGCGGGTTGGCCAAGGCAGGGAGGGTAAAGGAAAATAATAAGGTTACGGCGTAAAGCAGTGATTTCATGGGGAAAACATATTTCAGGTTGGGCCGCGCATTGTAATGGTTTCCCCGGGGCTGACCAGCTCGCGGAGCCATACCAATGGTCGGCCAGGGTCGTCGCTGCCCATACGGCTGAAGGTGGTTGAGTCGAGCATGTCCCGCACCTGGGTGCCCATGCGCAGCAGGTGCTCGACGAAACCGGCACCGACGTCACCGTAATCCTCCAGGGAAACCCCGCTCTGGTTGTGCTGGATTGCCAGGTGGTAATGACTGACACCATCGCCGTTGCCGCTACCGCCCAGTACCACCGTGAAGCGTGGGCCAAGCAGGGTGGTCAGGCGTTGCTGCACCAGATCGAGCAGGGCGACGGGTATTTCATTTTCGCGCAGTGATGTAGGGAAACAGGGTGTGAACGGAGGCATGAGGGTGTCCTGCTGGGCGGGGTTCGAGTGCTGGCCAGCTTAGGCAAGGTGATTGTCAACTTGGGTAAAGCGGGGGTAAAAGCGGGTAATGCTCAACCCCCGTGCTGCGCGGTTCATTTCAAGAGCAGCCTCAGAAGGTCTGCCCCAACGAGAACTGGAACACCTGGGTTTCGGCGTTATCCGGCTTTTTCAATGGCGCCGCCAGGCTGAAACTCAGCGGCCCCATCGGGCTGTACCAGGTCACGCCAACCCCCAGCGACACAGCCATCTGCGCCAGGTCGACGCTGCCGCAGCCTTGGGTGGTGGACAGGTAGCAGGTGTCGGCATATACGTTGCCGGCATCGACAAACACCGAGCTGCGCAGCTGGCTCTGGTCCTTCACGAAGGGCAGCGGGAACAGGTACTCGGCACCGCCGGTAATCAGGATATTCCCCCCCAGCACATCGGTGTCGCGGTCGGAATAGTAAGCCTGCCCAGCGCTGGAATAGGCCCCGGTAGCCGGTGTGCTGCGCGGGCCGAGGGTGCCGTCCTTGAACCCGCGTACCGACCCCTGCCCACCGGCGTTGTAGCTTTCATAGAACGGCAAGCCGTCGGTGGAGCCATAGCCGTTGCCGTAGCCCAGGTTGGTGTGCAGGCGCAGCGTGGTGTTGCTGGTGACCGGCAGGAAAGCCTGGCCGTTGTAGTCGAGCTTGTAGAACGACAGGTCGCTGCCAGGGGTGGTAGCCATCAGCGTCAGGCTCTGCGAGTGGCCCCGGGTGGCTAGCACGCCTTTGTTGAGGGTAGATTCCGACCAACCGATCGACGCCTTGAGGTTGTTGAAGCTTTTGCCTTCGCGGGAGATGAAATCGTAGATCTCGTCAGCGCTGTAGGTGCCGGGCGAAATGTCGTCGTGCTGCAGGGTCAGGCCGTAGGTCAGGCGCGAGGTTTCGTTGATCGGGTAGCCGAAGCTGACCCCGGCGCCGTAGCTGTTGATTGCATAATACGAAACCCCATCGTCGTAGTAATCGCTGTAGTCGGTGCTGTTGTAGAACAGGTTGTAGCCCAGGCTCACGCCGTCGGCGGTGAAGTAGGGGTCGACGAAGCCGAAGTTGTACTTGGTCTGGTATTCCGAACGGGTCAGGCCGATGGATACCTTGTTACCGGTACCGAGGAAGTTGCTCTGGCTGATCGAACCCCCCAGGATCAGGCCGGCGCTCTGGGCGAAACCGACGCTGGCGGTGATCGAACCCGAGGCCTGCTCTTCGACGCTGTAGTTGACGTCGACCTGGTCGTCGGTGCCAGGCACCTGCGGGGTCTCGACGTTGACTTCCTTGAAGAAGCCCAGGCGCTCAAGACGGGTC
>NZ_JAECZP010000040.1:0-11495 GCF_019691255.1 Pseudomonas sp. USTB-Z
GAACCCGCTCCTGCCAGGGCTATCGGTATCTTGTAGGAGCGGGTTCACCCGCGAAGAGGCCGGCACAGGCAGCCAAAGACAAGACTGGTTCTCGATAGCTTTCATGTTGCCAAGCCTTGAACTCAGTGAAAATGCCCCTATCTAAAACAGGCCCCTGCCAAAACGCTGTATCAGCATCGTGGAAATCCACCACTTTCCTCACCATCGTTTCCGGGTAGAATGCTCGTTCGCATGCGGCCTATGGGCTGCACGGGCGACTCATGGGGCCGCCCTCCATCCCTACGTGTGGAAGATCCTGCCGATATGTTTGCGCCTTTGTTAAAAAAACTTTTTGGAAGCAAGAACGAGCGTGAAGTCAAACGCATGCTCAAGACGGTGAGTATCGTCAATGCCTTCGAAGAGAAGATGGTGGCCCTCTCCGACGAGCAACTGCGGGGCAAGACTGCAGAGTTCAAGGAACGCCTGGCCAAAGGCGAGACACTGGACCAATTGCTGCCCGAAGCCTTCGCCGTGGCCCGCGAGGCCGGCAAGCGTGTAATGGGCATGCGCCATTTCGATGTGCAGTTGATCGGCGGCATGACCCTGCACGAGGGTATGATCGCAGAAATGCGCACCGGTGAAGGCAAGACCTTGGTCGGTACCCTGGCCGTCTACCTCAACGCATTGTCCGGCAAGGGCGTGCATGTGGTCACCGTCAACGACTACCTGGCGCGCCGTGACGCCAACTGGATGCGCCCGCTGTACGAGTTCCTCGGGCTGTCGGTCGGTATCGTCTCGGCCTTCCAGCCGCCGGAAGAAAAGCGCGCCGCCTATGCAGCCGACATCACCTACGGCACCAACAACGAATTCGGGTTCGACTACCTGCGCGACAACATGGCGTTCAGCCAGGACGAGAAGTTCCAGCGTGAACTGAACTTCGCCGTGATCGACGAAGTCGACTCCATCCTCATCGACGAAGCGCGTACCCCGCTGATCATTTCCGGTCAGGCCGAGGACAGCTCCAAGCTGTATATCGAGATCAACCGCCTGATCCCGCGCCTCACCCAGCACATCGAAGAGGTCGAAGGCCAGGTCACCCAGGAAGGCCACTTCACCATCGACGAGAAGAGTCGCCAGGTGGAGCTGAACGAAGCCGGTCACCAGTTCATCGAAGAGATGCTGGCCCAGGCGGGCCTGCTGGCTGAGGGCGAGAGCCTGTACTCCGCGCACAACCTGGGCTTGCTGACACACGTCTACGCCGGTCTTCGTGCACACAAGCTGTTCCACCGCAACGTCGAGTACATCGTCCAGGACGGCCAGGTTCTGCTGATCGACGAACACACCGGCCGTACCATGCCGGGCCGTCGCCTGTCCGAGGGCCTGCACCAGGCCATCGAGGCCAAAGAGAACCTGAACATCCAGGCCGAGAGCCAGACCCTGGCTTCGACCACCTTCCAGAACTACTTCCGCCTGTACACCAAGCTGTCCGGCATGACCGGTACCGCCGACACCGAAGCATTCGAGTTCCAGTCGATCTACGGCCTGAACGTGATGGTCATTCCGCCGAACAAGCCACTGGCGCGTAAGGACTACAACGACCTGGTGTACCTGACCGCTGACGAGAAATACGCCGCGATCATCGCCGACATCAAGGAAAGCATGAAGCTGGGCCGTCCGGTGCTGGTAGGTACCGCGACCATTGAAACTTCCGAGCACATGTCCAACCTCCTGAAAAAGGAAGGGATCGACCACAAGGTGCTCAACGCCAAGTATCACGAGAAGGAAGCCGAGATCATCGCGCAAGCAGGCGCGCCAGGTGCACTGACCATCGCCACCAACATGGCTGGCCGTGGTACCGACATCCTGCTGGGCGGTAACTGGGAAGCCGAAGTGGCTGCCCTGGAAAACCCGACAGCCGAGCAGATCGCCCAGATCAAGGCCGACTGGCAGAAGCGTCACCAGCAAGTGATCGAGACGGGTGGCCTGCATGTAATCGCTTCCGAGCGCCACGAATCGCGCCGTATCGACAACCAGCTGCGTGGCCGCTCCGGTCGTCAGGGCGACCCGGGTTCCAGCCGCTTCTACCTGTCGCTGGAAGACAGCCTGATGCGCATCTTCGCCTCTGACCGGGTGAAGAACTTCATGAAGGCACTGGGCATGCAGTCGGGCGAGGCCATCGAGCACCGCATGGTCACCAACGCTATCGAGAAAGCCCAGCGCAAGGTCGAAGGCCGCAACTTCGACATTCGTAAGCAATTGCTCGAATATGACGACGTCGCCAACGAGCAGCGCAAGGTGATCTACCACATGCGCAACAGCCTGCTGGCCGCCGAGAACATTGGCGACACCATCGTCGAATTCCGCAAGGAAGTACTGGACGCTACCATCAGCCAGCACATTCCGCCGCAGTCGCTGCCAGAGCAGTGGGACGTAGCCGGCCTGGAGGCTTCGCTGGCCAGCGATTTCGCCATCAAGTTGCCGATTCAGCAATGGCTCGACGAGGACGATCACCTCTACGAAGAGACCTTGCGCGAGAAGCTGCTGAGCGAGATCACCACTGCCTACACCGAGAAGGAAGACCAGGCCGGTCTCGACGCCCTGCGAACCTTCGAGAAGCAGATTCTGCTGCGCGTACTGGACGACCTGTGGAAAGACCACCTGTCGACCATGGACCACCTGCGTCACGGTATTCACCTGCGTGGTTATGCGCAGAAGAACCCGAAGCAAGAGTACAAGCGCGAGTCGTTCAGCCTGTTCCAGGAGCTGTTGGAGTCGATCAAGCGCGACACCATCCGCGTGCTGTCGCACGTACAGGTTCGCCGCGAAGACCCGGCCGAAGAAGAAGCCCGCCTGCGCCGCGAAGCCGAAGAGCTGGCGAGTCGCATGCAATTCCAGCACGCCGCTGCACCGGGCCTGGAAAGTGAGCAACTGAGCGAGGAGGGTGCCGAAGTAGCGGTAGCCTCGGCGCCAGTACGCAATGACCAGAAGCTGGGCCGCAACGAGCCGTGCTGGTGTGGTTCGGGCAAGAAGTTCAAGCATTGCCATGGTCAGATCGAGTGATCTGAACCTTACGTTGTACAAGCCTGGGGCCGCTTTGCGGCCCTTTCGCGACACAAGGCCGCTCCCACAGGTACCGCGCTCGTCCATGAACGGGCGCGATCCTTGTGGGGGCGGCCTTGTGTCGCGATGGGGCGCGAAGCGGCCCCTTTTTCGACATCATCGTTTTTTCTAGGAGCGCTCTAATGGCTGTTGGTCTTGGTCCTTTGCCCACCCTGCACCCGGTTCCGGGTTTTGAACTCGGTATCGCTTCTGCCGGTATCAAGCGCCCGGGGCGCAAGGATGTGGTGGTCATGCGCTGTGCCGAAGGCTCCAGCGTGGCTGGCGTGTTCACCCTCAACGCCTTCTGCGCAGCGCCGGTGATCCTGTCCAAGCAGCGTGTACAGGGCACCGTGCGCTACCTGCTGACCAACACGGGTAACGCCAACGCCGGCACCGGCGCGCCAGGCCTGGCCGCCGCCGAGCGCACCTGCGCCAAGCTGGCCGAACTGGCTGGCGTACCGGCCGAGTCGGTACTGCCGTTCTCCACCGGCGTGATTGGCGAGCCGCTGCCGGTCGAAAAGATCGAAGGCGCGCTGCAGGCCGCCCTCGACAACCTGTCGGAGAACAACTGGGCTGAGGCCGCTACCGGCATCATGACCACCGACACCCTGCCCAAAGGGGCCAGCCGCCAGTTCCAGCACGATGGCGTGACCGTTACCGTCACCGGTATCAGCAAGGGTGCAGGCATGATCCGCCCGAACATGGCGACCATGCTGGGCTACATCGCCACCGACGCCAAGGTGGCACCAAGCGTCCTCAAGGACCTGATGTTGGACGGCGCCAACAAGTCGTTCAACCGCATCACGATCGATGGTGACACTTCGACCAACGATTGCTGCATGCTGATCGCTACCGGCAAGGCCGACCTGCCGGAAGTGACTGAAGCCAGCGGCGCGCTCTTCGAAGCGCTGAAAAAGGCCGTGTTCGAAGTGTGCATGGAAGTGGCCCAGGCCATCGTCCGTGACGGCGAAGGCGCGACCAAGTTCGTGACCGTGCAAGTCAACGGTGGTGGTAACCACCAGGAGTGTCTGGACGTCGGCTACGCCGTGGCCCACTCGCCGCTGATCAAGACCGCGCTGTTCGCTTCCGACCCGAACTGGGGCCGTATCCTCGCTGCCGTAGGCCGTGCCGGTGTACCGGAGCTGGATGTGAGCCTGATCGATGTTTACCTGGACAGCGTTTGCATTGCGAGCAAAGGCGGCCGCAGCCCGAGCTATACCGAAGCGCAGGGTTCGGCAGTGATGGCCCAGGAAGAGATCACCATCCGAATCGAACTGGGCCGTGGCCAGTGCAGCGAAACCATCTGGACGACCGACCTGTCCCACGAGTACGTGAAGATCAACGCCGAGTACCGTACCTGATCTACTGATCCGAAGGCCTCTTCGCGGGCACGCCCGCTCCCACAGGTGTTGCAATGCCTGCAGGAGCGGTGCGGTCCCTGTAGGAGCGGGCTTGCCCGCGAAAGGCCGCGCAGCGGCCTGCGGGTTTTGCAAGACAAACCTGATGGAGCCGAACCATGAGCTATCACCTGATCATCGGCGACAAGCTGTACTCCTCCTGGTCGCTGCGTGGCGCCCTGGCCCTCGAGCTGGCTGGCGTGCCCTACGAAGAAACCCTGATCAAGCTGAACCAGCCTGATACCCGCCAGCGCATCCTCGCTTTCTCCTCCACCGGCAAGGTGCCGCTGCTCAAGAGCGAGCACGGTGTGATCGCTGACTCGCTGGCCATTGCCGAATACCTCAACGAACGCCACCCCGAAGCCCAGCTGTGGCCTGCCGATGTGGCGGCGCGTGCCCAGGCCCGTTCGGCCTGTGCGCAGATGCATAGTGGCTTCCTTGCCCTGCGCGGCGCCATGCCGTTCGACTTGTCGCGCGACCAGGCGCTGGACAGCGTGCCGCTGGACGTGCAAATCGACATCGACCGCATCGTTGCGCTGTGGTCCGAATGCCGTCTGGTGGCCAAGGACAGCGGCCCGTTCCTGTTCGGCAAGGCAAGCCTGGCCGATGCCTTCTTTGCCCCGGTGGCCGTGCGCCTGCGCACCTACCGCGTAGAAGTCCCCGCCGAGGCGGCAGCCTACATCGAGACCATTTATCAATGGCCAGCCTTCCAGGCATGGCAACAGGCAGGCCTGGAGGAGCGTGAAGCGTGAAACGGATTCATGTAGTAGCTGCCGTGATTCGCGGCGCTGATGGCCGTATTCTGATCGCACGCCGTGCCGATACCCAGCACCAGGGCGGCTTGTGGGAGTTCCCCGGTGGCAAGGTGGAAGAAGGCGAAAGCGTCGAAGCGGCGCTTGCCCGCGAGTTGCGCGAGGAGCTGGGCATCGAGGTAAGCCATTCGCGTGCGCTGATCAAGGTCAGCCATGACTACCCGGACAAGCAGGTGCTGCTGGACGTGCGCGAGGTCGAAGCGTTCACTGGCGAACCCCATGGTGCCGAAGGCCAGCCGCTGGAGTGGGTTGCCCCGCGCGATTTGCCGCAGTACGAATTCCCCGAGGCCAACAAGCCGATCGTCGCCGCTGCGCGCCTGCCGGACCAGTACCTGATCACCCCGGACGGCCTGGAAGTGCCGCAAATGCTCAAGGGCATCCAGAAGGCGGTGGCCAATGGTATTCGCCTGATCCAGTTGCGTGCCCCGGACATGTACGACCCCAAGTACCGCGACGTGGCGGTGGATGCGGTCGGGCTGTGTGCGGGCAAGGCGCAGCTGATGCTTAAAGGGCCACTGGAATGGCTGGGTGATTTCCCGGCGGCCGGTTGGCACCTGACGGCCGCGCAGCTGCGCAAGTACGCCGCCAGGGGCCGACCGTTCCCCAAGGAGCGCTGGTTGGCGGCATCCTGCCACAGTGCCGAAGAGCTGGCGCTGGCTGAGCAGATGGGCGTGGACTTTGTCACCCTGTCGCCAGTGCAGGCGACCCAGACTCACCCAGAGGCGGTGCCGTTGGGATGGGATGAGGCGCAGCGGTTGATTGCCGGGTTCAACAAGCCGGTTTACCTGCTGGGTGGGGTAGGGCCGGGTGAGCGCGAGCAGGCCTGGGAAGCCGGGGCACAGGGTGTAGCCGGGATCCGGGCGTTCTGGCCCGAGGTTTGAGTCCCCTGTAACAGGGGCCGCTGCGGGGCCCATTCGCGGGCTTGCCCGCTCCCACAGGAAACTCACACGTTGCAAGCCTGCTCGAAACCTGTGGGAGCGGGCAAGCCCGCGAATGGCTGCAAAGCAGCCCCAGAAGTATCAGCCTTTGGGTTTCTCGGCGGGCTGCCACAAAACCTCAGCCACCCCCTGGCGCCGCCCGATGATCCGCGCCGCCACGAACAATAGATCGGAAAGCCGGTTGATATACGCCAAACCAACGCCTTCCAGCGGCTCCATGGCATTCAACTGCTGGCACCGGCGCTCTGCACTGCGCGCGAGGCTGCGGCACACATGCGCCTGCGCCACCAGCGCCGAACCACTGGGCAGAATGAAGTTTTTCAGCGGCCCCAGCTCTTCGTTCCACACATCGATGGCCGCCTCCAGGCGTTCCACTTCCGCCAGGTTCAATGCCTGGTAACTGGGCATCGCCAGCTCGCCACCCAGGTCGAACAAGCGGTGCTGACACGGCGCCAGCACTGTGGTCACTTCATTCAGCCCCTGCTCGGCGAGCCCCGCCAGCAGCAACCCCAACTGGCTGTTCAGGCTGTCCACCTCGCCAATTGCTTCGATCCGCGGGTGGTCCTTGGGCACCCGACGGCCGTCGCCCAGGCCGGTTTCGCCTTTGTCGCCGGTGCGGGTATAGATCTTCGAAAGTCGGTAGCCCATGTCATTGCTCCGTTCTGGCCGGCACCGCCGCTGCCGGCTGGGTGAGGGGCAGGCGTAGGGTAAAGCAGGTGCCTTGGCCTGGCGTGGATTGCACTTCCATCTGCCCCTTGTGGTTGTTGGTGATGATGAAGTACGAGACCGACAGGCCCAGCCCGGTACCCTGGCCGATTTCCTTGGTGGTGAAAAACGGCTCGAAGGTGCGCTTGCGCACTGCCTCGGGCATGCCGACGCCGTTGTCCTCGACCTGGATTTCTGCCCATGGCGGGTTTAGCCGGGTGCGCAGTGTGATGCGTCCGGGCTCGCTGGGTTGCGGGCGTTGGTGGATGGCCTGGGCTGCATTCTTCAGCAAGTTGAGCAGTACTTGTTCCAGCTCGTTGGCGGTGCATGGGACCGGCCCCAGGTCGGGGTCGAACTGGCGCACGATGGCTTGCCCCTTGAAGTCGAAGCCAATGGCCAGATCGAAGTCATTGCCGGCAATTTCAAGCGCCTGATCGATCAGTGCCGGCAGCTCGCATGGCACCAGCTGGCGGTTGCTGCGGCGGCTGAAGCTGAGCATGTGGGTGACGATCTTCGCCGCCCGGGCACCGGCCTGCTGAATGCCGTCGAGCAGTTGCGGCACCTCGCGGCTGTCCAGGTAGCGGTTGATCGTGGCCAGGTCGATGCCCAGCTCTTCGGCCTGTTCCTGGTTGCGCGGCAGGTCGGACGACAGGCGTCGGCGAATGTTCTGCACGTTGTGCAGGATAGCGCCCAGCGGGTTGTTGATTTCGTGCGCCATGCCGGCAGCCAGCCCCCCGACCGAGAGCATTTTTTCTGACTGCACCATCATCTCTTCCAACGACAGACGCTGGGTGATGTCGTCGATACGAATGACCACGCCGCGCCCGCCGCCGCCCGTCAGTGGGTAGAAGGTCAGGGCGTAGTGGCGCAGGTCGTCGCCCTTGGGCCAGGTTACCCGCTCGATCTTCGCCACTCGATGTTTTTCCACGGTTTCCTTCAGTTGCGGGAGGAACGGCTTCAGCGGCTCGAACGCGATGAACACCGGCTGGTTAAGTGCCTCGTCCAGTGGCGTGCCGGAAAGCACCGTGGCTTCGTGGTTCCATTGGGTCACGTAGAGCTGTTCGTCGAGGGCGATCAGTGCCGAGGGCATCGAGTCGATGATGCTGTTGAGGTAGTTCTGAAAACCGGTGAGCTTTTTCTCGATCTTGCTGCGTACCTGTACTTCCAGTTCCAGCTTGCGGTTGGTGTGGCGGGTTTCTTCGGCAAGGCCCTGAGCCTGGTCGTAGGCACTCTGGAACTCGTCGCGGGCGCTCTTGAGCTGCTGCTCGCGGGCCTCGATGCGCGACAGCATGGTGTTGAAGGCCTCGGCCAGGCTGCCGATTTCATCGTCATTGCCGCGCTGGGCACGCAAGGCGTAGCTCTCTTCGCGGGTAACCTGGCGGCTGAGCTCCTCAAGCTGGTTGATCGGCTGGGTGATCAGGCGTTTGATCTGCCGGGCGATGACGATCCATAGCAGGACACTGAACACCAGGATGCCCAGGCTGGCGCTGAGTGTGCCGGTGTAGAAGGCCGTGGGCAGTTCGCTGCTGGCTACCAACAGCAAATGTGCCGGTGGGTTGGCATCGCGGGGGATGCGGATCAACTGAGTGCTGCGAAACTCCATCAGGCGCCAGCCGTCGATGTTGCGAAAACGCTTGGGCAGGGCCAGCGGCTCGCCATGTTGCAACTGCGCCAGCATTCGGCCATCGCCACCGTAGATGGCGGCGGCGCGAAGCGGTGTGTAACTGTCCAGTTCCTTGAGCAGGGCACGGGCCGTGTCCGGGGTGTCGCCGGCGCGGGCTGCAAGCTGTGGATTGGCCACCAGCCGGCCGATGGTGTGCATAGCCTGCGGCGCCATGCTTTCCTGGGTGATCCAGTAGGCGGCGCTGATGAAGGTGAGGTTGGCCATCAGCAAGATGGTCACCAGCAGTACCAGCAGGGCCGCCAGCAGCTTCTGCCCGACCGGGAGGTTTTCCAGGCGTTGGCGCAAGGTCATGGGCAAGGCAATGTCCGTATCCGGTGGAAGGGCCGCGTCAGTCGCAAGGCAAGCCACGCACGCGCAGGTTTTCGACCAAGCGCTGCAGCAGGTGTTCCAGCTGCGGCAGTTGCAGGCCATGACGGCCCGCAGCGCGGCAAGCATGGCCGAGCAGGTAGTGCAACTCGGTGCGCCGTCCTGCATGCACGTCCTGGTACATGGAAGAGTAGTTGGCTGCGGTGGCGAGGATTACCCGCTGAACTTCTTCGTCCAGCCCCTCGGCTGCTTGCGGCTGGCCGCAACGGCGCAGCAGTCGGGCCAGTTCGACGCACAGGGCTTGCACTTCACCCAGGTGCCCCAGCAGCCCGCCATTCTGGCAATCGTGAAGTACGGTCAGCGGGTTGATGGCGCAATTGAGCGCCAACTTGCGCCACAGGCGGGTCAGTATGTCTACTGTCCACTCAGCGGGGATACCGGCCTCGTGCAGGTCATCGAACCAGTCGGGGAGCATGGGGCTTCGTGGGTCGCCTAGCCAGTTGAAGCCATGGCCGGCAAAACGCACTTGCCAGTCCCCCTCGCGGAAGGCGCCTTCGGTGCTGGAGGCGAAGATGCAGCGAGCGTGCGGCACCAGGTCGGCGACTTCATCCTGGCTGCCCAGGCCATTCTGCAACAGCAGCACTTCGGCGCTCTCGGCCAGCCGAGGTGCTAGACCGGCAATCGCCGGGGCAGCGTCATAGGCCTTGCAGGCCACCAGCAGCCGGTGGATCGGGCCTTGCGCTTGCGCCGTTTCGGCCGGTATGGCGTAGCGCCGGGTTTGGTCCTGCTCGACCAGGGTCAGGCCACCGGCCTGCTGATAGGCCTGCAGCCGTTGCCCGTCACGCAGGATCAGGCGCACAGCCTTGCCGGCGCGTGCCAGCCGGCAGGCCCACAGACTGCCAAGGCTACCGGCGCCGAGAATATGCCAGGTGCTGCTCATATGCGTTTCGCAACCCGTTATAATGAGCCCGCATTTTAACCTTCAAACCCAGCGCGCTCCATCTTCAGCCTGAGCGCGCTTTTATTTTGGGAGAACAACCATGCCTTCGTTCGACGTGGTATCGGAACTGGACAAGCACGAGGTGCAGAACGCGGTCGACAACGCCATCAAGGAACTGGACCGCCGCTACGACCTCAAGGGCAAAGGCACCTTCGAGTTCAAGGACAAAGAGCAGACCGTGATGCTCACTGCTGAGGAAGAGTTCCAGCTCGAGGCGATGCTGGAGATCCTGCGCCTTGCACTGGTCAAGCGCAAGATCGACGTGAAGTGCCTGGAAACCAAGGACCCCTACGCCTCCGGCAAGGAAAAGAAACAGGAAGCCAAGTTCCGCGAAGGCATCGACAAGGACCTGGCAAAAAAGATCGTTGCCACCATCAAGGATGGCAAGCTGAAAGTACAAGCCGCCATCCAGGGTGAGCAGGTACGGGTAACCGGCAAGAAACGTGACGATCTGCAGGAAGCCATTGCCCTGCTGCGCACCAAGGAATTCGACATGCCGCTGCAGTTCAACAACTTCCGCGACTGATGTGGGGGTGGCCCGGAACCCCGATGGCCAAATGATGTCCATGGGGGCCGGGGTTGCGTAATAACACGCGCGGCCTGTTCTACCGTGTACTTGCCGCTCGGCATCAGGAGATGAATATGGATTTGAACGCTGAGGTCGACCAGCTCGTCCGCCAATCCCAGACGTGGATCCCTTTGATCATGGAATACGGCAGCCGTGTGCTGCTGGCACTGCTGACCTTGGCGGTTGGCTGGTGGATCATCAACAAGGTCAGCGCCCGCCTCGGCAAGCTGGTTGGCCTGCGCAACGCCGACCTGGCGCTGCAGGGCTTCATCAGCACCCTGGCGAACATCGTGCTGAAGGTGCTGCTGTTGGTCAGCGTGGCTTCGATGATCGGCATCGAGACCACCTCGTTCGTCGCCGCCATCGGTGCCGCAGGCCTGGCCATCGGCCTTGCCTTGCAGGGCAGCCTGGCGAACTTCGCCGGTGGTGTGTTGATCCTGATGTTCCGCCCGTTCCGTATCGGTGACTGGATCGAGGCGCAGGGCGTTGCCGGCACCGTCGACAGTATCCAGATCTTCCACACCGTGCTGCGCACCGGTGACAACAAGACGGTCATCATGCCCAATGGCAGCCTGTCCAACGGCATCATTACCAACACCAACCGCCAGCCGACGCGCAAGGTGGTGTTCGATGTGGGCGTTGACTACGAGGCTGACCTGCAGAAGGCCCGCAATGTGTTGCTGGAGCTGGCAAAGGACCCGCGTGTTCTGCAAGACCCTGCACCGCAGGCGGTCGTGTCGACGCTGGGCGACAGCTCGATCACCGTATCGCTGCGCTTGTGGACCAAGACCTCCGATTACTGGGACGTGATGTTCATGCTCAACGAGTATGCGCGTGACCGGTTGAAGGCCGAAGGGATCGATATTCCGTTTCCGCAGCGGGTTATTCGCGTGGTGCAGGAGACTGCAACGCAGTAATACCGCGTTAAAGCCGGGGCCGCTTTGCGCCCCTTCGCGGGCAAGCCCGCCCCTACGAGGACATGCGTGTTCTGTGTAGGAGCGGGCTTG
>NZ_JAECZP010000041.1:0-11266 GCF_019691255.1 Pseudomonas sp. USTB-Z
AACGCCGCCGTCATCGATGGCAACCACGTCCAGCAGTTCGCCGTTGGCTTGTGCGGGATTCAGTTCGATGCTGAAGCTGCCATCGGCGTTGGCAATGGCACTGCCAATCAGCGTGCCGTTGGCGTCATGCACCTCCACACGGCTGCCAGCCGGCGCGGTACCGGTGAGGGTGGTGCCATCAGCATCGATGGCCAGATTGCTCGGGCTGTCGGGCGCGGTGGTCAGTGGTACATCGTACTCGGTAGCCACTGAAGCATTACCGCTTGGGTCGGTCTGCACCAGGCTCAACTGCTCGCCCGGCTGTGCGGCTGGGGCGAGGTCGATCAGGAAGGTGCCGTTGGCACCCACGACACCCGTGCCGATCACAGTGCCATTGGCATCGCGCACTTCGACAGTGGCACCTGGCTCGCCGCGACCGCTCAGGGCCAGGCCGTCAGCACCAACTGTAATATTGGTTACTGCGTCAGGCGGTGTGATGTCCGGCGCATCGAATTGCAATGGGGCAGAGCTGTTGCCGGCGGCATCCACCAGACGCACGTCGAGTGCTTCACCATTGGTCTGGGCAGGCGACAGGGTGAGGCTGAACAGGCCATCGGCACCGACGACACCGGTGCCAATCAGGTTGCCGGCAGCATCGCGCACCTGCACGGTAGCACCAGGCTCACCGCGTCCGGTGAAAGTGACGCCATCGGCCAAGGCCAGGTCGGTCGGTTGTTCAGGGGCTGTGGTATCTGGGGTGTCGACGTCCGGCGCCGTGATGCTGGCAACTGGCGAGATATTGCCAGCCGCGTCTGCGGCGCTGATCTCCAGGGCCTGGCCGTCGATTTGTGGCGGTTGCAGAGTGATGCTGAACTGGCCGTCCGCACCGGCCACCGCAGTGCCCAGCAATACGCCACCAGCGCCTCGCACGGAAACCGTCGAGCCGGGCTCGGCACGACCGGTGAGGGTGTTACCCTGCTCATCGATAGCCAGGTCGGTCGGCGCCAGTGGTGCAGTTGCGTCCGGCGCAGTGACAGTGCCAGGCGCCGAGACATTGCCGGCGGCGTCGGTCAGGGTGACATCAAGGTTTTCGCTGTTGATCTGCGGTGCATTCAACGTCACGTTGAAGTTGCCGTCGGCACCCACTGTGCCGCTGCCGATCAGGTTGCCGGCGGCGTCGCGGATGTTCACCGTGGTGCCTGCTTCGCCACGGCCGGTCAGACGCAAGCCATCCGGCGAAACCAGCAGGTCGATCGGTGTGGCCGGTGCGCTGGTGTCGGGGTCGGAACCGCCGCTGCTGCCCCCGCCTCCATTGTCCGCCGCTGCTGCTGCGCCGCCCACGCCCAGCAGGCTGAGCCCGGCAATCGCCCAAGTTGGCATGGCACTGCCTGCAGTACCGATGCCTGCGACCAGTTCGTCCAGCGAGGCCACTTCTTCGAAGGTGAAACCGGTGAACGCTGCCGCATCGTACTGGGCATGCCACAGGGTGCCGTCTTCGCCGACGAAGACCATATCGCTGCCGACCCCGGCCTGGTCCACGGCGAAGAAGTTACCGATGGTGATCTTTTCCCCCGACTTCAGGGTGACGATCAGGTCCTGCCCGCGCTGGGTGACCGTGGCCACTTTGTCTGGAGAAACCGGTACCTGCACGACGCTTGGTGCGTTTAGATTGATATTGCCCCAGGCGCTCTGAGTGGCGACTTCGGATTGCTTATCGGCGACGACGATGTTGTCCATGGATGCTCCCTGCTGATATCCGGATCCCCCGGCCCGAGTATTCGGGCCACAACCGACGTAACAGAGCCCTTTCAGGGGTCTTACGCACAGCCTCGACCAGGCAGTCGACAAACGGGTGGTTAGGGAGATATAGCAGCCGGTGGGGAAGCAACCAGATGGCTTTCTGGGTTAATCCTTTGGTAGAAAAGCCTCAGCGAAGCCCTAGCCTGCGGGCCAAACGGCTCAGGTTTGCGCGGTCCAGACCGAGTTCCCGGGCCGCTGCTGCCCAGTTGTCCTGATGCCGCTGCAGGCAGGCTTCGATCACCTGTCGCTGGTAACTATCGACGGCTTCACGCAAGCCGCCTTCAGGCGGGGTGACCACTTGCAGCGGTGCAGCGGGAGAGGGCAGCGTGCCTGGCGTGGTTGCCGACACACGCAGGTCCAGGTCGATGGCTTCGAGAGTGAGGATACGTGGCCGATCAGGGTGCTGGCCCAGCGCCTTGAGTGCCGAGCGGCCGATCAGGTGTTCCAGTTCGCGCACGTTGCCTGGCCAGTCGTAGGCGATCAACGCGGCTTGGGCCTCATGGCTCAGGCGCAGGCTGTTCAGGCCCAGCCGTGAACGGTTCTGTTCGAGGAAGTAGCCCGCCAATAGCAGCACGTCTCGCCCACGTTCGCGCAAAGGTGGCACGTGCAGCGGGTAAACGCTGAGGCGGTGATAGAAGTCGGCGCGAAAGTTGCCCGTACGCACCTCGGCAGCGAGGTCGCGGTTGGTAGCGGCGATCAGGCGCACGTCCACCCGGTGCTCGCGGTCCGAACCCAGGCGCTGCAGCTGGCCGCTTTGCAGCACGCGTAGCAGTTTCGCCTGCACCGTCAGCGGCAGTTCGCCCACTTCGTCGAGGAACAGCGTGCCGCCGTTGGCCAGTTCGAACTTGCCGCGGCGCTCGCCATGCGCGCCGGTGAAGGCGCCGCGCACATGGCCGAACAGTTCGCTTTCCACCAAGGTGTCGGGCAGGGCGGCGCAGTTGAGGCTGACCAGCGGCTTGTCGGCGCGGTTACTGGCCTGGTGCAGGGCCTGGGCCACCAGCTCCTTGCCAACCCCGGTTTCGCCGGTGATCAGCACGGTCAGGTCGCTGCTGCCGACCAGACGAATTTCCTCCACCAGGCGTTTGTGCGCGGGGCTCTGGCCAATCAGCTCTCTATCCTGGCCGCTGGCCTGGCGGTAGAGCTCGGCGCGATGGTGTTCGTCTTCGGCGCGCAGGGCCAGGTGCTCGATACGCTCGGCCACGGTAACGGTGGCGGCAGCCAGGCTGGCAAAGGCCTGCAGGGCATCCAGCTCCAGGCTCTGGAACTGCCCGGGGGTGAGGGCGTCGAGGGTGACCAGGCCCCATGGGCGCTCATCGACCATCAACGGGCAGCCCATGCAGTCGTGCACTTCAAGGTCGGCATCGGGGGCATTGACCAAACCATCGTAGGGGTCGGGCAGTTCGGAATCGCTGGCGAAACGGGTGGGTTCCGGGCGGCTGAGCAGTATCTGGAAACGCGGGTGCTCGCTGACCCGAAAGCGCCGGCCGAGGGTGTCGGGGCTAAGGCCATCCACTGCCAGCGGCACCAGCCATTCACCATCCAGTCGCAGCAGTGCTGCAGCATCGCACGGCAGCAGGCCACGCATGGCTTGCAACAGGCGGCGGTAGCGTTCCTGGTCGGGCAAATCGCGGGACAGGTCGCTGACCAGGGGCAGGAGGGTGGTGAGCAGTGGCTGTGTAGTCATATGGACTCCTATGGGTCGATATGACTATACGCAGAGGTGGGTCGTTTTGACATGACCTGCATCAAACCCCTGATTTTGCTGGCGATAAAAGTTGGCACGATTGCTGTAATGGCAGGGGCAGTCATTTGAAGCCACAGGCTCAGGAGTTGTTGCAATGCTCAATGCCGAACAACGTGCAATCATCAAGGCCACTGTACCTCTGCTGGAAAGCGGCGGCGAAGCGCTGACCACCCACTTCTACAAGATGATGCTCAGCGAATACCCCGAGGTACGGCCGCTGTTCAACCAGGCCCACCAGGCCAGTGGCGATCAGCCGCGTGCGCTGGCTAACGGCGTGTTGATGTATGCCCGCCATATCGACCAGCTGGAGCAACTGGGCGGCCTGGTCGGGCAGATCATCAACAAGCATGTTGCCCTGCAGATTCTGCCGGAGCACTACCCGATTGTCGGAAGCTGCCTGCTGCGCGCCATTGAGGAAGTGCTGGGCAAGGACATTGCCACCCCTGCGGTGATCGACGCGTGGGGCGCGGCCTATGGCCAGCTGGCCGACATTCTGATTGGCGCTGAAGAAAACCTCTATAAAGAGAAGGAAGAGGCCGAGGGTGGCTGGCGCGGTACCCGTGAATTCCGCCTGGTACGCCGCGAGCAGGAAAGCAGCGAGATCGTTTCGTTCTACTTCGCCCCGGTGGATGGCATGCCGGTGCTCAACGCAGAACCTGGCCAGTACATCGGTCTGAAACTTGACATTGACGGTGCCGAGCAGCGCCGCAACTATTCTCTGTCGGCGCTGTGCGACGGCAAGGAATACCGCATTAGCGTCAAGCGCGAGGCGGGCGGCAAGGTCTCCAACTACCTGCACGATGAGCTGGTGGTGGGCGATACCCTGAAACTGTTCCCGCCTGCGGGTGACTTCACCCTGGCAGCCAGCGACAAGCCGCTGGTGCTGATCAGCGGAGGGGTGGGCATTACCCCGACCCTGGCGATGCTGCAGGCAGCACTGCAAACCCGGCGCGAGGTGCATTTCATCCACTGTGCGCGTAATGGCGCGGTGCATGCCTTCCGGGACTGGATCGATGGCCTGGCGGCGCGCCATCCACAGCTCAAGCGCTTCTACTGCTATGCCGAGCCGGAAGGTGGCGCTGCGGCCGACGCCGTGGGTTTGCTCAGTGAAGACCTGCTTGCCGAGTGGCTGCCGCAGGAGCGTGACGTGGACGCCTACTTCCTCGGGCCGAAAGGCTTCATGGCGGCGGTCAAACGCCAGCTGAAGGGCCTGGGTGTGCCGGAGCAGCAGAGCCGCTACGAGTTCTTCGGGCCGGCGGCAGCGCTGGAGTGATGTAGCGCCTGTGCCGGCCTCTTCGCGGGCACGCCCGCTCCCACAGGTATTGCACCGGTCTTGAATGTGGTGCCGTCTCTGTAGGAGCGGGTTTACCCGCGAAGGGGCCGGTACAGGCTTATAAAGTGCTCGTCCCCCAGCTGCAGCACACCTTTCTGCCTATATATAAAGGAAAGATGAAACCGGGCGCTGCGCTTTCATCCTTAATCATCCTTTAATCACGGTATCCTTCACTCCCGGGTGTCGAGGGGCTTGCCCCTGCGCGGTACCTGGGCAGCCGTTTTTTTGCCGCCCGGCGTTGAACCGACGTCGTTGCGGCCGGTCTCAGCCACACTGGATAGCCCTGCGCAGTGCTTCCGCGACGCTCCCTCGGCATGCTCACAGGCCATGCCCAGCGTGTAGACTTGCGCCCAGGCAGGCGGACCACGCTGCCACTATCCATCGAAGGAACCGGCAATGAACGAACAAACATCGCGCCTGAATCGGGAACGGCGCTTTCTGGTGCTGTTGGGGCTGATCTGCCTTTCACTGATCGGCGGCGCCCTCTACATGCAGGTGGTGCTAGGCGAGGCACCTTGCCCGTTGTGCATCCTGCAGCGTTATGCGTTGCTGTTCATTGCCGTGTTTGCCTTCATCGCTGCGGCGATGCCTGGGCGCCGCAGCCTGACCTTCTTCGAGGCATTGGTGGTGCTCAGTGCAATTGGCGGAATCGTTGCGGCTGGCAACCATGTGTATATACTCGCCAACCCCATGGTCAGTTGCGGTATCGATACCCTGCAGCCGATCGTGGATGACCTGCCACTGGCAAAGCTGTGGCCACTGGCGTTTCAGGTCGACGGCTTCTGCAGCACGCCGTATCCGCCGATCCTCGGCCTGTCGCTGGCGCAATGGGCACTTGTGGCGTTCGTGCTGACCGCCGTCCTCGTCCCGCTCGGTATCTACCGCAATCGACGCCAGGCTTAGACAAAAGTCCCGAATTGCATGGGGTCTTTTGCACCGCATGAGAAGAGGGAAAAGTTGCGCACCGCTTGATCCAGATCAACCCACAGGCCTTGCAGAATGCGGCTTTGAGGCCTAGCAAGCGGGGTGCGACAAACTGTCGCGAAGTTGAATTATTGAGCAGCATTGTTACGGATTCTGTAAAAGACTGTTGCTCAATAAGTCATAGTCAAGGGTTGGCGACCTATCTACAATCGCCCCCAATTTCCGTTCGGCACTGCTTGCGAGTCGCAGGATTGAAGGAAGCCCCAGCGCTCCTTTTTGCTGACTTCGTCAAGTTTCGCCCAACGGCGATACCGGGCGGACACCCCTCCGCGTTTTCCCGCACCAAATGGACTTGGTCTGAAGTACAGGCCTGTTGCCTACGAAACCATAAGCACCGCTAACCCGCTTGAAGCCAAGGTCCTGCAGTCGGACCCCAGGCAGGAGCGAGTACGGGCGCGAAATGCCTCACTTGGCAGGACGAAGTGTTGGCTACCAAAACACAAATTGCATTGAAGCAAGCTGATCTAGAGGTCGTGAGATGAGTAAAAAGCGTTACCCCAGACTGTTTGGCATATTGCCCTTTTTAGGCATGCTTTTACTCAGTGGGTGCAACTGGACCCTGCTCGACCCGAAGGGCCAGGTCGGCATTGAGCAAAAGAACCTGATCCTGATCGCTACCGGCCTGATGCTGCTGGTGGTAATCCCTGTGATCATCATGACCCTGGCGTTCGCCTGGAAGTACCGTGCTTCCAACAAGGCAGCCACCTACACCCCTGACTGGTCGCACTCGACCAAGATCGAGGCCGCGGTGTGGATCATCCCGATCCTGATCATCATCGCCCTGGGTTACGTCACCTACCACTCCACCCACAAGCTGGACCCTTATCGTCCGCTGGATTCGGACGTTAAGCCGATTCAGATCGACGTGGTCGCGCTGGACTGGAAGTGGCTGTTCATCTACCCGGAGCAGGGCATTGCCACGGTCAACAAGATCGTCTTCCCGGCTAACACTCCGGTCAACTTCCGCGTCACTTCCGACGCCGTGATGAACTCGTTCTTCATCCCGGGCCTGGGCGGCCAGATCTACGCCATGGCCGGCATGACTACCAAGCTGCACCTGATCGCCAACGAAAATGGCGAGTTCGACGGTATCAGCGCCAACTACAGCGGTGCTGGCTTCACCGGCATGAAATTCAAGGCTACTGCCACCTCTCAGGAAGACTTCGACAAGTGGGTCGCTGAGGTCAAGCAGTCGCCGAAGAAGCTGGACAAGGCCGAATACGACGCCTTGGCCAAACCAAGCGAAAACAACCCGGTCGCGCTGTATAGCGAGGCTTCGCCTGAGCAGTTCCAGCTGATCGTCGACAAGTACGAAGGCATGAACCGCGGTCGTAGCCACGAAGAAGCAGGCAGCAAAGATCTGGCCACAACCAAGGGTGTGGAATCGAGTATGCAACCAGCTGCCGGTGCAGAGGAGTAAGAGATGTTCGGTAAATTAAGCCTGGAGGCGATACCCTATCACGAGCCGATAGTCATGGTGACGCTTGCCATGATCGCGCTCGGCGGTATCGCTGTCGTCGGTCTTATCACCTATTTCCGCAAGTGGACCTACTTGTGGAGCGAGTGGCTGACTACTGTCGACCACAAAAAGATCGGCGTGATGTACATCATCGTCGCGATGGTCATGCTGCTGCGTGGCTTTGCCGACGCCATCATGATGCGTACCCAGCTGGCTGCCGCAACCGGCGGCTCCGAAGGCTACCTGCCGCCTGAACACTATGACCAGATCTTCACCGCTCACGGTGTGATCATGATCATCTTCATGGCGATGCCGTTCTTCACCGGCCTGATGAACCTGGCGGTTCCTCTGCAGATCGGTGCACGTGACGTTGCCTTCCCGTTCCTGAACTCCCTGAGCTTCTACCTGCTGCTGGCAGGCGTGCTGCTGGTCAACATCTCGCTGGGCGTTGGTGAATTCGCCAAGACCGGCTGGGTTGCCTATCCGCCGCTCGCGGGCATTCAGTACAGCCCTGGGGTGGGTGTCGACTACTACATCTGGGCGCTACAGCTATCCGGATTGGGTACGACGCTTACCGGCGTGAACTTCCTCGTCACCGTGATGAAGATGCGCGCACCTGGCATGAAACTGATGGACATGCCGATCTTCACCTGGACCTGCACCTGGGCCAACGTACTGATCGTCGCTTCGTTCCCGATCCTGACTGCTGCACTCGCTCTGCTGACTGTTGACCGTTATCTGGACTTCCACATCTTCACCAACGAGCTTGGTGGGAACCCGATGATGTACGTCAACCTGTTCTGGGCGTGGGGTCACCCTGAGGTTTACATCCTGATCCTGCCGGCCTTCGGCGTGTTCTCGGAAGTGACTTCGACGTTCTCTGGCAAACGCCTGTTCGGCCACCACTCGATGATTTACGCATCGGGCGCGATCGCCATCCTCGGCTTTGCTGTATGGCTGCACCACTTCTTCACCATGGGTGCCGGCGCCAGCGTCAACACCTTCTTCGGCCTGGCGACGATGCTGATCTCCATTCCGACCGGTGTGAAGCTGTTCAACTGGCTGTTCACCATGTACCAAGGCCGTGTGCGCTTCACCGCACCGATGCTCTGGACCCTGGGCTTCATGGTCACCTTCTCCATCGGTGGCATGACCGGCGTACTGCTGGCCGTTCCGGGTGCTGACTTCGTCCTGCACAACAGCCTGTTCGTAATTGCGCACTTCCACAACGTGATCATCGGTGGCGCGGTATTCGGCTACATCGCCGGTTTCGCCTTCTGGTTCCCGAAAGCCTTCGGCTTCACCCTGAACGAGAAGTGGGGCAAAGCTGCCTTCTGGTTCTGGCTGTCGGGCTTCTACGTTGCGTTCATGCCGCTGTACGCCCTGGGCTTCATGGGCATGACCCGTCGTCTGAACCACTCCGACAACCCACTGTGGGAACCCTACCTGTACGTAGCCGTTGTCGGCGCCGTGCTGATCCTGTTCGGTATCGCTTGCCAGCTGATCCAGATCTTCGTTTCGGTCCGCGACCGCAACCAGAACCTGGACGTGACCGGCGACCCATGGGGCGGCCGTACCCTGGAATGGTCGACTTCTTCGCCACCTCCGTTCTACAACTTCGCTCACATGCCTGAGAAAGTTGGCCTGGACTGCTGGCACGAAGCCAAGGAAGCGGGCGTTGCGTACAAGGCCCCGGCCAAGTACGAAGCCATTCACATGCCGAGCAACACTGCTACCGGTCTGTTCATGGGCCTGTTCCTGACCGTCTTCGGCTTCGCCTTCATCTGGCACATCTGGTGGCTGGTGGGCGCGAGCCTGGTTGCAACCATCGCTGTCTTCGTTCGCCACGCTGCACGTGACGACCAGGGCTACATGGTTCCGGCCGAAGAAGTGGCGCGCATCGAAGGCGAGCGTATGAAAGCGCTGGCCAAAGCAGGTGCTCTGCCTGCCGGCGCACGTGTCGAATCGTTTGAGCGGGTGTAATCAATGTCCAGTCAAGTAATGCACGGCGGCGCTGCTCATGGTCACGACCATGGGCATGACGACCACCACCACGACTCGGGCCAGATGACCGTACTGGGCTTCTGGCTGTACCTGATGACCGACTGCATCCTGTTTGCGTCGCTCTTCGCCACCTACGCGGTGCTGTCCGGCAGTTTTGCCGGCGGCCCGTCGGGTCATGACATCTTCCAGCTCGATTTCGTAGCTGTTGAAACGCTGTTCCTGCTGCTGTCCTCGATCACCTTCGGCTTCGCCATGCTGAAGATGTTCGATGGCAAGAAAGCGGGCGTACTGGGCTGGTTGGCTGTGACCTTCCTGTTCGGTGCAGGCTTCATCGCGATGGAAATCTATGAGTTCCATCACCTGATCAGCGAGGGCTTCGGCCCGCAGCGCAGTGGCTTCCTGTCGGGCTTCTTCGCCCTGGTAGGTACCCACGGTCTGCACGTGACTGCTGGTCTGATCTGGATGGCAATCATGATGTACCAGATCAACAAGCACGGCATCACGCCGACCGCCAAGACCCGCATGAGCTGCCTGAGCCTGTTCTGGCACTTCCTGGACGTGGTCTGGATCTGCGTATTCACCGTCGTTTACCTGCTGGGGGTTCTGTAATGGCTAACGCACACGACACTCATCACGAAGGTAATCACGGCAGCGTCAAGTCGTACATGATCGGTTTTGTACTGTCGATCATCCTGACTGCGATCCCGTTCGGCCTGGCCATGACCGCCAGCCTGCCGAAGAACCTGACCGTTCTGATCATTGTTGCCATGGCCGTGATCCAGGTAGTTGTTCACCTGGTTTACTTCCTGCACATGGACCGCTCGAAAGAGCAACGCAACAACGTTTCGACGTTCCTGTTCACCACCCTGGTGATCGCTCTGCTTGTCGGCCTGTCGCTGTGGATCATGTTCAGCATCCACTTCGAAATGTTGGCCAAGTGAGGTAAGACTGCATGTCCGTTAAGCACTTTATCCAAATCACCAAACCGGGGATCATTTTCGGTAACGTGCTTTCCGTGGCAGGCGGTTTCTTCCTTGCCTCGAAGGGCCATGTGGATTTCGCCCTGTTCCTGGCGGTGGTGATCGGTACTTCGCTGGTGGTTGCGTCCGGATGCGTGTTCAACAACTGCATCGACCGTGACATCGACCACAAGATGGAGCGCACCAAGAACCGCGTCATGGTCCAGGGCGGCATGTCGCTGCCCCTCGCGCTGATCTACGCCACCCTGCTCGGGGTGGCGGGTTTCAGCCTGCTGTATGTCCAGGCCAACCCGCTGTCTGCGTTCTGCGCACTGATTGGCTTTGTCGTCTATGTCGGTTTCTACAGCCTGTGGCTGAAGCGTAAATCGGTGCACGGCACCTTGGTCGGCAGCCTGTCCGGTGCCATGCCTCCGGTGATCGGCTACTGCGCCGTGAGCAACAGCTTCGACCTGGCTGCGGTAACCCTGCTGGTGATGTTCAGCCTTTGGCAAATGCCGCACAGCTTTGCCATCGCGATCTTCCGCTTCAAGGATTACAGCGCTGCCAACATTCCGGTCCTGCCGGTGGCACGTGGCGTCCTGGCGGCGAAGAAGCAGATTGTGCTGTACGTGCTGGCCTTTGTGCTCGCCACCTTGATGCTCACCCTCGGCGGTTACGCCGGCCTCGGCTACCTGGCCGTGGCAGCAGCCATGGGCCTGTACTGGCTGTACATGGCCTGGGGTGGTTACAAGGCCGAGGACGACAGCAAGTGGGCCCGCAAGGTGTTCGGCTTCTCCATCCTTACCGTCACTGCCCTGAGCGTGATGATGGGGGTGGACAGCCAGACCGCTGCGGATGTGCTGATGACCTACGCACGCTGAAACTGCTGCCTGTTTCACGAAAACCCCGGCCACTGTGCCGGGGTTTTTTTTGGGTATTTTTCCTGTGCTGGCCTCTTCGCGGGTAAACCCGCTCCTACAAGGTTCCTGTAGGAGCGGGTTTAC
>NZ_JAECZP010000042.1:0-11211 GCF_019691255.1 Pseudomonas sp. USTB-Z
GCAGGTGCGCGAGGCGGTGGTGCTGGCCCAGGACAGCGGGCATGGCCAGCAGCTGGTGGCCTACGTACTGGCCGAAGAGCAGGGCATGGCAGTGGACGCCGCCGAACTGCGTGACAGCCTTCGCGAACAGCTCAAGGGCAGCCTGCCGGACTACATGGTGCCAACGCACATCCTGCAGGTGCAGGCCTGGCCGGTGACGGCCAACGGCAAGCTCGACCGCAAGGCTTTGCCCAAGCCCGACAACAGCGCCCTGCAGCAGGCCTACCGGGCGCCGCAAACCCCGCTCGAGCAGCACGTTGCGGGTATCTGGCAGGAGGTGCTCGGCCTTGAGCGGGTGGGCCTTGGCGACCACTTCTTCGAGCTGGGTGGTCACTCGTTGCTGGCGACCCAGGCGGTATCGCGGATGCGCAAGCTGCCGGGTGTGCAAGTGACGTTGCGTGACCTGTTCGATCACCCGGTGCTGGAGCGCCTGCTGGCAGCGCTCGGCGGCGCTGGCAAGGCTGCGACCGCGCACGGTGTCGAGCTATTGGCCCATGGAGAAAAAGCCACCGCACCGTTGTCGTTGATGCAGCGGCGCTTGTGGGTTGCCGAGCAATTGTCCGGGGGCAGCGCTGCTTACGGCATGCCATTGGCCCTGCGCCTGCAAGGGCCGCTGCAGGTCGAGGTGTTGCGCAACAGCCTGAACGCGCTGGCGCAGCGACATGAAGTGTTGCGTACGGCCTACGTGCAGGACGACGAGGGTGATCCGCTGGCGCTGATTGCCGACCGGATCGAGGTGGATATCGCCCTCGACGACTGGTCCGGGTTCAGCCCGCAGGAGCAGCAACGGTGCATTGCCGAAGCCACCCTGGCCAACGCCAGCACACCGATTGCACTGGAGCATGCGCCGTTGTTGCGCTGCCGTCTGGCGCGCCTGGCAGACCAGGAGCATGTGCTGTTCTTCGCCATGCACCACATCATCTCCGATGGCTGGTCGATGGGCGTGCTGGTCCGCGACCTGGTTGAAATCTACCGTCACAGCGCCCCAGGGCAGACCCACCTTCTGGCGCCGTTACCGCTGCAGTATTCAGACTTTGCCTTGTGGCAGCAGGCCCTCGAGCAGGCGGGTGAGCTGCAGCGCCAGGCAAGCTACTGGCAACAGGCCTTGGCGGGCCATACCGGCCGCCTTGAGCTGCCACTGGAACAGCCGCGCAGCGAGCAGGCCTCCCATGCCGGCGGTGCGGTGGACTTTAGCCTGTCGCCAGCATTGACCGATGCGCTTGGCCAGTTCGCGGCCAAGGCCGGGGTGACCCTGTACAGCACGCTGCTGGCGGCGTTCCAGTGGTTGATGCACCAGACCAGCGGTGCCCACGACGTACTGGTCGGGGCCGACACCGCAGGCCGCCAGCACAGCGAACTGGAAGGCCTGATCGGCTTCTTCGTCAATGTGTTGCCGCTGCGTTCCAGGGTGAGTGATGGGCTGGCCTTCGGTGACTTCGTGCAGGGCACCCAGCGCACCTTGCTCGCGGCCCTGGAGCATCAGGACCTGCCTTTCGACATGATCGTCGAGGCCCATGGCGCCCCGCGGGTGCGCGGCATGAACCCGCTGGTGCAGGTGCTGTTCGTGATGAACAACCTGCCCGTACGCAGCGAAGCCCTGGCCGACATTACCGTGCAGGCGCTGCCCGCCCCGGCGCTGTATTCGAAGTTCGACATGGCCCTGTTCATCGAACAGGAGGCCGGGCAGCTCAGTGGCAACTGGCAGTTTGCGACAACGCTTTTCAGGCAAGAGCATATCCAGCGACTCGTCAGCGCATGGATCGCGATGCTCGAACAGATCGTCAGTGTTCAGGATATGAGGTGGCAAGCGATGAACGTTCCATTACAGGGTGGCGCCCTGGCTGGCAGCACACCGGTAAGTGCCCCGGCCAGCAAGGCCGACAAGCTGGGCAAATTCCTCAAGCGCTCTGCCGGCGCCACTGCAGCTGCACCGCCACGGGCTGCGGTGCGCGAGTCGCTGCTGGTACCAGGCCAGCTGTTCCCGTTGCTCGTCGAGCCTGGCGACGCATCGATCGACCTGATCGAGTGGGTGCGCAACAACCGGCCGCTGGTCGAGCGCAAGCTGGGCGAGCATGCCGGGATCCTGTTCCGCGGCTTTGCCCTGGAGGGTATCCAGGGGTTTGAAGCATTCGCCGAAGCTGTACAGCCGGGGCTTTACGGTCAATACGGTGACCTGCCGAAGAAGGAGGGGGGCAAGAACACCTACCGCTCCACGCCGTACCCGGAAACCAAAATGATCTTGTTCCATAACGAGAGTGCGCACCAGGACAGCTGGCCGCGCAAGCAGATGTTCTATTGCGAGCAGCCTTCGCCGGTCGGCGGTGCCACGCCGGTGGTCGACTGCCGCCTGATGTACGAAAAGCTGCCGCAGGCACTGCGGCAAACCCTCGAGGACAAAGGGCTGCTGTATGTGCGCACGTTCGCCGACAAGCTCGACGTGCCATGGCAGCATTTCTTCCGCACCGATGACCGCGCCGAGGTCGAGGCCCGTTGCCGTGCCGCTGGCATCGAATGGCGCTGGCTGGACAACGACGAGTTGCAGACCCGCACCCGCTGCCCGGCAATCATCACGCACCCGATCACCGGCGCACGCTCGTTCTTCAACCAGGTGCAGTTGCACCACATCTATTGGCTGGAGCCCGATGCACGCGAAGACCTGCTGGCCATGTTCGGCCTGGAACGCATGCCACGGCATGTGTACTTCGGCGATGGTTCGCCGATCCCCGACCAGGACATGCAACTGATCGGCGAGCTGTATGAAGCCTGTGCCGTGCGGTTCCAATGGCAGAAAGGCGACGTGATCCTGGTCGACAACATGCTGGCGGCGCATGCCCGTGACCCGTACGAGGGGCCGCGCAAGATCGTCGTGGCGATGGGCGACATGTTCGACCGGGCCGCGCTGGAGGCGGCTGCGGCCATGCAGGTGATGGCGACCGAGGAGACCCAGGGATGAACAGTTACGTAGACCAGGCCGAGGACATCGGTTTTGCCCTGACCGTCGACCAGCAACACTGGCTCGATGCCTTGCCCGCTTGCCCGGACTGGTCACAGGCCGCGACGCTGCTGAAGATCAGCGTTCAGGGCCGGCCGGACCCGGCGCGCCTGAGCCAGGCGCTTGAGCGCTTGGTCGAGCGCCACCCGATATTGGCCGGGCGCCTGGGCACTGCCCCGGGATACCGCGGCATGCGCCAGTTCATCGGCGCCCGGCGGCCAGCCCTGACGCTGGCAGTGCAGGCCGAGGCAGGTGCGCCGGCACTGCTCGAGCCTTGGTTGCAGCAGCGCTTCGAAATCGACCAGCTGCCAGCCGCCCAGGCCTTGCTGGTACCGGCCGCCGATGCCGAGCAGTGGCATCTATGGCTGGGGGTGGCGGGCTTTGCCTGCGACGCGGCTGGCATGGCCATGCTGTACCGTGACCTGGCGGCGTTGTATGACACGCCAGCCGTGCCGGACGAAGACCTGCCTGAAGCCTTCGGGCAGTATCTGGAGTGGCGTGCCGAAGTGGCCCAGGATGAGGATGCAGCGGCAGCCCGTGGCTACTGGCAAGGGCACCTGATGCCAACGGAGCAGGGCATGAGCGCGCCTTGGCCAGCCTATCGCCAGGACCAACCAGCGACGCATCAGGCACACCATCAGGTGAATCTGCCGCTGGCCTTGCAGGGGCAGTTGCAACGCCTGGCCGACGCCCGTCAAGCCAGCCTGGACACGCTGCTGCAGGCGGCCTGGTGGGCCTTGCTGGGCCGGCTTGGCGACAGCAACCGGTTGTTGGGCGCCTGGCAGCACGATGCGCGACAGGATTATGACTACTTCGCGAACAGTGCGGGGTCGTTCAGCAAGTTATTGCCGTTGTGCCTGCAGTGGGCTGACGAAACCCGTTTCGGCGAGCACCTTGCAGCGCTCGGCGCCGCGCTGGAGCAGCATGTGGCGTGGCAGGAGTACTGGGTACCGGAATGGGTGCCCACAGCCGTGCCGACCGTGGCGTTTTCCACTACGCCGGCGCTCGCGCCGCAGGTTGCCGGCGGACTGTGCTGGCAGGGCGAGCTACTGGCGCCACGCCTGCCGGCGGGCATCGAGCTGCAGCTGCGCATTTGCCCAGCAGCGGGTGCTGACCAACCGATTACCGTGAGCCTGGATTACCTGGCCGGGCGCTACAGTGCGCGCGGCATGCAAGGCCTGCTGGAGCAGTACATTGAATTGCTGCGCAGCATCGTCCAGGCGCCGGACCGCCCGCTGCGGCAGTTGAACCTGCTGGGTGAAGCCGAGCGCCAGCGCCTGCTGTCGATCAACCCCGCGCCGCAACCACTGGCCGCGACATCACTGGCGGCCCAGATCAGCCAGTGGGCAATCGACACCCCCGACGCGCTGGCGCTGGTCGCAGGTGACGCGGGCCTGAGTTACGCCCAACTGGAGTTGGCAGTGCAGCGCCTGGCGCTGGCGCTGCAGCAGGTTGGCGTGCAACCCGGGGTGGTGCTGGCACTGGCGCTGCCGCGTTCGCTGGACTGGGTTGTGGCGATGTTGGCCAGTTGGCGTGTCGGCGCGGCCTACCTGGCGCTGGAGCCGCACTGGCCCGTTGCCCGGCAGGTGCGCCTGATGACACAGGCCGGGGCCACGCAGGTGCTGGTCGAGCCGGCAGCGGTGGCCAGCCTGCGTGAGCAGGGCATAGAGGCGCTGAGCCTCGACAGCCTGTACCCACTTGCGGCCGACGCTACACAGCTGTACCCGCACGCCGCCAGCGCCAGCGCCAGCGCCAGCGATGCCGCCTATGTCCTGTTCACCTCGGGCTCGACAGGCACCCCCAAAGGCGTGGTGGTCGAGCACCGGCAACTGCTGAACTACACCGCAGGCGTGTGCCACACGCTGGCGCTGGAGGGCTGTCGTCACTTCGCATTCGGCTCGACGGTGTCGGCCGACCTTGGCCATACCACGCTGTTCGCAGCCTTGTATGTGGGTGCGACACTGCACGTGGCCGCCGACGAGGTGATGAAGGATGCTGAACTGTTTGCTGCGTACCTCGAGCAGCAGGCAATCGACTGCCTGAAGATCGTGCCGTCGCACCTGAGCGCGCTGCTGGAGTCGAAGGCACCGGCAGTACCGGCCACCGTCATCCTGGGGGGGGAAGCCCCGAGCGCGGCGTTGCTGCAGCGCCTGTTGCAGATACGTCCGGACTGCAAGCTGTTCAACCATTACGGCCCGACCGAAACCACGGTCGGGGTCATGGTGCACCCGGTTCGGGCGGTACCGACCGGCACCCTCGGGTTGTCGCAGGTGTTGCCCAACAACCAGGTCTATGTGCTGGATCAGCACTTGCAGTTGGCGGTCACCGGCGTGCTGGGCGAACTGTATGTCGGTGGGCAGCAGGTGTGTCGCGGCTACCTGCAAGACGTGCAAAGTGACCCGCCGGCGTTCGTCGAGAGCCCGTTCGTGGCGGGCGAGCGGCTTTACCGCACCGGCGACCTGGCCCGCTATCGCCCGGACGGTGCTATCGAGCTGCAAGGCCGGCGCGACCATCAGGTGAAGATACGCGGCTTCCGCATCGAGCTGGCGGAGATCGAGGCACAGCTGTCGGGTGCACCGCAGGTGGTCGAGGCGGCGGTGTTGTGTGATGGAGAAGCGCTGAGCGCGTATGTCAGCTTGCGCGACGAAGCCACGGCGGCTGCCCTGGACGCGGTCCGCGAGTACCTTGCACGGCAACTGCCGGCGGTGATGCTGCCGCGTACCCTGCAGGCATTGCCGCGGTTGCCGCGCCTGGGCAACGGCAAGCTCGACCGGCAAGCGTTGCGGCAGGTGGGCAATGAACCTGCGGCGGGTCTGCTGGCCCCGCGTGATGCACTGGAAACCGTGATTGCGCAGCGCATGGCGCAACTGCTGGGGCTGGAGCAAGTGGGCATCGAGCAGGACTTTTTTGCACTGGGCGGGCATTCGCTGCTGGTCATCAAGCTGGCGGCAGGTATTCGCAAGTTGCTGCAGTGCGACATCAATCCAGGCGTCATCTTCGACCACGCTACGGTTGCCACCCTTGCCCAGGCGCTGCGCGAGCGCGAGGCCAACCCTGGCCAGTTGCTCAAGCTGGCCCAGGCCCGTCTGCGGCTCGACAGCATGAGCCCTGAAGAAAAAGCCCGGCTGCTGGAAAAGAGCCGCTGAGCCTCACCACGCCCAGGGGCGGGCAACCCGCCCCTGGGGTCTTTTGCATTGCCTCCCCCGTACTGCCGTGCCGATTGCGTGGAAGGATGCCGGCGAGATACTAATGCAAAAAATTCTCATTCTGGATTTGCCAGGGTGATGCGTCTTATGTAGGAGCGCGCTGAAAGCCACACGTGGCAAGCCGTTTTGACTTGCGTGTCAGGCGTCTGTCGCGGGATCTGTCCGGGGGAGGATGGGCAGCTCGGCCGTTTGGGGGCCGTTGGTGGGCGCGGGACGATTTCATTACACGATATAAATAGAGAAATACCATGCCAGCAGGATTTTTCGAGTTCAAACCATTGGTCAAGGCGCTTTGCATGTCCCGCTCGATCAGCGCCCGCTCATCCCGGGCGTTGCTCGGCAAAGGGGTGCTGGGCGCCGCATTGATGCTGCCCATGGCCGCCCAGGTCTGGGCTCAGGGGGTCAACTTCGACATCGCTGCCCAGTCGCTGCCCAACGCCCTGCGTGCGCTTGGCGAGCAGGCCGATGTGCAGTTCATCTACAACGCCTCGGAAATGGCCGACCTGCGTGGCAATGAAGTGCGTGGCAGCTACACCGTCGACGCGGCAGTGGCCAAGCTGTTGCGCGGCTTGCCGGTCAGCTACAGCCTGGAGGGCGATACCCTGACCCTGGTGCGGCGTGAGCGGCCAGCGTCCTCGGCGCTGGAACTGGGCACCACCAGCATCACGGGCAACACGTTGGGCGTGACCACCGAAGGCAGCAACTCGTATACCACCGGTGGCGTCACCATCGGCAAGAGCGAACACAAGCTCAAGGACATTCCGCAGAGCGTGTCGGTGATGACCCGCAAGCGCATGGATGACCAAAACATCACCGACTTGCCGACGCTGTTGGCCAACGCGCCGGGCATGACCTTCGCCAAAAGCCCGGGTACCGGCGGCTTCATCACCTCGCGCGGCTTTGAGATCGACTCGCTGCAGTACGATGGCGTGCCCATGACCCGTGGCATCTACGCGCTGGGCAGCTACCTGACGGAACCGACGGCATTCTATGACCGTGTCGAACTGCTGCGTGGCGGCGCTGCGCTGCTGCAAGGGGCCAACAGCCCCGGTGGCGCGATCAACTTCGTGCGCAAGCGCGGCCAGGCCAAGCCGACAGTCACCCTGACCGCCCAGGCCGGTTCCTGGGACCACTATGCCACCCAGGTTGACGTTGGCGGCCCGCTGAACGAGGCGGGCAACATCCGTGGGCGTGCCGTGGTCGACTACGATACGCGCAACTCGTTCATCGACTATGTGGGCGGCTGGGAGCAGAAGGTCTACGGTGCGCTGGACTTCGACCTGTCTGAAGACACCACCCTCGGTGTCGGCATCAGCGATCGCAAGACGCGTTTCACGCCTATGGTCGCCGGTTTACCGCGCTTCAGTGACGGCCGGGACGTAGGCTTGTCGCGCTCGACCTTCACCGGCTCCGACTGGAACCGCGGCATGACCGAGCAGCTGGCGTTGTATGTCGACCTCGAGCACCGCTTCAACGACCACTGGAAGTTCAAGACCGCGGCGGTGGCGATCAACGAGCGCAACGAAATGACCTACGCCTACGTGGTAGCGCCGACCGGCCTGGCCAACGATGGGTCTGGGTTGTTCGACTGGCGCTATGCCACTGATTTCAACTCCCACAGCCGTGGCCTGGACATGTTCGTCGATGGCGACTTCAACGGTTTTGGCTTCGACCAGGAAGTGGTCTTCGGCGGTAACTACTCACGCTTCACCAGCGACAACACCATGGCGGTGGTGCGCAGCGCGGGGGCGAACATTTTCGATCTCGACAACCACTTGCCCTTCGAGAACTACGACAGCCTGGCGGCCCGTGGCACGCGTACCGACAGCCAGTACACGATCGTGCAGAAAGGTATCTACGGTACCTGGCGCGTCAAGCTGACCGACCCGCTGACCCTGATCCTCGGTGGGCGTACCAGCTGGTACTCCTACGATTACGACTCTCAGGTCTATGAGGCCGGTGACTATAAGTATGACAGCCCGGCTTCCAAGGCCAACAACGGTGTCGTCACCCCTTACGCGGGCCTGGTTTACGAATTGACGCCGCAATGGTCGGCCTACGCCAGCTATGCGGACGTCTTCATTCCGCAGAGTGCCAAGGGCGTCGGTGGCTCTACGATCGAGCCGATCGTTGGCAGCAACTACGAACTCGGTCTGAAGGGTGAACTCTACGATGGCCAGGTCAATACCAGCGTTGCCCTGTTCCGCTATGACCACGAGAACCGAGCGGTGCCGGTTCAGGATGTCACACAAATCTGTGATGGGTCCAGATGCTCCGAAGCGTCCGGCAAAGTGCGTAGCCAGGGCCTTGAGGCCGAGATCAACGGTGAGGTGCTGCCAGGCCTGCAAGCGTCGGCCAGTTACGTCTACAACACCACCAAGTACCTCAAGGACAACACGAACGAGGGCAAGATCTTCTCCACCTGGACGCCGAAACACTCGGTGAAGGTGTGGACGGACTACACCCTGCCTGGTGACTTCAGCCGCTTCAGTGTCGGCGGCGGTTTCAACAGCCAGAGCAGCACCGTTGCCTACGACCGCAAATTCGATTCGCCCGGCTTCACCATCTGGAATGCGCGCCTTGGTTACAAGGTCAGCGATGAAGTCAGCCTGGCGGTCAACTTCAACAACATCTTCGACAAGGTGTACTACATCCCGTCGTATGCTGCGGTCAGTGCCAACAACTACTACGGCGACCCTCGCAACTTCATGTTCTCGGTCAAATACACCCCACAGTTCTGAACCTGGGGCCACGCAGGCCATCTTGGCGGGTACCCCGCCCAGATGGCCTGCGTCAGGTCACAGCTCCCGCGCTACACGAAAGCCCAGGAAGTCGCCACGTACCGTGCGTTCGCGATCATTGCGATTGCCCGAACGCGAGAAGATCGGCGCTTCACCCCAGTCATTCCCGCGCATGTGCGCCGCCTGGCAAAGCCCGCCGTCGGCCTCCATCCAGGCACTGCCATCGCTGGGCGCGCCGACGTAGTCCTTGTGGTAGCAGTCGGCGACCCATTCATATACGTTACCGTGCATGTCATAGACGCCAAAGGCATTGGGCGGGTAGCTGCCTACCGGTGAGGTGTAGCTGTAGCCGTCCTTGGGGCCGTAGGTATTGGCGTGCTTGCTGATCTGGTAGTCGCCTTCTTCATCGAACGGGAACGGGAACGGCCCGGTGGAGCCGGCCCGTGCCGCGTACTCGCGTTCGGCCTCGCTGAGCATGCGGTAAGTGTGGCCGGTCTTTTTGCTCAGCCACTGCGCATAGGCCTGCACATCGTAGTAATCGACGCACACTGCCGGCTGGCGCGGCCCTTGCGGGTAGCGAGGCTTGCTGGCCTGGCACAGGCGCCCTGGGCGTTTGTCACCGTCCTTGATGACCACGCCGGTTTCCTTGATATAGGCATCCAGCTCGCCGGCGGTGACCTGGAAGCGGCTGATGGCGAAGGGTTTGGCGAAGGTCACGGTATGTTGCGGGCCTTCGTCGGGCTGCTTGCCCGGTTCGTCATCCGGCGTGCCCATGACGAAACTGCCCGCAGGCAGCACGACCATTTCCGGGCAGCCGGCCTTGCAATCCTGGAAGACCTCGCCCGGGGTCTTGCTGGCAGCCTGGGCGAGTAGCGGGCAGGCCGCCATGGCCAGGGCAAGGGCCAGGCCGGTGACGGTGTAGGGAGCGCACTTCATGGCGAACGTTTCCTTTTTGGCAGGTGTGACGGGGTATTCAGGGTGCCGGGCAGCTACGGCCGAACGCCTCGATGAACGAGTCGATCAGGGGCTGCTCCAGCATCATGGTTTCGTGTGGGTAGGGTGAGTGCAGCGAAACGTCCAGCTCACCCCCTGCGCAGAACTGGCGGATGACCTGCTCGGCGGCGTGAATGTGTGCTGCGCTCTTGTGCACCTGCGACCACCAGCAACTGGGCTTGACCCTGAGCGGAGTGAGGGTGAAATCGGCGAAGCTCGCTTCCAGCTGATCGTGGATGTCGAACGCCTGGGCATTCATGATCTGGGCCTTGGCACTGGCCAGCACGCCCTGGACATCGCTGCCAGCGTCAGCCAGGTGCGCCGTGGCCCACTGGTAGAACGCCTTGACGTCCTGAGTAGGGTTGGCGTGCAGCTGCTCGGCGGCGGCCTGTTTGGCCTGCGGGAACAACAGGCCGAACAGCTCGACGGTGTCTTGCAGCTCGCGCTGGCCCGGCGTATCGCTGTGGCGGGCTGGGCGAGGGGTGTGAGGGGGGAACGCGGCGCGGCTCAACTGCGCCTCGGGCAGGGTGCTGTCGACCAGCCCCAGGAATGCGACTTCGCAGCCGGCCTGTTCCAGCTGCCGGGCGATGTCCCAGGCAATGCTGCCGCCCAGGGACCAGCCCATCAGGCGGTATGGCCCGGACGGTTGTGCCTGGCGGATCTGTGCGGTGTAGTCGGTGATCATCGCTTGCCAGCCCTGCTGTTCGGCCGGCGCCGGGCTGCCGCCCCGGTGCTGCACGCCGTAGACGCAAGCCTGCGGTTCCAGGCACCTGGCCAGCGGCTGATAGCTGAAGACCATGCCGCCGCTGGGGTGGATACAGAACAATGCAGGCAGCGGTGTGGCCGGGCGGTTGAGGGGCACGATGCACGGGCTCGCACAGGCATGCTCACGGCCCAGATGTGCAGCCAACAGGTCGATGCGGGGGTAGGCGAGCAGGTCCTGGATACGCACTGCCAGGCCCAGTGCCTGCTTGATGCTGGCCAGCAGCTGGATGGCCAGCAACGAGTGGCCACCCAGTTCGAAGAAGTGATCGTCGCGGCTGATACGTTCGACGTTGAGCGCGGTTTGCCACAACGTGGCCAAGGCCTGTTCCAGCGCGCCCTGGGGAGCGTTGTAGGCTTGCTGCAGCAGGCTGGCATCGGCCTTGGGCAAGGCCTTGCGGTCGAGCTTGCCGTTGGCTGTCAGCGGCCACCGGTCGAGCAGCAGCAGGTGCGCCGGGACCATGTAGTCCGGCAGCGC
>NZ_JAECZP010000043.1:0-7904 GCF_019691255.1 Pseudomonas sp. USTB-Z
CGGCTGCGGCACCACCTCGGCGTCGACCTCGGCCGAGTAGCGCCCTTGGGCCACGTACTGGCGCTGCAGCTCATTACGCACACCTTCGAGGGTGGCACGCTGGAAGATCTCGCCTTCGGCCAGGCCCGATTGTTTCAGGCCCTTCATCAGGTCTTCGGTGCTGATCGCCTTGTTGCCTTCAATCTCGATGCTCGATACCGACGGGCGCTCGACCACGTTGATGATCAGCACATTGCCATCGCGGCTCAACTGGATGTCCTGGAAGAACCCGGTCTTGAACAAGGAACGCGTCGAGTCCACCAGGCGGCGGTCGTCGGCCTGGTCGCCAACGTTCAGCGGCAAGGCACCGAACACACTGCCGGCGGAAACCCGCTGCAGGCCGTTGACGCGAATGTCGGCGATCCTGAACGGTGAGGCCTGGGCCAGCGTGGCTTTCAGCAGCAGGATGGAGAGCAACAGGCGCGGGTAGTTCATCGGGGGTTCCAGACAAGCGGATTTGGAGGGAGGCGAGCGCGGGCAACCCGCAAGCAGCGGGCGATGAGGATACGGGCGGGCTGTGTACGGCGCGGTTAGCCGAGGGTAAAGATGTGTAAAGTCCGACCGGCCGGCGGTGACAGTGCCGGCGCGTAGGGCGATCATTACCCCCCCTGCAATTGCGATATCTGGCCCTGATGATCCCTGTGCTGCTGGTCGACGACGACCGCGAACTGACCGAAATGCTCTCTTTGTACCTGGCGCGCGAAGGCTTCCAGGCAATGGCCGTGGACACCGGCGAAGAAGGCGAGACCCAGGCGTTGTCCGGTAACTTCCAGGTGGTGGTGCTGGACGTCATGCTGCCCGGCATTTCGGGCATCGAAGTGTTACGCCGCGTGCGCGCGCGCAGCCAGGTGCCGGTACTGCTGCTGACTGCCCGTGGCGACAACATCGACCGCATCGCCGGCCTGGAGCTGGGTGCCGACGACTATGTACCCAAGCCCAGCTCTCCTGGCGAGCTGGTGGCGCGCCTGCGGGCGATACTGCGCCGCGTGAAGCCACACCTGATGGGTGATACCAGCGCGCCCGAGGTACCTGAACAGGTACGCAGCGGTGCATTGAAAATGTGGCCGGGGCGGCGCGAGGCACGCTGGGGCGCAGCCACGCTGGAATTGACCGGCTCCGAGTTCAGCCTGCTCGAAGCCCTGGCGCGCCAGGCCGGTCAGCTGGTCAGCAAGCAGGACCTGTCGCTCAATGCCCTGGGCCGGCCGCTGACCCGTTATGACCGACGCATCGACGTGCACGTCAGCAGCATCCGGCAAAAACTTGGCCCGCGTGCCGATGGCAGCAGCTGGATCCAGAGCGTGCGCGGCATGGGCTACATGCTGATCGTCGAATGATGCGCCGGCGTCTGTTCTGGAAGCTGTTCCTGGCGTTCTGGCTGGCCAACACCCTGACCTTCCTGGTGGGGGCGGGGGCCTTCATGCTCAATGAACTGCGCGGCGATACCCCCGGGCTGCGTTCGCTGCTGGCCACTGAGCTGCAATTGCTCGAACGGTATGGCGAGCGGGCCGGCCGCCAGTTGCTGGACGTGTCGCCACAGCCGCAGGATGTGCAAGTAGGCCTTTACGACGATCAAGGCCGCTTGCTGGCTGGCCAAACGGTGCACGTGGCGCGTTTCGAGCAGGCACTGCTCGACCGTGACGGCCGCCCGCTGGTGCTGCGCGCTTCGGTGGCCACCCGTGTCGGTATGGCACCGCGCCCACGCAACCTTGGCCCGTTCGTGACTGGGGCGGTGATGAGCGCGCTGTTCGCGCTGTTGTGCAGCTTTTACCTGACCCGGCCGCTGACCTGGCTGCGCGAGGCCATGGGCCAGGTTGCCCAAGGCCGTTTTGATGTGCGGGTCAGGCCGCGGCTGGGCAAGCGCCGTGACGAAATCGTCGACCTGGCCGAGGACTGTGACCGCATGGCCGGCCAGCTCAAGGCCCTGGTGCAGGCCCAGCAGAACCTGCTGCATGATATTTCCCATGAGCTGCGCTCACCGCTTACCCGCATGCATGCCGCCATTGGCCTGATGCGCCAGCAACCCGACCGGCCCGACATGCTGGAGCGGGTCGAGCGCGAGTCGCGGCGCATGGACGACCTGATCGAGCAACTGCTGACCCTGGCCCGTGCCCAGTCCCGTCAAGGCAACAATGACTTCGCCAGCGTTGATGTGGTCGAACTGCTGGCGCAGATCGTCGAGGATGCCCGTTTCGAGGCAGGCATGAAGCAGTGCCAGGTGTCCTTGCTGGCTCAGGGTGCGTTTCTCATGCATGGCCATGAAGAGCTCCTGTACCGGGCTTTCGAGAACGTCATCCGCAATGCCGTGCGCTACACCAAGCCCGGCACGGCGGTATTGGTGGAGGCCGCACCGGCACCAGGTGGGCAATGGTTGCAGGTGTGCGTCAGCGACCATGGCCCGGGCGTCGACCCGGCGCGCCTGCAGCGCATCTTCGAACCGTTCGACCGTGGCACCGACAGCAGCGACGGCTTCGGCCTGGGGCTGGCGATCGCCCAGCGTGCCATCGCCTTGCACGGTGGCAGCATCACCGCGCTGGCCGCCGCCACAGGGGGCTTGCGGGTGCGCATCGAACTGCCGCAAGCCATTGCTACTTGAAGCCGGTGACCGCGTGGGGAACGTAAGGGGCCTGCAAGCGCGCCACCTCGTCCTCGCTCAGCTGCAGTGACAGTGCGCCCAGGGCATCGTCCAGGTGGGCGGGCTTCGAGGCGCCGACGATAGGGGCGCTAACGCCGGCCCTACCCAGCACCCAGGCCAGCGCAACCTGGGCCATCGGCACCCCCCGTTCGCTGGCGATCTGCTCGACCACATCGATTACCCGGCCGTCCTCCACCTCGGTCTTTTCATAGAACGACTGCCCGGACACATCGGTGCGCGTGCGCTGGGTTTGCTGCCCCTGCGGTCGTGTCAGGCGGCCGCGCGCCATCGGGCTCCAGGGCATCAGGCCGACGCCTTGATCCAGGCATAGCGGGATCATCTCTCGCTCTTCTTCGCGGTAGATCAGGTTGAGGTAGTTCTGCATCGACACGAAGCGGCTCCAGCCATGGCTGGCGGCTACCTGCTGCGCCTTGGCAAACTGCCAGGCATACATCGACGATGCACCGATGTAGCGCGCCTTGCCGGCCTTGACCACATCATGCAGAGCTTCCATTGTTTCCTCGATGGGGGTGTGGTAGTCCCAGCGGTGGATCTGGTAAAGGTCGACGTAGTCTGTGCCCAGGCGGCTGAGGCTGGCGTCGATGTTGGCCATGATCGCCTTGCGTGACAAGCCTTGCTCATTGGGCCGGCTGGCGCCTTCCCACATGTTGGCAGGGAAGAACACCTTGGTGGCGATCACGGTTTCTTCGCGGCGGGTAAACTCCTTCAGGAGTTTGCCGAGGATGATTTCCGAGGTGCCGGCGGAATAGCTGTTGGCAGTGTCGAAGAAGTTGATGCCTTGCTCGACGGCATGGCGAATGATCGGCCGGCTGGCGTCTTCGCCCAAGGTCCAGGGATGAGTGCCGGCGTCGGGTTCACCGAAGGTCATGCAGCCCAGGCACAGCCTTGAAATGTCCAGCCCAGTGCTACCCAGCTTTACGTACTGCATCGTCGTCTCCTTCAAGGGCGTGAGTGATGGAGTTAGCCTAACGCGGGCAGGGTTGTGCGAAAATTCCGTATTGATGCATGCGCCATCTGCAAGAATTCACAAGCGTAGCAGCGGCCGCACCTGTTGCTGAAGGAAGTCGGTAACCGCCTTGATCCGCGGTGTGGCGCGCACGTCTTCATGCACGGCCAGCCAGATTTCGATGCTCATGGTCTGTTGCGCGCTGCCTGCTTCTTTCAGACCGTGTTCCTGTGCCATGAACGCGGGCAGGCAGGCGATGCCGATGCCGCCGGCACAGGCTTGGGCCTGGATGCGCAGGTCATTGCTGTGCAATGCGAACGGCTGTTGGCCGGCCTGGAGGTTGAGCCATTGCTGTTGTGGGGAACGGGCCTGAGACGCGTCGTAGCCGATGTAGCGCCTGACCGTTGCGCTGGCCAGGTAACCGGGCGAGGCATACAGCCGGTAATCCAGGTGCCCCAGCAGGCTGGCCACCAGAGTTGGCTCTGTCGGCCTCGCCAGGGCGATGCTGATGTCAGCTTCGCGGCGAACCAAGGATGCCTTGGATTTGCTGCCCACCAGCTTCAGGCGCAGCTGTGGGTAGCGCTGGTACAGCTCGCCCAGGCGCCGGGCGACGATGCTGCCCAGCAGCGCCGGTGGTGCCGAGAGCACCACTTCGCCTTCCACTGTCTGTTGGCCGGCGCTGGCGAAATGCGCCAGGGCAAAAGAGGACATGGCCATCTGCTCGGCGAGTTCCGCAACGCGTTGGCCTTCGTGGGTGAGGGCATAGGCGCGGGGACGTCGGTCGACCAGCTTGAGCTTGAGCGAAGCTTCGAGCGAGGCGATGCGCCGGGCCACGGTGGCGTGGTCGACACCCAGGGTCTTGGCAGCGGCCGACAGCGAGCCGGCCGAGCTGAAGGCGGAGAAATGGCGCAGGTCTTCCCAATCGAACATGAATGACTCGGCAGTGGCGGGTGCTAAAAGGGGTAGGGTAACCCTTTATGACCCTGCCGGCTTCAATGCCCGCCTTTCATCCGCCGCGCCACCAGGTAGATGCCCAGGCCAACCAGCGCAGTCGCGGCGCCGATGTACCCGGTGCTGGTCCAGCCCATGCCGGCAGTGATCGCCATGCCTCCCAGCCATGGCCCCAGGGCATTGGCCAGGTTGAACGCCGCATGGTTCGACGCCGCTGCCAGGCTAGGCGCCTCGTGGGCAATGTCCATGAGGCGGATCTGTAGCGGTGCCGCCAGGGCGATCATGGTGCCCACCAGGCCGATGCCCAGCAGCAGGCTCCACAGCGCCTGGGCGGCGAAGGTAAAGAACAGCAGCACGGCGACCGACCACATCAGTACCAAGCCCACGGCGCGGAACTGCAGACGGTCGAACAGCTTGCCGCCAGCGATGTTGCCGACGATACCGCCCACGCCGAACGCCGCCAGACCGAACGGAATCCACTGTGGCGACACCTGGGTCACGTGCAGCATGGTCGGTGCCAGGTAGCTGAACACGCAGAACATGCCGGCAAAACCGATCGAAGCGATGGCCAGCGCCATCCATACCTGTGGGAGGGCAAAGGCCTGTAGCTCCTTGCGCGGGTCGCTGCGTGTTTCGTCGTGGCGCTGGGGCACGAAACGCCAGACCAGGGCGATGGTGCACAGGGCGATCGCGCCGACCAGCACGAATGCCGAACGCCAACCGAAGTACTGGCCCAGGAAGGTGGCAACCGGGTTGCCGAGCAACATGGCCAAGGTCAGGCCCATCATTACCCGGGCAACCGCCCCCGCGCGCTGATCCTTGGCGACCATGCTCGAGGCGACCACTGCGGCAATGCCGAAGTAGGCGCCGTGGGGCAGGCCGCTGATGAAACGAAATGTGACCAGGCCACCGAACGAGGGGGCAAAGGCCGTGGCCAGGTTGCCCACGGCATACAGCAGCATCAACAGCAGCAGCATGTGCTTGCGCAACAGTTTGGCACCGAGAATGGCCAGTGTCGGTGCGCCAACCATCACCCCCAGCGCATACGCGCTGATGGCATGGCCCACCTGCGGCTCGCTCAACTGCAAATTGCTGGCAATGTCGGGCATCAGGCCCATGATGGCGAATTCGCCGGTGCCGATGGCAAAGCTGCCCAGTGCCATGGCGGCTTCCATCTTGGCGACGGTGTGTTTACTGGGGAGCGGGGGGCGTTCCTGGACTGACATTTGTATCCCTATTGAAACATGCTGAAACGTTCAAGGCGGGATAATAGTCAATCGATGGCTGCAACGTCGAGGATGCTGCCCCGGCTGCCGCGACGTTGCAGCCCGTTTCCTGCTCAGTGCGGGCGCGCTTGCTACGCCCCTGGCTGAAGTGACGGGACCCTGTGGCAGCGGGTACGCCTGCTCTTTTAGACTGCGGGCGGTGACGCGCCAACGCTCGGCAAACGGTGAGTACACGCGCCACACATTCGGTTCACAAGGACAACTGCAATGTCAGATACCCCGCGCAACCCGCTGCTTATCGATGGGGCCGTCGGCCAGATCGAGCTGTTGATCGACTACCCCGACGGACCACCCAAAGGGCTGGTGCTGGTCAGCCATCCGCAACCGCTGCTGGGCGGTAGCCCACGGCATATCGTGCCACTGACCCTGGCACGGCAGCTGCGCGCAGCCGGCTGGCAAGTGGTACGGCCGAGCTTTCGTGGGGTGGGGCAGACGCAAGGCGCGCACGACCAGGGCATCGGTGAAGCCGAGGATTGCATCGCGGTCATCCGTCACTTCAACCAGCAACAGCCCGAGCTGCCGGTAGCGCTGGTCGGGTTTTCCTTTGGGGCCTACGTGTTCGCCCGGGTTGCCTGTGCGCTGGAAGGGCAGTTGCAGGCAGTCGCATTGATGGGGCTGCCGGTGGGGGATGTACCGGGAGGGCGCTATTACGAGCCATTGCCGCTGCCTGGGGATTGCCTGTTACTCCATGGTGAACAGGATGAAATGGCACCGCTGGCCAACCTGCTGCAATGGGCTGGCCCTGAACAACGGGCAGTGTCGGTATACGCCGGTGCCAATCACTTTTTCAAAGGCTGCCTGGGGCGTGCTGCGGAGCAGGTGATTGCTCATCTCGCCCAGAAGACTGGCCCTCACCGCTCCAGGTAATGCGTCTGTGCAGCAAAGTCGATGAACCGCTTGCTGGCCAGCGACAGGTATTCCCCCGAGCGCCAGCACAAGCGGAAACTCATCTGCTGTGCTGGCCGGAACGGCACGCCGACGATGCCTGGCGTGCGTTGCTGCACCGAGCGCAGCAGGGTCGCCACCCCCATGTTGTCCAGCGCGGCCTGCACCACCAGCGAGACGAAGTTGCTCTGTAGCGCCACCTGGTAAGTGATGCCATGTTCGGCGAAGAACGCATCCAGAAGATGGCGTTGAACGAAGGTGCGATCGAACACCACCATGTCGGTATTGCGCAGGTCTTCGGCGGTGAGGTAGGCCTTGCCGGCATAGGGGTGATCCGGGTGCATGCACGCCAGCATCTCGTCGCTGCCCAGCAGGATCGACTCCTTGTCGGGCGGTACGCGCCGGGACTCCAGCAGCGCCAGGTCGATTTCCCGTTGCTCCAGGCGATGGCCAATGTCTTCGGCACTGCCTTCGAACACGGTCATGGCAATGCCCGGGTACGACTTGCGGAAGGCGTTCATCAACCCGGGGACGTAGTGCAGGCCGAACATCGGCGGGATACCCAGGCGCACTTCGCCGCGCTTGAGGTCGGCCATGTCGCGCAGTTCTTGCCGGGCAACGTCCATTTCGCGCAGGGCAGAGGCAATGCGCGGCAAGAACTGCTCGCCTTCTGCCGTGAGGATCACTTTGCGTGTGGTGCGGTTGAACAGGGTTACCCCCAGTTCTTCTTCCAGCCGGGTGACGGCCATGCTCAGCGCGGGCTGGGCGATGTGCAGGTGCTGCGCGGCCTTGGTGAAGCTGCCTTGCCGGACGATTTCGACACAGCAGCGCAATGCCTTGAGGTTCATTGAGGGGTGCTACCTTTCATGCGAGATGCATTCATAACGAACTGTGATGCTAAGCATCATAACAATATATTTATTATTATTAACCAGAGGGCCTACGATGCGCGCCACTGAGACATCCTGCAACATCTCAGTCACGCAGCTTAATAAATCTGCAATCCCACAAAGATTTTGAGGTAGTACCCCAAATGGCCAAGGCCGCCGATGTCGTTGTGCAATGCCTGGAAAACGAAGGTGTCGAGTATGTATTCGGCATTCCCGGTGAGGAAAACCTCGACCTGCTCGAATCCCTGCGCAAG
>NZ_JAECZP010000044.1:0-6065 GCF_019691255.1 Pseudomonas sp. USTB-Z
GCGCTGCCGGACTACATGGTCCCGGCGCACCTGCTGCTGCTCGACCGGTGGCCGCTGACAGCCAACGGCAAGCTCGACCGCAAGGCCTTGCCCAAGGCCGATGCCAGCCTGTTGCAGCACGGTTATCGCGCCCCAGGCAGTGAGCTGGAACAGCAGCTGGCAGCCATCTGGCAGGACGTGCTCAAGCTTGAGCAAGTGGGCCTGGACGACCACTTCTTCGAACTGGGCGGCCATTCATTGCTGGCCGTGAGCGTGGTATCGCGGGTGCAACTGGAACTCGGCCTGAGCCTGACCCCGCAACTGATTTTCCAGCACCCAACCCTGGCGAGCTTCGCCGAACAGCTGGCCCAGGCATCTGCGCCGGCGGACACACAAACACTCAGCAAGCTGTCGGCTCTGCTGGACGAAATGGAGGAGGTGTGATGGACACCGCAGTCGCCACGAAAATTGCTCAGCGCTTCATCAATCTGCCGCTGGAAAAGCGTCGCCAATACCTGCAGAAAATGCTTGAAGAGGGCGTATCCCCGGCCAACCTGCCCATTCCGCTGGTGCGCGACGACACCACCGTGGTGCCGTTGTCGTTTGCCCAGGAGCGCCAATGGTTCCTGTGGCAGATGGAGCCTCAGGGCACTGCCTACAACATCGGGGTCAGCCTGCGCCTGCATGGCCCGCTGAACCTGCAGGCCTTGCAAGGCAGTTTCGATGCGCTGCTGGCGCGGCACGAGAGCTTGCGCACCACGTTCACCCATGACAGCCGCGACGGTGGCCCACGCCAGCAAATCGCCCCACAGCTGACGGTAGCGATCGAATGCCGTGAGCGCGGTGTGGGCGATGAGCAGGCGCAGATTCAGGCCTTTGTCGAAGCCCACCGGGAGCAGCCGTTCGACCTGCAACACGGCCCCGTGTTGCGCGTGGCGTTGCTGCGCCTGGCGGCCGAGGACCATGTGCTCAGCCTGGTGGTGCACCACATCGCCGCTGACGGCTGGTCGCTGAAGGTCATGGTCGATGAACTGCTGCAGGGTTACAGTGCCTGCTGCCAAGGGCATGCCGTGGCTGTTCGGCCGCTGCCCATCCAGTACGCCGACTATGCCATCTGGCAACGGCGCTGGATGGAGGCCGGTGAGCGCGAGCGGCAGCTGGCCTATTGGCAAGCGCAACTGGGTGGCCAGCAGCCGGTGCTGGAACTGCCCACCGATCGGCCCCGCCCGGGGCTGATGAGCTACCGCGGCGCACGGCACGACTTCAGCTTGCCGGCCGAACTGTGCCAACGCCTGCAAGACCTGGCCCGCCACGAAGGGGTGACCTTGTTCGTGCTGTTGCTGGCCGCGTTCCAGGCCTTGCTGCAGCGCTACAGCGGGCAGCAGGATATTCGCGTCGGTGTGCCCATCGCCAACCGCAATCGGGTAGAAACCGAAGGGTTGATCGGGTTTTTCGTCAACACCCAGGTGCTGCGCGCGCAAATCGAGCCGCAGCAGACCTTCCGCGCGCTGTTGCAGCAAGCCCGCCAGGCCGCCAGCGACGCCCAGGCCCATCAAGAGCTGCCGTTCGAACAACTGGTCGAAGCCTTGCAGCCGGGGCGTAGCCTGAGCCACAGCCCGTTGTTCCAGGTCATGTTCAACCACCAGCGCCAGGGCAATGGCCAGCAGGCCGCCAGCGACACAGCGCTGCGTATCGAGGCTTTGCCTGGTGAAACGCGCACCGCGCCGTTTGACCTCACCCTGGAAACCTTCGAAGCGCCAGGGCAGATCGGCGCTTCTTTCAACTACGCCACCGATCTGTTCGATGCCACCACCATAGCGCGAATGGCCGGGCACTGGGTGCAATTGCTGGACGGCATCGTGGCCGACGCGGGTCAGCGAATCGCTGCGTTGCCACTGCTCAGCGACAGCGAGCTGGACGTGATCGGGCAAGCCTGGAATGACACGGCGGTGCCGGTTGCCGACGCCTGTATCCAGCACATGATCGAGCAGCGTGCCCATGCCACGCCGCATGCACCGGCGGTGCAGTTCGAAGACCAGACGCTGAGCTACCAGCAACTCAACGAACACGCCAACCGCCTGGCCTGGCGCCTGATCGAAGGCGGCGTGGGGCCGGACGTCAACGTCGGGGTGGCCCTCGAACGCTCGCCACAGATGCTCGTCGCCTTGCTGGCCGTGCTCAAGGCCGGGGGGGCCTATGTACCGCTGGACCCCCACTACCCGGACGAGCGGCTGGCCTACATGATGGAGGACAGCGGCATCAGGCTGCTGCTGACCCAGCCGTCGCTCCAGGCACGCCTGCCGATACCGGCCACGGTCCAGTGCCTGTTGCTGGCGCCCGAGCACCCGCTGGGCAGTGGCTGCAACGTGGCAGCCTACGGTGTGCACAACCCGCAGCCGCACCTGTCGGCCGAGCACCTTGCCTACATGATCTACACCTCGGGCTCCACCGGCAGGCCAAAAGGGGTGATGGTGCCCCACGGCGCGCTGGTCAACTTCATCGCCAGCATGGCCAAGGCGCCGGGGCTGGCTACCGGCGACCGCCTGTTGTCGTTGACCACGTTCTCGTTCGATATCTTCGGGCTGGAGGTGTACCTGCCGCTGGTGCAGGGCGCCTGCGTGGTCCTGGCCGGTCCGGATACCGCACAGGACCCGCAGCGGGTGCTGGAGCTGGTAGCGCAGCAGTCAGTGACCGTGCTGCAGGCCACCCCTTCGACCTGGCGCATGCTGCTAGACAGCGGCCGCGGCGAGGTGCTGGCCGGCTGCACGAAGCTGTGTGGCGGCGAAGCGCTGAGCGATGACCTGGCCCAGCGGCTGCTGGCCCTGGGCGGGCCGTTGTGGAACCTGTACGGGCCCACCGAAACCACCATCTGGTCGGCGCTGCACCGCTTGCAGCCCGCCAGGCCGCAGGCGTTGCTAGGCAGGCCGTTGGACAATACCCGGCTCTACCTGCTGGGTGAGGACCTGGCGCCAGTCCCTGTTGGCGTTGCCGGCGAGCTGCTGATTGGCGGGGCGGGGCTGGCGCGCGGGTATTACCAGCGGCCAGGGCTGACCGCCGAGCGTTTCGTCCCCGACCCGTTCGCCGGGAACGGTGAACGGCTGTACCGCACCGGCGACCTGGCGCGTTACCGGGCCGAGGGTGTGGTGGAATACCTCGGGCGAATCGACCAGCAAGTGAAGATGCGTGGCTATCGTATCGAACTCGGTGAAATCGAGGCACAACTGGCGCGTCATCCCGCCATTCGCGAAGCGGCGGTAGTCGCCCGGCCGGGGCCTGGTGGCCAGCAGCTGGTGGCTTACCTGGTGCCGCAGGACGTGGCCGTGGTCGACGATGCGCAAACGCGGGAGGTACTGGGCGAGGCGCTGAAGCGGCAACTGCGCAGCGCGTTGCCGGAGTACATGGTGCCGACCTGGACGACGTTCGTCGCGACCTTCCCCCATACCCCCAATGGCAAGCTTGACCGCAACCGGCTGCCTGCCCCTGACCTGAGTGTCGCCCGGGTGGCCTACCTGGCACCGCAGAGCGAGCTGCAGCAGCAAGTGGCGCAGATCTGGCAGGAGGTGCTGCACGTCGATCAGGTCGGCCTTGCCGACAACTTCTTCGACCTCGGCGGGCATTCACTGCTGGCCACCCAGGTCACCGTGCGCCTGCGTGAGCAGTTGAAGCTGGAAACAGCGGTCAAGGCGCTGTTCACCACCCACGACCTGCAAACCTACTGCGCCGAGATCGCTGGTGCTCAGCCGCACACCCAGGCGGTCAACGATGCCTTGGCTAAATCCTTGGAGGCCCTCAAACGTCTATCAGCCGAAGATCTGGAAAATCTGATCTCTTGACAGGGGAAGGGCGTGCAAAAGTTAATCGAATCGGTAGCAACACTGTCGGCAAAGCAACGCAAGGCGCTGGCGGTGCTGCTCAAGCAGCAAGGTGTCGATCTGTACAGCGTGGCACCTGTTTTTCGACGCGATCCGACCGAGCCGCTTTCGCTGTCCTTCGCCCAGGAGCGGCAGCTGTTTCTTTGGCACCTTGAGCCAGACAGCGCCGCCTATCACCTGCCCAGTGCGCTGAACCTGCGCGGCGCACTGGACCTGGCTGCCCTGCAGCAAAGCTTCGATGCGCTGGTGGCGCGCCACGAGTCGCTGCGCACCACCTTCGCCACTGACGGTGAGCGCACCACACCAGTGATCCATGCCCCCGCGCCGGTGAGCATTGCCAGGCACACCCTGGCCCTGGCGCCCGGCGAGGACCGGGCGGCGCGGCTGCGCACCTGTATCACCGAAGAAATCCGCCAGCCGTTCGACCTGGCCCAGGGCCCGCTGCTGAGGGCCAGCCTGCTGTGCCTGGGGCCGGACGATCATGTGTTGCTGATCACCCAGCACCACATTGTCTCGGATGGCTGGTCGCTGGCGCTGATGGTGCAGGAGCTGGTGCACCTGTATCGCGCGTACAGCAGCGGGCAGCCTGCCAGCCTGCCGGCGTTGCCGATCCAGTACGCCGACTATGCCGCCTGGCAGCGTCAATGGATGGATGGCGGCGAACGGCAGCGCCAGCTAGCCTACTGGACCGCCCAGCTGGGCGGTGAGCAGCCTGTGCTGGCGCTGCCCGCTGATCGCCCGCGGCCGTCGCACAGCAGCTACCGTGGCGCCCGCATCGACCTGCCACTGAGCCCGGCACTGGCCGATGGCCTACGGCAACTGGCACGGCGCGAAGGGGTGACCCTGTTCATGCTGTTGCTGGCGACCTTCCAGTGCCTGTTGCACCGCTACACCGGGCAGTCGGACATCCGCGTCGGCGTGCCGGTCGCCAACCGCACGCGCAAGGAAACCGAAGGCCTGATCGGCTTCTTCGTCAATACCCAGGTGCACAAGGCCGACATCGATACGCACCAACCGTTCGTCCGCCTGTTGCAGCAGGTCAAGGCCACTGCGCTGGAGGCCCAGGCGCACCAGGACTTGCCCTTCGAGCAGCTGGTGGATGCGCTGCAGGTCGAACGGAGCCTGAACCGCAGCCCGTTGTTCCAGGTCATGTTCAACCATCGCAGCGCCGAGCGCCGGCTGCCAGGGGCCACACAGCTGCCAGGCTTGAGCGTGGAAGTGCTGGCGTGGGAAGAAGTGAACGCCCAGTTCGACCTGACCCTGGACACGGTCGAGACCGCGGATGGCCTGTGGGCATCGCTGACCTACGCCACCGACCTGTTCGACGCGCCAAGCGTCGAGCGCATGGGGCAGCATTGGCAGCACCTGCTGCACAGTGTGGTAGCCCAGCCGCAACAGCCGGTGGGCGAGTTGCCGATGCTGAGCCCGCAGCAGGCGCAAGCGGTGCTGCATGACCTTAACGACACCGCCACCGACTACCCCGGCGACTGGCGCGTGCACCAACTGTTCGAGGCGCAGGCGCGTCGCCAGCCGGACGCCACGGCACTGCTGTTCGGCGACCAGCGCATGAGCTACCGGGCGTTGAGCGAGCTGTCCAGCCAGTGGGCCCACAAGCTGATCGAACAGGGTGTCGGCCCGGAAAGCTTGGTGGGTATCGCCGCCGAGCGTTCGCTGGAAATGGTCGTTGGCCTGCTGGCGATCCTCAAGGCTGGTGCCGCCTATGTACCGTTGGACCCGGACTACCCGGCCGAGCGGCTGGCCTACATGTTCGAAGACAGCGGCATCGAACTGCTGCTGACCCAGGCCCACCTGCGCGAGCAGCTGCCGGCGTTTGCCGGGCAGGTCCTGTTGCTGGACCAGCCCGGCGAACTGGGCGGGTACTCGCGGCAGGTGCCGGCGTGCCGGCTGCACCCGGAGAACCTGGCCTACGTCATCTACACCTCCGGCTCGACCGGGCGGCCGAAGGGTGCCGGCAACCGCCACCTAGCGTTGTATAACCGGCTGGCGTGGATGCAGCAGGCGTATGCGCTGGACGGCGCCGACACGGTGTTGCAGAAAACCCCGTTCAGTTTTGACGTGTCGGTGTGGGAGTTCTTCTGGCCACTGATGACCGGTGCACGGCTGGCCCTGGCGGCGCCGGGGGAGCATCGCGAGCCGGAGCGGCTGATCGACACCATCGAGCGCCACCAGGTCACCACTTTGCATTTCGTGCCG
>NZ_JAECZP010000045.1:0-5014 GCF_019691255.1 Pseudomonas sp. USTB-Z
TTGCCGGGTGTGTAGAGGACTTTCACCCCCAAGTCACCAGCGAGGCCACCACAGCCAAGCTGGTTGCGCTATCGCGCAACGCGCCATGCCTGGCGCACCATAAAAAAACCCCGGACTGAGCCGGGGTTTTCGCACACACCAGCAATCAGAGCAGCGAACGGCCCTTGTTGGCGGCAATGCGCATACGCAGTGCATTGAGTTTGATGAAGCCAGCAGCATCTGCCTGGTTGTAGGCACCACCATCTTCTTCAAAGGTGGCGATGTTGGCGTCGAACAGCGAATCGTCCGACTTGCGGCCAACCACGGTCACATTGCCCTTGTACAGTTTCAGGCGTACCACACCATTCACGTTGACCTGCGAAGCGTCGATCATCTGCTGCAGCATCAGACGCTCCGGGCTCCACCAGTAGCCGGTGTAGATCAGGCTGGCATACTTTGGCATCAGCTCATCTTTCAGGTGAGCGACTTCGCGGTCCAGGGTGATCGACTCGATGGCACGGTGTGCCTTGAGCATGATGGTACCGCCAGGCGTTTCGTAGCAACCGCGCGACTTCATGCCGACGTAACGGTTTTCGACGATGTCCAGACGGCCGATGCCGTTGGCACCACCGATACGGTTCAGGTCTGCCAGGACGGTGGCCGGGGATTTCTCGACGCCGTCGATGGCAACGATGTCACCATTGCGGTAGGTCAGCTCGATGTAGGTAGCCTGGTCCGGGGCGTTCTCAGGCGAGACACTCCAGCGCCACATGTCTTCTTCGTGCTCGGTCCAGGTATCTTCCAGGACACCGCCCTCGTAGGAGATGTGCAGCAGGTTGGCGTCCATCGAGTACGGCGACTTCTTCTTGCCGTGGCGCTCGATCGGGATGCCGTGCTTCTCGGCGTAGTCCATCAGCTTTTCGCGGGACAGCAGGTCCCACTCACGCCATGGGGCGATGACCTTGACGCCTGGCTTCAGGGCATAGGCACCCAGCTCGAAGCGCACCTGGTCGTTACCCTTGCCGGTGGCGCCATGGGAAATGGCGTCAGCGCCGGTTTCGTTGGCGATTTCGATCAGACGCTTGGCGATCAGCGGACGGGCGATGGAAGTACCCAGCAGGTACTCGCCTTCGTAGACGGTGTTGGCGCGGAACATCGGGAACACGAAATCACGCACGAATTCTTCGCGCAGGTCGTCGATGTAGATCTCTTTAACGCCCATTGCCTGGGCCTTGGCACGGGCCGGTTCGACCTCTTCGCCCTGCCCCAGGTCAGCGGTGAAGGTCACCACTTCGCAGTTGTAGGTATCCTGCAGCCACTTGAGAATCACCGAAGTATCAAGGCCGCCGGAATACGCCAGTACGACCTTTTTTACGTCCGCCATGCCATCACTCCACGGGGTTGTACGGAAAGGGACCGATTCTACCGGCGTTGCGGATAAATTTACAGTGGGGCGACAGCTTCTGACGACAAAGCGACAGGAACTTTCGTAGGGGCGACGGGCGGTCGGTTGCGGGATGTGGCATGAGGACCATGGAGGGGCGTCGAGCCGCAGCGTGCATGCCTTGAGGAGTTCAGCGCCTGTGAGATCGAGCGCCGCCAGGTGTCCGCCTCGACACATTCTGCGCCTGTGAAACCGAGCGCCGCCAGGTGTCCGCCTCGACACATTCTGCGCCTGTGAGACCGAGCGCCGCCAGGTGTCCGCCTCGACACATTCTGCGCCTGTGAGACCAAGCGCCGCCCGCGCGGCGCTTCGCGGGTAAACCCGCTCCTACGTTTGTTTCGGGCCAATTATGCCTGTGAGATTCGCGCGCGAACGCCTTGGTGCCTATCTCGATATCGCGTCGTACCAACAAGGCGGTCGCGCACGCCAGGCACAGGATGGACTGGCCCGAAACAAACGTAGGAGCGGGTTTACCCGCGAAGCGCCGCGCGGGCGGCGCTCGATCTCACAGGCGCTGAAAATGTTATGACGAACCCCTGGCGGCCTTGATGCGAGCCCATGACATGCACCGACCAGATCTCAGGGCGCCTTCGCCCCCGGGACGCCCGAGGCAGGTGCAACAGCCGGCGCCGCTTGCTCAACCGGCTTTTCCACCGGTTTCTCAACCACCGCCACCCGATCCAGCTCGATATTCACCCGCCGATTACGCGCCCGATTCGACGCACTGTTGTTCTTCGCGAGCGGATAACGTTCGCCATGGAAGCGCACAGTGATCTGCTCCTCCGGCACACCGTTAGCCTTGAAGTAATCGGCAACGGCCAATGCCCGACGGCGCGACAGGTCGCGGTTGGTAAGGCGGTTGCCACTGTTGTCGGAGTGGCCGTTGAGCTCGACATGATTCACCGTCGGGTCGGCTTTCATGTAATCGAGGATCACGTCCAGCCGCGCCTTGGCTGCTGCATCCAGCTCGATACCGCCCCCGGGGAAACCCACCTGGGTCTGGCGCACCTGGTCGTAGTTCATCGGCAACAGTTTGCCAGCACAGACCTGATAGTCATTGTAGGCTTTGGCGAAGCTGACCGGCAGCACTCGCACCTCCATCGGCCTGCCCGCCTCACCGGTGTAGTTGCGCACGACGGTGCTACGCCCGTCGAGCAAGCCGTTGATCAGCCGGCTGGCCTGCCCTTGGGAGGAGCTGAACAGCACACCACTGCGGGCCATACGCACATTGCCCAGGTTGATATCGCCACGCCCTGGTTGCCACGGCGCTGCCGCGGCCAGCAGGCTGGCGGTGCCTGCACCCAGTACGTTGCTGTCCGACCGCAGCTGGAACACCGGCTGCTCGCCTGCCCGACGCACGAACGTACCGCTGCCGAAACCTTCGATCGGCTGGCTCAGACGGCACTCGAACTGGTCACCCTCGACCTTCCAGGCAATATTTTCCATGCGCGTCTGGAAAGTCAGTGCGCCGGCCGGCAGGCTGGCGAACAGGGTCAACAGGGCTAGGTAACGCTGGCGCACGGGCGGCTCCACAAATTCTGGCGGCTTACCTGCAGGCTATCGGACGCTGTCCGGAAAACTTGATAGCCGTGCTCGCCCCGGGGTTTTCCGGTAGGATTGGGGCTTGAGTTCGACCCGCCTGGAATCCCCAATGTCCGATCGCCTGACCCTCCTGCGCCCCGACGACTGGCACATCCATCTGCGCGATGGTGCCGTCCTGCCCCACACCGTTGGCGACGTGGCGCGTACCTTCGCCCGTGCCATCATCATGCCCAACCTCGTGCCGCCGGTGCGCAATGCCAACGAGGCCGGCGCCTACCGTGAGCGCATTCTGGCTGCCCGCCCGGCCGGCAGCCGCTTCGAGCCGCTGATGGTGCTGTACCTCACCGACAACATCAGCCCCGAGGACATCCGCGCGGCCAAGGCCAGCGGTTTCGTGTACGCCGCCAAGTTGTACCCGGCCGGCGCCACCACCAACTCCGATTCCGGCGTGACCAGCATCGACAACATCTTCCCGGCCATAGAGGCAATGGCGGAAGTGGGCATGCCGCTGCTGGTCCATGGCGAAGTGACCCGCAGCGAGATCGACGTGTTCGACCGCGAGAAGCGCTTCATCGACGAGCACATGCGCCGTGTGGTCGAGCGCTTCCCGACGCTGAAAGTGGTGTTCGAACACATCACCACCAGCGATGCCGCGCAGTTCGTCACCGAGGCCCCGGCCAACGTGGGTGCGACCATCACCGCCCAGCACCTGCTGTACAACCGCAACCACATGCTGGTCGGCGGCATTCGCCCGCACTTCTACTGCCTGCCGATCCTCAAGCGCAACACCCACCAGGTGGCCTTGCTGGACGCAGCCACCAGCGGCAATCCGAAGTTCTTCCTCGGCACCGACTCGGCACCTCATGCCCGTCACGCCAAGGAAGCAGCCTGCGGTTGCGCGGGTTGCTACACCGCCTATGCGGCCATCGAGATGTACGCCGAAGCGTTCGAGCAGCGTAACGCGCTGGACAAGCTGGAAGGCTTCGCCAGCCTGCACGGCCCGGCCTTCTATGGCCTGCCGGCGAACACCGACACCATTACCCTGGTCCGCGAAGAATGGACCGCTCCGGAAAGCCTGCCATTTGGCGAGCAAACCGTAGTCCCGCTGCGCGCTGGCGAAAAACTGCGCTGGCGCCTGCTGGAGAAAAACGCGTGAGCGAAGACCTTTACGAAGACGACCTGGACACCCAAGGCAGCAGCGGTCCTCGCCACCCGATGGCCGAGCGCTTCCGCGGCTATCTGCCGGTCGTGGTGGATGTTGAAACCGGTGGTTTCAACAGCGCTACCGATGCATTGCTGGAAATTGCCGCCGTCACCATCGGCATGGACGAGAAAGGCTTCCTGTTCCCCGAACACACCTACTTCCACCGCGTGGAGCCGTTCGAGGGCGCCAACATCGAGCCGGCCGCACTTGAGTTCACCGGGATCAAGCTGGACCACCCGCTGCGCATGGCGGTCAGCGAGGAAAGCGCGATGACCGACATCTTCCGTGGCGTGCGCAAGGCACTCAAGGCCAACGGCTGCAAGCGGGCAATTCTGGTCGGCCACAACAGCAGCTTCGACCTGGGTTTCCTCAATGCAGCAGTGGCGCGCAATGACCTGAAGCGCAACCCGTTCCACCCGTTCTCCAGCTTCGACACCGCCACCCTGGCGGGCCTGGCGTATGGCCAGACCGTGCTGGCACGAGCCTGCCAGAGCGCTGACATCGATTTCGACGGGCGTGAGGCGCACTCGGCACGTTATGACACCGAGAAAACGGCTGAGCTGTTCTGCGGCATCGTCAACCGCTGGAAAGAAATGGGCGGCTGGCGCGATTTCAACGATTGATCTGCCAAAGGCATTCGCGGGCACGCCCGCTCCCACAGGTTCACCTTTGCCTTCAGGCATGCAGAAAATCGGTGGGAGCGGGCGCGCCCGCGAAGAGGCCGGCACAGGAAGAATTGAGTAGGAGGCGGGTTCACACCCGCCGTCCTCTCACACCACCGTGCGTACGGTTCCGTACACGGCGGTTCAAGCTATGCGGCTAAGCCGGTTGATCGTATCCAGTAT
>NZ_JAECZP010000046.1:0-4598 GCF_019691255.1 Pseudomonas sp. USTB-Z
CGGGAGGACCGCGCTGCAGGCCCCATCCTGGGGCCCAGCGCTTGACGGGCATCCATGCCCGTCACCTCCCTCCGCAAGCCCTGCGCTCGGCCTCCTGAAGTCGCAATCTGCATCGCCTGAACTACCGCGCGCTTAGAAGCCAAAGCAAGAGCAAGAGCAAGAGCAAAAGCTGGAGCTGGAACTGGAGCAGAAGCGACTGCCACGCATGGCATCACTTCCTCAATGGATCATCCCAGAAATGCCGCTCGGCCTCTTGCTGGATATCCGCCCGACTCAACCCCAAGTCGCGCAAGGTTGCATCACTGAGGCTGGCCAGCTCCTGACGCTGTCGGTACAACTGCAGCCAGCGCGCCGGACGCTGCAAGGCCGCATGCCACAGGTAGCTCAGGGAAAAGGCAGGTTGCTGGATGCTGCTGACATGACCTTTCATCGTGAAGCCCTCCGTGTTGATGGCCTCAGTCTCACGCCAGGCATAAGATCAATCCAACGAATGTTTCTGATGCGATGCATCTCGGAGATTGATGCAATGTCCCAGTACCAGAGCCTCGACGCGGACGTTCTGCGCACCTTCGTCGCCATTGCCGAGCAAGGCGGCTTTACCCGCGCAGGCGAAGTGGTCAACCGCACCCAGTCAGCGGTCAGCATGCAGATGAAACGCCTGGAAGAAGACATTCTGCAGCGCCAGCTATTCGAACGTGATGGCCGTCAGGTGCGGCTGACCGCCGAAGGCCAGGTACTGCTGGGGTATGCCCGACGCATTCTCAAGTTGCATGGCGAGGTGTTCAACACCCTGCGCATGCCACACATGGTTGGGCTGGTGCGCATCGGCACACCAGACGACTACGCCATGCGCTTCCTGCCGACCATCTTGTCGAGCTTTGCCCAAGCCTACCCGCTGGTGCAGGTGGAAGTGCATTGCGATTCGTCCAAGCAGTTGATGCTGCGCCAGGACCTGGACCTGACCATCGTCACCCGCGAGCCCGGCAACGAGATTGGCCAGTTGCTACGCCAGGAACGCCTGGTCTGGGCCGCGGCAGAAGGCTTTTGCCCGCACGAACAGCGGCCGATGCCGGTGGCGCTGTTCAACACCGACTGCTTCTGTCGCGCCTGGACCTGCAATGCGCTGGAGGCACAGGGCATCGATTACCGTATTGCCTACACCAGCCCAAGCCTGGCGGCAATCTTTGCCATCGTCACCGCCGGGCTGGCAGTGACCGCGCAGCTGCAGAGCCTGATCGGGGGCAACATCCGCATTCTGGGTGAGAGCGAAGGGCTGCCACAGTTGCCCATGGCCAATGTAATGCTGGTGCGCAGTACGCAGACCCCCTCGCCAATCACCGACTGCATGGCCGACTACATCGTTGAGGGTTTCAAGTGATCAAGGGCCGAAAAACGGCCCCAACCTCTCAAAGCTCGAACCCCAGCATCACCGCACAGACCACCAGGAACACACAGAACATCGCCCGCAATACCTTCTCCGGCAACGCGTGGGCCAGCTTCACGCCCCAGCTGATGCTGAGCAAGCCCCCCACCGCCAAGGGAATCCCTACCCCCCAGTCAACACTATGGTGCACGCCATAGGTCACCAGCGTGACCAAGGTACTCGGCGCCGCCAGCGCCAGTGACAGCCCCTGCGCCACCACCTGAGTAGCGCCGAACACACTGGTCAGGATCGGTGTGGCCACCACGGCCCCACCTACCCCGAACAAGCCGCCCATGGTGCCGGCAAAGCTGCCCAGCACACCCAGCCACGGCCAGGCATGACGCAGCTCGGCACTCGGCGGCGACACCTTCATGAACATCCGCACCACGTTCCACACCGCCAAGGCTACCAGGAAGCCGACAAAACCCAGGCGCATGGAATGCGCATCAAGCCCCACCGCCCAGATCGACCCCAGCCAGGCAAACAAGAAGCTGCACGCCGACAGCGGCAACGCATGGCGCAACGCGATGCGGTTGCGCTGGTGATACCGCCACAGCGCCAGCAGCACATTGGGCACCACCATCACCAACGCGGTCCCCTGCGCCAACTGCTGGTCCAGGCCAAACAGCACGCCCAATGCCGGAATCGCAATCAGCCCGCCACCAATGCCGAACAAGCCCCCCATGGTGCCCAGGGCAGCGCCCAGCACGATATACAACAACCACTCGATCATCAGGGCCTCGTCCGCCTGTACCAATAATGCGAGCATGCTAACGAGTGTGCGCTGGCGGGGAAACGCACAGCAGCGCACAATGGCTGTGCGTTTTTCGCAAAAGCAAGGCAGCCATGAACCCCGATACCCTGACCGACCAATTGAGCCTGTTCCTCGATGTGCTGGAAACCGGCAGCTTTTCTGCCGCCGCCCGTCGCCACCCGCTGACCCCGTCTGCGGTAGCACGGCGTGTCGACAACCTGGAAAGCGCCGTCGGCAGCCGCCTGTTCACCCGCAGCACCCACGCGGTGCGGGCCACGCCTGCAGGCAACGCCTTTGCCGAGCGGGCCAGGCGCATCATCGAGGAGTTGCGCCTGGCCCGGGCTGAAGCGGTGTCACTGAGCAATGCCCCGGAAGGCCTGATCCGCATCGACGCCCCTGCCGCGTTTGGCCGCCGCCACCTGGCCCCGGCCATTGCCGACTTCCTGGTGGCCTACCCGGGCCTGGACGTGCAACTGCGGTTGATCGACAGCTTCGTCGACCTGCAGGGCAGCCACCTGGGCGAGGTCGACCTGGTGCTGCGCGCCGGCCCTTTGGCCGACACCCGTCTGGTCGCCACGCCGCTCGCCTACATGGTGCGCATTGCCTGCGCCAGCCCCGCCTACCTGGCCAGCCGCGGCATCCCCACCTGCCCCAGCGAACTGCCCGGGCATGACGGGCTGGACTGGGATGGCCTGGCGCCGCCGTTCGCCTGGCGCTTCAGTGTGGCCGGGCAAACCCGCCTGTACCGCCCCGCGCGCATGCGCATGGCTGCCAACAATGCCGAAACCCTGCTGTTCGGCGCCCTCGCCGGCCTGGGGATAGCCCACCTGCCCACCTGGCTGATCAGTGAATACCTGCTGCGCGGCGAGCTGATCCCGTTGTTTTGCGACGGCGGCATGCCTGAAGCCGAGACCAGCGGCATTTATGCGCTACGCCTGGCACATGAAACGAACTCTCGCAGCCGTTTGCTGCTCGAATTCCTCAAGAGCCGCTTCAGCCCGATTCCACCCTGGGACCTGGCCTTGCGCAGTGAACTGCGCGATTAATTCGCGCACTGATGATCAGCGTGCCAGAATTTTCCATTGATGACTTTCAAGGACCTGCATGAACGCCGACACCCAAGCCTCTTGTGACGAGCTGCTGCTGGACAACCAGGTCTGTTTCGCCCTGCACTCCACCTCGTTGCTGATGACCAAGGTCTACAAGCCGCTGCTGCAGGCGCTGGGCCTGACCTACCCGCAATACCTTGCCATGCTCGTGCTCTGGGAGCGTGACGGCCTGACCGTGGGCGAAATCAGCCAGCACCTGCTGACCGACCCAGGCTCGCTGACCCCGCTGCTCAAGCGCCTGGAAAGCGAAGGCCTGTTGCAGCGCAACCGCAGCCGCGAAGATGAACGGGTAGTGATGGTACAGCTGACCGACAAAGGCCGCGCCCTGCAACAGCAGGCCAAAGAGGTGCCGCCGTGCATTCTCAAGGCCAGCGGGCGGAGCCTTGAGCAGTTGCAGAAACTGCAAGCCGACCTGCTGAACCTGCGCGAAAACCTGCAGAAAAACCTCTGAGCGCTATGCTGTGAAATGGCCGTTCCGATGAACGGCGATGATTTATCTTGCGCACTAATTAATTGCGCGCTAATTTAAATCCCACACCAACCCCCGCCCTCCTGCAAACGGGAGCGCACAGCACATTAGCGAGGCTCAAGATGCAAAAGGTCACTCCGCTGTACATCGCAGAAGCAACCTCCACCGGTGGGCGCGACGGCAAATCCCGCTCCAGCGACGGCAAGCTGGAAGTCAAGCTCAGCACCCCCAAAGAGCTGGGCGGCGCGGGCGGTGACGGCACCAACCCCGAGCAGATGTTCGCCGCCGGTTACTCGGCCTGCTTCATCGGCGCCTTGAAGTTCGTGGCCGGGCAAGAGAAGAAAGCCCTGCCGGCAGATGCCTCGATCACCGCCAAGGTGGGCATCGGCCAGATCCCGGGCGGTTTTGGCCTGGACATCGACCTGCACATTAACCTGCCGGGCCTGGCACAGGCCGATGCCGAAGGGCTGGTGGAAAAGGCGCATCAGGTTTGCCCGTACTCCAATGCCACCCGCGGTAATGTGGATGTGCGCCTGCACGTAACCGTCTAAGGCGCAAAGGCTGGCCGCCCCCCCAGTGGGAGCGGCTTTGCGTCGCGAACGGGGCGCGAAGCGGCCCCAGGCGTTCGGCATGTAGGCAAAAATTGCCGGGGCCGCCTTGCGGCCCTATCGCGACGCAAGGCCGCTCCCACAAAAGCGCGAGCACAAGCACGCGCTGAGGATTGGGAAAGCACAGGATTGAGTAGGAGGCGGGTTCACACCCGCCGTCCTCTCACACCACCGTGCGTACGGTTCCGTACACGGCGGTTCAAGCTATGCGGCTAAGCCGGTTGATCGTATCCAG
>NZ_JAECZP010000047.1:0-4558 GCF_019691255.1 Pseudomonas sp. USTB-Z
CAGCAGCTCTTTGGGGATTTTGGGCAGGTCACGCAAGGGTTTCTTTTTGGTTGGCATACATGCACCTCTTACTCATGTTATGCCCGAACACAAAATTTCTGACACCCTCCAGGGCTGGCACTATATGTCTCATACGTTCTGGGCCGGGATCTTTGTCTGGCTTACAACCTGGGCAACAGCATTGCTCTTCTATGGACGCATCGCGCTGCAGGCGGCTGAACTTAGCCCAGTGCTATCTGATGCTGCGCCGCAGCACTTGCAGACGTGGTCACAACAGTCATGAGAAAAATCAGCCCTCTATAAAACATCACTCATTTTTTGACAGAAATAATTAGACAACAACTTCCAAAGAAACTTCCTACAATGCTTTAGGAAGTTTCAATCTCCCACAAAAATTGATTCCTAGTTACTCTTCAGGCTTTCGCAACTGCTAATGCCCGACCGCATGGACGCGGGGGGCCACCGCGAGTGTTTGAGCTGCCAAGAGACGAGGATCAAGGATGCCCAAAGAGTCCGACCGCACTGGCAAACCAGTGCCCACCCCCAAAAAGCCAATCCTGCTCGAAGACATAAACGAAACCCCACCGCCTCCTGACGGCGCGGGTCCTGAATACGCAACCGATCTACCCGGCTACCCGGCCGATCCAGACTTTCAGCTACGCGGCGGCTACGACAACCTCATGCTCGACGCGGCAAGCCAGCTGTTCGGCCTGGTCATTCGCCTGCGCACGCTGGATGACCGGCCCAACATCCAGTTCGTGCACAAGACCGTGCAAACACAGGTCAGTACTATTCGCGAAGAAATGCGACAGCACGGCTATTGCGCGGTCCATCAGGAAGTCTATTCCTACGCCCTGTGCCTGCACCTGGACGAGGCCGTGATGACCCGCCCCTGGGGCCAGAACTCGTGCTGGAGCCACGAACCGCTGCTGAGCATCTTCCACGACGAAACCCAGGGCGGCGAAAAGATCTTCGTGCTGCTCGAGCGCATCATGCAATCGCCAAAGGAATTCCAGGATGTGCTGGAGTTCCTGTACTTCTGCTTTTGCCTGGGCCTGCAAGGCAAGTACGCCCTTGACCCCAAGGGCGATGAAATCCTCAGCGCGCTGATCAGCCGGATGCACAAGGTCATTCGCCAACTGCGTGGCCCCACGCCGCAAACAGTGAGCGACCCCTATAGCAACGTCGTCCATTGCCCCCACCGTATGCGCCGCTGGCAGTGGCCCTGGTGGACCCCGCTGGTCATTTCGGTCATCGCCATGGTCTGCGCGTACAGCTACTACAGCTACCGCCTCGACCTGCTAACCGCCGAAGTCCTCGAATCGCTCAACGCCATTCTGCAACAGTAACGGGGGACGCCACATGCCCAGCCAATCCGATTTGCGCTTCACTTTCCAGCCGCTGGTTGGCCGAAGCGAGTTTGAGGTGGTGTCGTTCGAGCTGGACGAAGCCATCAGCTCACCGTTCCAGCTGCAGCTGGAGCTGATCAGTTTCGAAGACGATGTCGACTTCGGCCAGCTCCTCGACAAACCGGTGCTGTTCACCCTGTGGCAGGGTGAGCGCCCGTTGCGCTACGTGCACGGCCTGATCAGCACCTTCAGCCAAGGGGAAACAGGCTTCCATCGCACCCGTTACCGCGCACTGGTCGAGCCCATGCTGGCCCGCGCCGGGCTGCGCTCGAACTGGCGCATCTTCCAGCAGAAAACCGTGCCGCAGATTCTCGAGATCATGCTCAAACGCCAAGGCGTGAATGCCTACGAGCTGAAGTGTCCCGACCCGCATCAGGTGCGCGAATTTTGCGTGCAGGCCGGTGAAACAGACCTCGACTTCATGGCCCGCCTGGCCGCCGAGGAAGGCATTGTCTACCGCTTCGAACACACGCCGAAACAGCACTTGCTGGTCATCACTGACCGGCTGCTGGCGCTGGGCCAGATCAGCCGGGGGGCCATCAAGACCGATGATGAGGATGAAGGGTTTCACAATGACGACGTGGGCCCCGATCAGGTGCTGTACCGATCCGTTGGAGGCGGCGATCAGGCCAGGCCTTGCCTGCGGCGCTTGCGTTACAGCGAACAGGTGCGAACAGCGCGGCAGGTGCAACGGGACTACACCTTCACTCATCCGCAATACCGTCAGGAACACCAGGCGTACGACAATAGCAACACCCATCAATCGCTGAACTATGAGCGCTTCGACTACCCCGGCCGATACAAGCGTGATGCGGTTGGGGTTCCGTTCACTGCCACCCGCCTTACGGCCCTGCGCCATGATGCGCGCATTGCCGAAGTGGAAGGCGACGATGTGCGCCTGCAACCGGGGCTGAGCTTCACCCTCATCGAGCACCCGCGTGAAGACCTCAACGTGCACTGGCGCACGGTCAGCGTGCATCACGAAGGCACCCAGTTCACCAGCCTGCAGGAAGAGGCCGCCGGCTCGCAGCAAGGCACCCGCTACAAACAGGACGCATTGCTGGTTCCCGGCAGGGCCGAATGGCGCCCGGCCCCCCTGCCCAAGCCACGCATTGACGGCCCGCACATGGCGACGGTGGTCGGGCCCAAGGGCGAGGAAATCTATTGCGACCAATGGGGCCGGGTGAAAGTGAGCTTTCCTTGGGACCGGGAAAGCGAAAACAACGAGTTCAGCTCCTGCTGGGTGCGCGTGTCGCAAGGTTGGGCGGGGGGCAGCTGGGGTTCGATGGCCATCCCGCGCATCGGCCAGGATGTGATCATCCAGTACGTCAACGCCGACCCGGACCAGCCGATGATCACCGGGCGCACCTATTGCGGTAACCAGTTGCCGCCCTATGAGCTGCCCGAGCACAAGACGCGCATGACCATCAAGAGCCAGACCCATAAAGGCGAAGGCTTCAACGAGCTGCGCTTCGAGGATGAACTGGGTCGGCAGGAGGTGTTCATTCATGCCGAGCGGGACCAGAACAACATCGTCAAGCACGACGAAACCACACGCGTGGGTAACGACCGTACCGAACGCGTCGAACGAGACGAAACGATTTCGATCGGTCAGGACCGTCGCGAAGACATCGCCCGTGACGAATCTGTTGGCATCGGCCAGAACCGGGTACACGAAATCGGCAACGACGACAGCCTGAGCATCGGCCGCAACCACAGGATCACCACAGGCAAGGATCGAATCGAACAGGTAGGGAACCACCGGCAGGACATCACCAAGGCAAACCACACAGTAGAAATCGGCGGCCACCTCGAACAGGTCGTTGCCGGTCACAGCACGTTGCAAACGGGCGAAGCCATCCGGCACACCACCAAGGTTTATGACATCCAGGTCAGCGAAAGCCTGACGATCCGCAGCCCCGCGGGGCTTCTGAGAGTCGACGGCGCCGGTATCACGCTGGACGGCCTGGCGCTGGCCTTCAAAGGGCCTGTCAGCCAGCAGGCTACGGGTAGCAATCGCGTCACTTCAACGTCTGGCGTACCGGCGCCGGGCGAACCCATTTGCCTCAGCTGCCTGCTCAAAGCGATCGCCGACGGCCACACCATCATTCGCATGGAAGGAGCAAGCTGATGCCCAGCCCATTTGTCAGAGCAATGGTCGATGTGCTGCGGGCATCCGATCACTATCGCCTCAGCGCCATCGTGGAAATGGCCAACTTGACACCCGAGGTGCAGGAACAACTGACCGGGCACTACACCGGCCGCTGCTGGCCACTGCTGCAGCAAGCCCAGTTCAGCAACCTGCGGACAGCAGGCCCTTGGTTGTTCGGTTCGCGCCTCGGTTCCGATGTCTCGGCCCAGTACGACTTCCAATGGCAACTTGAACAAGGTGCTGCTGGCGCCGTGTGCGGCTGGATAGTCAGCGCGCTTCCCGCTGCCCGGCTCGCCGGACACCTGAGCCACGCCAACATCGTCACGGGCACGGACGGCCACTCGTACCTGTTGCGCTTCCACACCGCCGCGGCTCTGCTAGTGCTGGACAGGCACCGTGAGCTGCCTGGGGTTAGCGAATGGCTGGCCCCCATCCATCACTGGTGGGCACCCGTGGCACACCCGAGCAAGCGGTTGTGGATGCAGATATCCGGCGGTAATCAGCCTCAATCCACGCACTGTCCGCCAATCACGTTGAACGAAGCGTGTTGGGCCGAACTGGCGGGTGACCCGCTGAGCTATCAACTTGCTGAGTTGCTCAAGAACGAGCGGTCCTGCCCGACCATGCACGCTGCCTGCCACGGCACACGGGTTGGCTTGATTCAGCACTATCTGGATCAGGCGCGCGCGCAAGGCCTGGGGCGTGAAGAAGACCTTATCAGCTATGTGCTGATGCTGGCTCGCGGTGGCGAACAGCTCAGTAGCTCGCCAGCCTGGCAGGAGGCGATTGCCGCCACGCGCGAGCAGCAGACATCCCTGATGGACAACGTGCAGCGCTGCCTGCGCACCAAGGACTGAGGCACAACACAACCATGGACTCACTCAGCGAAACCCTCGAACTGTGCAGGCGCATCACCTCCGGCTACCGCCCTGCCCTGCGCAACAGCCCCGTCGCCGACTGCACCCGCCGCTTCGAACTGCTGCCCCTGCGCTACGCC
>NZ_JAECZP010000048.1:0-3559 GCF_019691255.1 Pseudomonas sp. USTB-Z
GCAGGTGCGCGAGGCGGTGGTGCTGGCCCAGGACAGCGGGCATGGCCAGCAGCTGGTGGCCTACGTACTGGCCGAAGAGCAGGGCATGGCAGTGGACGCCGCCGAACTGCGCGACAGCCTTCGCGAGCAGCTCAAGGGCAGCCTGCCGGACTACATGGTGCCGACGCACATCCTGCAGGTGCAGGCCTGGCCGGTGACGGCCAACGGCAAGCTCGACCGCAAGGCCTTGCCCAAGCCCGACAACAGCGCCCTGCAGCAGGCCTACAGTGCACCGCAAGGTCCGCTGGAACAGCAGATCGCGGCGATCTGGCAGGACCTGCTCAAGCTGGAGCGGGTCGGCCGCAGCGACAACTTCTTCACCCTCGGTGGCGACTCGATCGTCTCGATCCAGGTGGTCAGCCGCGCCCGCCAGGCGGGCATCCGCTTCACCACCAAGGACCTGTTCCAGCACCAGACGGTACAAGACCTGGCTGCAGTCGCCCAGGTGGGGTGTGCGGCACAGGCCGACCAGCGCCCATTGCACGGGCCAACCCCGATGCTGGCGGTGCAGCATGCCTTCTTCGACACAGCCATTGCCGAACGCCAGCAATGGAACCAGTCGGTGCTGTTCCGCCCGCTGCAGGCGCTTGATGCACAGGCACTGGAGCAGGCGCTGCAGGCCCTGGTCACGCACCACGACAGCCTGCGCCTGAGCTTCGTCGAGGTTGATGGGCAGTGGCAGGCCAGCTACCGGCCTGCCGGGCCGGTACAGCCACCTTTGCTATGGTGCGCGACACTGGCCGATGCCGGTGAGCTGCAGGCATTGGGCACCGAGGCCCAGTGCAGCCTCAACCTGGCCGATGGGCCGATGCTGCGCGCGGTGCTGGCAACCTTGGCGGACGGCAGTCAGCGCCTGTTACTGGCGATCCACCATCTGGTCGTCGATGGGGTGTCCTGGCGTATTCTGCTGGAGGACTTGCACCGGGCCTACCAACAGTGTGCGGCCGGGCGGGCGCCACAGTTGCCCGCCAAGACCAGTGCCTTCAGGGCCTGGGCCGAACAGCTGCAGGCCTACGCCGGCAGCGACACGTTGCAGGCCGAACTGGGCTATTGGCAGGCGCAGTTGAGCCATGCCAGCGGCAGCCTGCCGCAGGACAACAGCGCTGGCGCCCTGAGCAACCGGTACGCCCACACGGTCTACAGCCACCTGGACGGGGCGCTGACCCGGCAGCTGTTGCAGCAGGCCCCGGCCGCTTACCGCACCCAGGTCAACGACCTGCTGCTGACTGCGCTTGCGCGGGTAATCTGCCGCTGGAGCGGCGAACCCTCGACCCTGATCGAACTGGAAGGGCACGGGCGCGAAGCGCTGTTCGACAACCTCGACCTGGGCCGCACGGTCGGCTGGTTCACCAGCCTGTTCCCGCTGCGGCTGAGCCCGGCGGCAACGCTGGATGGGTCGATCAAGCAGGTCAAGGAACAGCTGCGCGCCGTGCCCGAAAAGGGCATTGGCTATGGTGTGCTGCGCTACCTGGCAGACGCTGCCAGCCGTGAGTGCCTGCGTGCCTTGCCGGTGCCGCGCATCACCTTCAACTATCTGGGCCAGCTGGATGGCCACCTGGCGACCGATGAACAGGCGCTGCTGGTGCCCTGCGCAGACCCCAAAGGCGATGAGCAAAGCCTGGACGCGCCATTGGGTAACTGGCTGACGCTCAATGGCCAGGTCTACGCCGGTGAGCTGAGCCTGGGCTGGACCTTCAGCAGCGACATGTTCGAAGTCGCCACCGTACAGCGCCTGGCCGATGAATACAGCCACGAGCTGCGCGCCCTGGTCGAACACTGCTGCCAGCGCGAACACGCCGGCATGACGCCGTCGGACTTTCCGCTGGCCGGCCTGACCCAGGCCCAGCTCGACAGCCTGCCGCTGCCGCCAGCGAGGGTCGAAGACATCTTCCCGCTTTCACCCATGCAGCAAGGCATGATGTTCCATACGCTGCTGCAGCAGGGCGGGGATTACATCAACCAGCTGCGGGTCGATGTGACTGGCGTGGATCCCGAGCGCTTCCGTGCTGCCTGGCAAGCGGCAGTCGACTGCCATGACCTGCTGCGTGGCAGCTTCATCTGGGGTGAGCTGGCCAGCCCGTTGCAGATCATTCAGCGCGAGGCGCAATTGCCGTTCGCGGTGCATGACTGGCGTGGCCGTGACGACCTTGCCGATGCGCTGGAGGCGTTCGCTGCTGCAGACCGCGCGGCCGGCTTCGACCTGGTCCGGCCGCCGCTGTTGCGCCTGACCCTGATTCGCCTGGACGCGCAGCGTTATCACCTGATCTACACCAGCCACCACATCCTGATGGACGGCTGGAGCAATACCCGGCTGCTGGGCGAGGTGCTGCAGCGGTACCACGGCAGCGTGCCGGAGCAAGGGCCGGGGCGCTTCCGTGACTACATTGCCTGGCTGCAGCGCCAGGATGGCGCAGCCCGGCAGGCGTTCTGGACCCGCCAGTTGCAAGACCTGGATGCACCCACTTTGCTGGCCAGGGCCACGGACTGGGCAGCCGGTAGTGAAGGGCTGGGGCAGGTCGAGCGGGTACAGCAGCTGGATGCCCGGCAGACCGCCCGCCTGGACGCCTTTGCCCGTGAGCGCAGGGTCACCGTCAATACCGTGGTGCAAGCGGCCTGGCTGCTGGTGCTGCAGCGCTATACCGGCCAGGCCTGCGTCGCCTTTGGTGCGACCACGGCTGGGCGGCCGGCCGAACTCAAGGGCATCGAACAGCAGATCGGCCTGTTCATCAATACCTTGCCGGTCATTGCCAGCCCACGCCCGGAGCAAGCGCTGGGTGACTGGCTGGACACCGTGCAGGCGCTGAACATCGCCCTGCGTGAGTACGATCACACGCCATTGTTCGATATCCAGCGCTGGGCCGGGCAGGGCGGCGAAGCGCTGTTCGACAGCATCCTGGTGTTCGAGAATTACCCGGTGTCCGAAGCGCTGCAGGCCGATACCACCAGCAGCCTGGTGTTTGGTGAGGTGGCGAACCACGAACAGACCAACTACCCGCTGACGCTGGTGGTTAACCTGGGTACGCACCTGTCGCTGCAGTTGAAAGCCGATCGGGCACGGTTCAGTGCCCGGTTGGCCGAGCAACTTGGCGAGCACCTGTTGCAGGTGTTGCAGCAGATGCTTGAGAGCAGCGCCGAAACGGCGTTGGGCGAGTTGCCGATGCTGAGCCCGCAGCAGACGCAAGCGGTGCTGCATGACCTTAACGACACCGCCACCGACTACCCCGGCGACTGGCGCGTGCACCAGCTGTTCGAGGCGCAGGCGCGTCGCCAGCCAGACGCCACGGCACTGCTGTTCGGCGACCAGCGCATGAGCTACCGGGCGTTGAGCGAGCTGTCCAGCCAGTGGGCGCACAAGCTGATCGAACAGGGCGTCGGCCCGGAAAGCCTGGTGGGTATCGCCGCCGAGCGCTCGCTGGAAATGGTCGTTGGCCTGCTGGCGATCCTCAAGGCTGGTGCCGCCTATGTACCGTTGGACCCGGACTACCCGGCCGAGCGGCTGGCCTACATGTTCGAAGACAGC
>NZ_JAECZP010000049.1:0-3302 GCF_019691255.1 Pseudomonas sp. USTB-Z
TTTCGCCAGCATCCTGGTAGACGTCATCGCCTTGCGCGTCGTGGGTGTACGGCGCGCTGGTTTCGCCGGCCTTGATGGTGACCTGGGCATTGTTGCTCAGGGTCACGACCAGGTCGTGAGCCAGGGCGGTGTTGATATGTACGGTGAAGGTCGGCTTGACGTTCTCGGCCACCGAGGTCTGGTCAGCCGTGATGGTGACTTTGACCAGGTCGCCTTCGCTGCCTGGGGTACCTGGCTCGTCGGTGACCTGGGTGCTGACCGGGGTCTTGTCGAGTGTCAGTTGCTCAAACTTGCCGACATCCGCACCTTCAACGGTTGCGATCGATTTCACGACAGGGTCGTTGGTACCGACGTAGACGTTGTCCGGGGCAGTGACGATAGCAGTACCTACGGTACCGTTGGCCGGCACGGTGATGACGGTTTTGCCGTCGCTCAGCGTGAAGGTCAATGCACTGTGGTTGTTGATCGGCAGACCGTCTTTGTTGGTCAGCGTGATGGTGTAGGTGATCTCACCGCCTTCGGTGACCGAAGGCGTCGCGGTCAGCTTGGCCACTACTTCATCGGTGGTGTCGGTCACTTGAACCGAAGCGTTGCCGCCCAGTTGCAGGTTCTCGAAGGTGCGACCGTCTACATCCACAGCAGACGTGATGCCCAGGCTGATCTGGCCAGCGTCGTTGTAGACGTCATCACCCTGAGCAGCGTGGGTGTATGGCGCGCTGGTTTCGCCGGCCTTGATGGTGACCTGGGCATTGTTGCTCAGGGTCACGACCAGGTCGTGAGCCAGCGGCTGGTTGACGTGCACGGTGAAGGTCGGCTTGACGTTCTCGGCTACCGAAGTCTGGTCGGCCGTGATGGTGACCTTGACCAGGTCGCCTTCGCTGCCTGGGGTACCTGGCTCGTCGGTAACCGACGTGCTGACCGGGGTTTTGTCGAGGGTCAGTTGCTCGAACTTGCCGACATCCGCACCTTCAACGGTTGCGATCGATTTGATCACAGGGTCGTTGGTACCGACGTAGACGTTGTCCGGGGCAGTGACGGTAGCAGTACCTACGGTGCCGTTGGCCGGCACGGTGATGACGGTTTTGCCGTCGCTCAGCGTGAAGGTCAATGCACTGTGGTTGTTGATCGGCAGGCCGTCTTTGTTGGTCAGGGTAATGGTGTAAGTGATCTCGCCGCCTTCGGTGACCGACGGGGTGGCAGTCAGCTTGGCCACCACTTCGTCGGTGGTATCGGTCACTTGAACCGAAGCCGCACCGCCCAACTCGAGGTTCTCGAAGGTTGCACCAGTGGCGTCCACCGCCGAGTTGATGCCCAGGCTGATTTCGCCAGCGTCCTGATAGACGTCATCGCCTTGTGCGTCGTGGGTGTACGGCGCGCTGGTCTCGCCGGCCTTGATGGTGACCTGGGCATTGTTGCTCAGGGTCACGACCAGGTCGTGGGCCAGCGGCTGGTTGACGTGCACGGTGAAGGTTGGCTTGACGTTCTCGGCCACCGAAGTCTGGTCGGCCGTGATGGTGACCTTGACGATGTCGCCTTCGCTGCCTGGGGTACCTGGCTCGTCGGTGACCTCGGTGCTGACCGGGGTCTTGTCCAGGTTCAGGTTTTCAAACTTCCACGCATCTGCGCCGCTGACCGCGTCGATGGCATTGACCACCGGCGCGTTAGTGCCGACATAGACGTTGTCTGGTGCGGCTACAGTCGCCGAACCGGTGGTGCTGTTCGCTGCCACGACGACAGTGGTGCCGTCGGTCAGCTTGAAGTACAGCTCCGAGTGGTTGTTGATCGGCAGACCGTCTTTGTTGGTCAGCGTGATGGTGTAGGTGATCTCGCCGCCTTCGGTGACCGACGGGGTCGCGGTCAGTTTGGCCACTACTTCGTCGAGGGTGTCGGTGACTTGAACCGAAGCCGCACCGCCCAACTCGAGGTTCTCGAACGCAGCGCCGGTGGCGTCCACCGCCGAGTTGATGCCCAGGCTGATCTGGCCAGCGTCGTTGTAGACGTCATCGCCTTGCGCAGCGTGGGTGTACGGCGCGCTGGTTTCGCCAGCCTTGATGGTGACCTGAGCATTGTTGCTCAGGGTCACGACCAGGTCGTGGGCCAGCGGCTGGTTGACGTGCACGGTGAAGGTTGGCTTGACGTTCTCGGCCACCGAAGTCTGGTCGGCCGTGATGGTGACCTTGACGATGTCGCCTTCGCTGCCTGGGGTACCTGGCTCGTCGGTGACCTCGGTGCTGACCGGGGTCTTGTCCAGGTTCAGGTTTTCAAACTTCCACGCATCTGCGCCGCTGACCGCGTCGATGGCATTGACCACCGGCGCGTTAGTGCCGACATAGACGTTGTCTGGTGCGGCTACAGTCGCCGAACCGGTGGTGCTGTTCGCTGCCACGACGACAGTGGTGCCGTCGGTCAGCTTGAAGTACAGCTCCGAGTGGTTGTTGATCGGCAGACCATCTTTGTTGGTCAGCGTGATCGTGTAAGTGATCTCGCCGCCTTCGGTGACCGACGGGGTGGCGGTCAGTTTGGCCACCACTTCACTGATAGTGTCCGAGATCTCAACCGTAGCCGGGCCACCCAAGGCCAGCTTCTCGAAGGTGGCACCCGGAACTGTAGCGTCGGTAACACTGAGCGTGATGGAGCCTGCATCAAGATAGACGTCATCGCCCTGAACCGAGGTCTTGTACTCGACTTCGGTCTTACCGGCTTCGATCGTCACGGTGTCGCCGTTCGACAGGGTTACGGTCAACGGACGGTCCAGCGGCTGGCTAACTTTCACAGTAAAGGAAGGTTGCTGGTCTTCGGTCACATTGCCATTGCTGACAATGCTTACGGTGACGGTATCGATGCTGTCATTGATGACAGTCGAGGCTGGGGTCGGATTCGGAGTCAGCTGTTCGAAGTTGCCGCCCGTGGCGTTCTCGATGGTGACGCTGACGGTCGAACCGTTGTTGTAGACGTCATTGGCCGGGGTCTGGAAATCAACGCTGCCCTGGGTTTTGCCAGCCTCAACGGTGATGGTCTGGCCGTTGGACAGGGTCACGGTCACCGGCGTCTGGGCAGGGTTGCTCAGAGTCACGGTGTAGGTGATCACGCCGCCTTCGGTCACGCTTGGCGAGGCGGTCAGGGTCGCGGTAGTGGTGTCGACCGAGTCGGTGATCGTGGTCTGAGCTGGGGTCGGGTTCGGGGTCAGCTGTTCGAAGTTGCCGCCCGTGGCGTTCTCGATGGTGACGCTGACGGTCGAACCGTTGTTGTAGACGTCATTGGCCGGGGTCTGGAAATCAACGCTGCCCTGGGTTTTGCCGGCT
>NZ_JAECZP010000050.1:0-3085 GCF_019691255.1 Pseudomonas sp. USTB-Z
CTTTTGTCAGATCGTTCTTTAAAAATTCGGATATGTGATAGATATAGACTGAACACCAGTTTCACTGCTGGTGGATCAGGCTAAGGTAAAATTTGTGAGTTCTGCTCGAAAGAGCAACGTACGAATTTTCGGCGAATGTCGTCTTCACAGTATAACCAGATTGCTTGGGGTTATATGGTCAAGTGAAGAAGCGCATACGGTGGATGCCTTGGCAGTCAGAGGCGATGAAAGACGTGGTAGCCTGCGATAAGCTTTGGGGAGTCGGCAAACAGACTGTGATCCAGAGATCTCTGAATGGGGGAACCCAGCCAGCATAAGCTGGTTATCTTGTACTGAATACATAGGTGCAAGAGGCGAACCAGGGGAACTGAAACATCTAAGTACCCTGAGGAAAAGAAATCAACCGAGATTCCCTTAGTAGTGGCGAGCGAACGGGGACCAGCCCTTAAGTTGGTTTGAGATTAGTGGAACGCTCTGGAAAGTGCGGCCATAGTGGGTGATAGCCCCGTACACGAAAATCTCTTATCAATGAAATCGAGTAGGACGGAGCACGAGAAACTTTGTCTGAATATGGGGGGACCATCCTCCAAGGCTAAATACTACTGACTGACCGATAGTGAACCAGTACCGTGAGGGAAAGGCGAAAAGAACCCCGGAGAGGGGAGTGAAATAGAACCTGAAACCGTATGCGTACAAGCAGTGGGAGCCTACTTTGTTAGGTGACTGCGTACCTTTTGTATAATGGGTCAGCGACTTATATTCAGTGGCGAGCTTAACCGAATAGGGGAGGCGTAGCGAAAGCGAGTCTTAATAGGGCGTTTAGTCGCTGGGTATAGACCCGAAACCGGGCGATCTATCCATGGGCAGGTTGAAGGTTAGGTAACACTGACTGGAGGACCGAACCGACTACCGTTGAAAAGTTAGCGGATGACCTGTGGATCGGAGTGAAAGGCTAATCAAGCTCGGAGATAGCTGGTTCTCCTCGAAAGCTATTTAGGTAGCGCCTCATGTATCACTGTAGGGGGTAGAGCACTGTTTCGGCTAGGGGGTCATCCCGACTTACCAAACCGATGCAAACTCCGAATACCTACAAGTGCCGAGCATGGGAGACACACGGCGGGTGCTAACGTCCGTCGTGAAAAGGGAAACAACCCAGACCGTCAGCTAAGGTCCCAAAGTCATGGTTAAGTGGGAAACGATGTGGGAAGGCTTAGACAGCTAGGAGGTTGGCTTAGAAGCAGCCACCCTTTAAAGAAAGCGTAATAGCTCACTAGTCGAGTCGGCCTGCGCGGAAGATGTAACGGGGCTCAAACCATGCACCGAAGCTACGGGTATCATCGTATGATGATGCGGTAGAGGAGCGTTCTGTAAGCCTGTGAAGGTGAGTTGAGAAGCTTGCTGGAGGTATCAGAAGTGCGAATGCTGACATGAGTAACGACAATGCGAGTGAAAAACTCGCACGCCGAAAGACCAAGGTTTCCTGCGCAACGTTAATCGACGCAGGGTTAGTCGGTCCCTAAGGCGAGGCTGAAAAGCGTAGTCGATGGAAAACAGGTTAATATTCCTGTACTTCCAGTTATTGCGATGGAGGGACGGAGAAGGTTAGGCCAGCCTGGCGTTGGTTGTCCAGGTTTAAGGTGGTAGGCTGAAATCTTAGGCAAATCCGGGATTTCAAGGCCGAGAGCTGATGACGAGTTGCCTTTAGGCGACGAAGTGGTTGATACCATGCTTCCAAGAAAAGCTCCTAAGCTTCAGATAACTGGGAACCGTACCCCAAACCGACACAGGTGGTTAGGTAGAGAATACCAAGGCGCTTGAGAGAACTCGGGTGAAGGAACTAGGCAAAATGGCACCGTAACTTCGGGAGAAGGTGCGCCGGCGAGGGTGAAGGACTTGCTCCGTAAGCCCATGCCGGTCGAAGATACCAGGCCGCTGCGACTGTTTATTAAAAACACAGCACTCTGCAAACACGAAAGTGGACGTATAGGGTGTGACGCCTGCCCGGTGCCGGAAGGTTAATTGATGGGGTTAGCGCAAGCGAAGCTCTTGATCGAAGCCCCGGTAAACGGCGGCCGTAACTATAACGGTCCTAAGGTAGCGAAATTCCTTGTCGGGTAAGTTCCGACCTGCACGAATGGCGTAACGATGGCGGCGCTGTCTCCACCCGAGACTCAGTGAAATTGAAATCGCTGTGAAGATGCAGTGTATCCGCGGCTAGACGGAAAGACCCCGTGAACCTTTACTATAGCTTTGCACTGGACTTTGAATTTGCTTGTGTAGGATAGGTGGGAGGCTTTGAAGTGGGGACGCCAGTTCTCATGGAGCCATCCTTGAAATACCACCCTGGCAACTTTGAGGTTCTAACTCAGGTCCGTTATCCGGATCGAGGACAGTGTATGGTGGGTAGTTTGACTGGGGCGGTCTCCTCCCAAAGAGTAACGGAGGAGTACGAAGGTGCGCTCAGACCGGTCGGAAATCGGTCGTAGAGTATAAAGGCAAAAGCGCGCTTGACTGCGAGACAAACACGTCGAGCAGGTACGAAAGTAGGTCTTAGTGATCCGGTGGTTCTGTATGGAAGGGCCATCGCTCAACGGATAAAAGGTACTCCGGGGATAACAGGCTGATACCGCCCAAGAGTTCATATCGACGGCGGTGTTTGGCACCTCGATGTCGGCTCATCACATCCTGGGGCTGAAGCCGGTCCCAAGGGTATGGCTGTTCGCCATTTAAAGTGGTACGCGAGCTGGGTTTAGAACGTCGTGAGACAGTTCGGTCCCTATCTGCCGTGGACGTTTGAGATTTGAGAGGGGCTGCTCCTAGTACGAGAGGACCGGAGTGGACGAACCTCTGGTGTTCCGGTTGTCACGCCAGTGGCATTGCCGGGTAGCTATGTTCGGAAGAGATAACCGCTGAAAGCATCTAAGCGGGAAACTTGCCTCAAGATGAGATCTCACTGGGATCTTGAATCCCCTAAAGGGCCGTCGAAGACTACGACGTTGATAGGTTGGGTGTGTAAGCGCTGTGAGGCGTTGAGCTAACCAATACTAATTGCCCGTGAGGCTTGACCATATAACACCCAAGCAAT
>NZ_JAECZP010000051.1:0-1925 GCF_019691255.1 Pseudomonas sp. USTB-Z
ATTGAGTAGGAGGCGGGTTCACACCCGCCGTCCTCTCACACCACCGTGCGTACGGTTCCGTACACGGCGGTTCAAGCTATGCGGCTAAGCCGGTTGATCGTATCCAGTATCGAGACCAGTCCGAGTCGATCCCATAGTTTCTTCGGCAGCGCCTGATTCATATGTGGCGCCCCCGAGTTCCACCATGGGCCTCGGCCGTTATAGGCCGATTTACAGGCACGCTCCTCGCTTAAGCCCAGACGCATCAGGTTGCGCGCCCTCGTAGAGGGCTGTTTCCATTGGCGCCAAATGGCACAGCGGAGTTTGTGCCTGATCCAGCCATCCAGCTCCTCAAGTGGCCGCTTGCTCTGGCTGAGCTTGAAGTAACCCGCCCAACCTCGTAGTACGGGGTTTATCCGCTCGATGGTGTTTGCCATCTTGCGGCCCCGCGCGCCGCATAGCAGCTCTGCGAGCCGGTCGCGCAGGCGACTCAGGCTCACCGTTGCCACCCGCAACCTTGGCTGCTGATGCCAGCTCATCCCATAACCCAAGTAATCACACTTCCAGGCTCTCGCGACTCGACTCTTCTTCTGATTCACCGTCAGTTTCAAACGTTGACTCAGGAAGCGCTCGACACTAGCCAGTACCCGTTCGCCAGCCCGAGGACTGCGCACATAAATGTTCGCGTCATCGGCATAGCGCACGAAGCGATGGCCCCGCCGCTCCAGTTCGCGGTCAAATTCATCGAGCAGGATATTCGACAGCAGCGGCGAGAGCGGGCCGCCTTGCGGCGTCCCTTCCTGCCGTGGACTGACGACACCGCCTGACATGACTCCCGCTTCAAGGTAGCGACGGATAAGCCTAAGTACGCACTTATCTTTGACCCGGCGCTCGATACAGGCCATGAGGATGTCGTGGTTGACCCGATCAAAAAACTTCTCCAGATCGACTTCCACGCACCACCGGTGCCCCGATGCCACATGGGCACGGGCCATCTCGACAGCTTGATGCGCGCTCCTGCCCGGACGGAAGCCGTAGCTAAAATCCGAGAACAAAGGATCGAAGAATGGCGTGAGTTGTTGCAGCAATGCCTGCTGGATCAGGCGATCCACGACGCTGGGAATTCCCAGTTGCCGCGTGCCGCCCTGCGGCTTGAGAATTTCAACCGCACGTACGGCTTGGGGATGGTATTCACCGGCCAGCAATCTGCCTTTGAGGATTGGCCAATACTGATTCACATAGCCTGCAAGGTCGGCGACCGTCATGCCATCGGCACCCGGCGCTCCCTTATTGCTGACTACGCGCTTATACGCACGTCTGAGGTTGGCCGGTGCGAGCACCCGCTCCATCAGCGTGTCCGGCTCTGCGTTCGTCCACGCCGATGACGCCGTCGATACCTTTGCGCTGTCAGGCATCATCCTCGGCTTCTGGCCGGGATTCGGAGTGACAGATTCCGTTTTAGGAAATTTCTGCATTGCGGCTACCAACGAGACAGTGACGCCTACTGGCGGCATAACCTGTTCGGCCCTTGGTGACGCGGTTAACCGCCACTTACTACGGCCTCGGCTGACTTCTGCACGCTCATCCCGTCGCCTCTCGACGCTCGGTAGCACCAAGGCAAGCGTACAGATCTCCCAGGGTAATTCGCGTGACCTTCCTGCTTATGCCTGTCGGATTTACGTCGCAGCGTTCCGTGCAAGTATTGGGCTTTGACGATTATGGCCGTCTTGCCCCGCTGCGCCGCCTGATCCGCTTCCTGTTCGTCAGGCCAGCATTTTGCCTCGGGCTTCCTTCAGATTCGTAGTCGCCCACGACACCCTTGCCTCTGGCTAACACTTCCCCTTGCCGGGTGTGTAGAGGACTTTCACCCCCAAGTCACCAGCGAGGCCACCACAGCCAAGCTGGTTGCGCTATCGCGCAACGCGCCATGCCTGGCGCACCATAAA
>NZ_JAECZP010000052.1:0-1912 GCF_019691255.1 Pseudomonas sp. USTB-Z
CCTGAGCAACAATGCCCAGGTCACCATCAAGGCCGGTGAAACCAGCGCGCCGTACACCCACGACGCGCAAGGCGATGACGTCTACAACGACGCTGGCCAGATCAGCCTGGGTATCACGTCTGCTGTGGATGTAGACGGTCGCACCTTCGAAAACCTGGAGCTGGGCGGTGCCGCGAAGGTAGATGTCACTGACACCACCGACGAAGTAGTGGCCAAGCTGACCGCGACGCCTTCGGTCACCGAAGGCGGCGAGATCACCTACACCATCACCCTGACCAACAAAGACGGCCTGCCGATCAACAACCACAGTGCATTGACCTTCACGCTGAGCGACGGCAAAACCGTCATCACCGTGCCGGCCAACGGTACCGTAGGTACTGCTACCGTCACTGCCCCGGACAACGTCTACGTCGGCGCTAACGACCCTGTCGTGAAGTCGATCGCAACCGTTGAAGGCGCGGATGTCGGCAAGTTCGAACAACTGACCCTCGACAAAACCCCGGTCAGCACGTCGGTTACCGACGAGCCGGGTACGCCGGGCAACGAAGGCGACCTGGTCAAGGTCACCATCACGGCCGACCAGACTTCGGTGGCCGAGAACGTCAAACCGACGTTCACCGTACACGTCAACCAGCCGCTGGCTCACGACCTGGTCGTGACCCTGAGCAACAACGCCCAGGTCACCATCAAGGCTGGCGAAACCAGCGCGCCGTACACCCACGCTGCGCAAGGCGATGACGTTTACAACGACGCTGGCCAGATCAGCCTGGGCATCACGTCTGTTGTGGATGTAGACGGTCGCACCTTCGAAAACCTGGAGCTGGGCGGTGCCGCGAAGGTGGATGTCACCGACACCACCGACGAAGTCGTGGCCAAGCTGACCGCGACTCCTTCGGTCACCGAAGGCGGTGAGATCACCTACACCATCACACTGACCAACAAAGACGGCCTGCCGATCGACAAGCATGCGGCGCTGACCTTTACCCTGGACGATGGCAAAACCACCATCACCATCCCGGCTAACGGTACAACCGGCACTGCCACCGTCACTGCCCCGGACAACGTCTACGTTGGCACCAACGATCCTGTGATCAAATCGATCGCAACCGTTGAAGGCGCGGATGTCGGCAAGTTCGAGCAACTGACGCTGGACAAAACCCCGGTCAGCACGTCGGTTATCGACGAGCCAGGTACGCCGGGCAACGAAGGCGACCTGGTCAAGGTCACTATCACGGCCGACCAGACTTCGGTGGCCGAGAACGTCAAGCCGACCTTCACTGTGCACGTCAACCAGCCGCTGGCTCACGACCTGGTCGTGACCCTGAGCAACAATGCCCAGGTCACCATCAAGGCCGGCGAAACCAGCGCGCCGTACACCCACGCTGCTCAGGGCGATGACGTCTACAACGACGCCGGCCAGATCAGCCTGGGTATCACCTCGGCAGTGGACGCCACTGGTGCGACCTTCGAGAACCTCGAGTTGGGCGGTGCGGCTTCGGTTCAAGTGACCGACACCACCGACGAAGTGGTGGCCAAGCTGACTGCCACCCCGTCGGTCACCGAAGGCGGCGAGATCACTTACACCATCACGCTGACCAACAAAGATGGTCTGCCGATCAACAACCACAGTGCATTGACCTTCACGCTGAGCGACGGCAAAACCGTCATCACCGTGCCGGCCAACGGTACCGTGGGTACTGCTACCGTGACTGCCCCGGACAACGTCTACGTCGGTACCAACGACCCTGTGATCAAATCGATCGCTACCGTTGAAGGCGCGGATGTCGGCAAGTTCGAGCAGCTGACCCTCGACAAGACGCCGGTCAGCACTACCGTCACCGACGAGCCTGGTACCCCAGGCAACCCGGGCGGCAGCAACGAAGGCGACCTGGTCAAGGTCACTATTACTGCT
>NZ_JAECZP010000054.1:0-1553 GCF_019691255.1 Pseudomonas sp. USTB-Z
ATGGCCAAGGCCGCCGATGTCGTTGTGCAATGCCTGGAAAACGAAGGTGTCGAGTATGTATTCGGCATTCCCGGTGAGGAAAACCTCGACCTGCTCGAATCCCTGCGCAAGTCGAAGATCAAGCTGGTACTGACCCGTCACGAGCAGTCTGCAGGTTTCATGGCTGCCACCTACGGTCGTCTGACCGGCAAGACCGGCGTCAGCCTGTCGACCCTCGGCCCTGGTGCCACCAACCTGGTGACCGCCAGCGCCTACGCCTACCTGGGCGGCATGCCGATGATGATGATCACCGGGCAGAAGCCGATCAAGAAGTCCAAGCAGGGTCGCTTCCAGATCATTGACGTGTGCGGCATGATGGACCCCATCACCAAGTACACCCACCAGTTCGCCTCGGCCGACAACATCCCGGCCCGCATGCGCGAAGCCTTCCGCCTGGCCGAAGAAGAAAAGCCGGGTGCGGTGCACCTGGAGCTGCCGGAAGACATCGCCGCCGAGCAGACCGACGCGCTGCCGATCCCGCGCAGCCTGCACCGCCGCCCGCTGGCCGAGCACGTGGCCATTGAAGCTGCCGTCGAGAAACTGCAGAACGCGCGTAACCCGATCCTGGTGATCGGTGCCGGTGCCAACCGCAAGATGACCGCCAAGGTCCTCAAGCAACTGATCGACAAGACCGGCATCCCGTTCATCACCACCCAAATGGGTAAAGGCGTGGTCGACGAGCGCCACCCGCGCTTCCTTGGCAACGCTGCGCTGTCGTCGGGCGACTTCGTTCACCGCGCCGTCGAAGCCGCCGACCTGATCATCAACATCGGCCACGATGTGATCGAGAAGCCGCCGTTCTTCATGGTCCGTGGCGGCACCGAAGTCATCCACATCAACTTCCGCTCTGCCGAAGTCGATGCCGTGTACTTCCCGCAAGTAGAAGTGATCGGCGACATCGCCAACGCCGTGTGGCAGATCAGTGAAGCGCTGAACGACACGTCGCACTGGGACTTCACCCGCCTGATGGCCATCCGTGAAGCCAACGAAGCACAGATCGCCGAAGGCGCCGACGACGACCGCTTCCCGGTCTACCCACAGCGCATGGTGGCTGACATCCGCCGTGTACTGCCGTCCGATGGCATCGTCGCCCTGGACAACGGCATCTACAAGATCTGGTTCGCCCGCAACTACAAAGCGCACAAGCCAAACACCGTGCTGCTGGACAACGCCCTGGCGACCATGGGCGCCGGCCTGCCATCGGCAATGGCTGCGCACCTGGTGCACCCGGACCGCCCGGTAATCTCGGTGTGCGGCGACGGCGGCTTCATGATGAACAGCCAGGAACTGGAAACTGCAGTACGTCTGGGCATGCACATCACCGTGGTGATCCTGCGTGACGACGGCTACGGCATGATCCGCTGGAAGCAGGCCAACATGGGCTTCACCGATTTCGGCCTGGACTACGGCAACCCGGACTTCGTCAAGTATGCCGAAGCCTACGGCGCCAACGGCCACCGCGTGGAAAGCGCCGAAGGCCTGCTGCCGCTGCTGGAGCACTGCATCAAGACCCC
>NZ_JAECZP010000055.1:0-1519 GCF_019691255.1 Pseudomonas sp. USTB-Z
ATGAGCCGCCGTATTCGGTGCGCTTGAAAATGCCACCTCCGGTGTTGGCCCATTCGAATACGAGTACCTTGCTCAAACGTTGGTAGTAGATTTTTTGGGTTGATCGATTGAAGCAGAAAATTGATAAGCGTTTTATGAAATATATCCGATAAATGAGGAAAGGTAGGAAAGTGAAAGGCATAAGCAAGAATCCAGTCGCTAATAATGGAGCGGTTTCGTACATGCGCCATATATCCCTGGATAGTAAATATGGGTAAAAGCCGGCAATTGACAGAACAGTTATCGCGCAATACAGCTTCCCCATGAAGACAGAGTCTGTGATCCATGGATTCCTTAAGCATAAAATGGTGTCGGATAAGCTTAATAGTTGCCCTGTGATAGAGGGCTTGTGTCCAGAGTCTGACATTGAGTTGAATATCCAGATGGTTGCCATGGTCAGCGCTCCAGACGAAAAGTTGACAGGGTCTCATTGTCTTCGTCCAAGCCTTGATTGGCGTTGTAGGTTAGATGAAGTGAGACATGATTTTGGTTGGCGAGGGTGTTTTCGAAATGTAGAACTAAGCCAGCATCTACGAGGTGGCCGGTCGGGCTGATTGGAAAAACGTCAATTCCGTGGTTGTCACGGACGGAGCTCAAACTTACTGACCATTCACTTACGCCTAGCCTGAATGCAGGCAGCAGCACTGTGAACTCTACGGTTGGTTGGGGGGTGGCTACTTCGTTATGTGTGATAGCTGTCCAATTTGGCGGCGACCAGTGGTTATTCTGATGCCATCGGGTGTCGGCGTTAGTTATGCCCAGGGATAGGGCCTGCTCGGCGGATAGTAGCTTGGGCCCGTAATGTTCATTGTGCCAAGCCTTAATTTCTGTTTGCAGTGAGGTGAAAGCAGGAAGTTTCTTGTCAAAGTCCAAGTTGATGTCGGCGTGCGACTCTCCATCATTGATGCGATTGCCGAATATGCTACGTGCTGCCCACAGTTCTATTGGGCTGTGAAGGCGTTCATGTGCCTTGGCGTGTAGGTAGAGGCCTCCTGCGATGATGGCTACGCCTACGAGGACAAGGGCAGCGGCGGCCCATCCGGCAAAGGGCACAACCGATGTCACGCCTGCAATTGCAAGTCCTGCTTCAAGGACGACAGCGGAACCAATAGCCATGGTGAACCCGCCCGCGACAGTGTAACCGGCTGCAGTTAGATCACCATTTTCGTACTGTCGTAGCGCCTTAGTACCGTCCGCGAAAAAACCCAGTGCAATCGCCGGGTATCCGGCTAAACGCGCAAACAAATTGCTACTCAAGAACTTGATAATCCCATTGCCAAAGGCCATGCCCGGCGCTGTGGCACTTAATCTCAGCATGACGGCCTTATGCGTTGCCCGCACGCTGACCAATGTCGCCGCCGCTGCACCAATCACCCCGAAAACAGATGAAGCGAACCCCAGGGTGTATTCCGGTGCATCGCTCTTCTGCAGGCTGTTGTAGGCCGTCTTGAGCGATAAGATGTTGAACCACAGCATCCCC
>NZ_JAECZP010000056.1:0-1516 GCF_019691255.1 Pseudomonas sp. USTB-Z
GGGGATGCTGTGGTTCAACATCTTATCGCTCAAGACGGCCTACAACAGCCTGCAGAAGAGCGATGCACCGGAATACACCCTGGGGTTCGCTTCATCTGTTTTCGGGGTGATCGGTGCAGCGGCGGCGACATTGGTCAGCGTACGGGCAACGCAAAAGGCCGTCATGCTGAGATTAAGTGCCACAGCGCCGGGTATGGCCTTTGGCAATGGGGTTATCAAGTTTTTGAGTAGCAATCTGTTTGCGCGTTTAGCCGGATACCCGGCGATTGCATTTGCTCTGATCTCAGATTGGTCAAAGGGATTGCGCCAATTCGATAACGGTAACTCTACGGCTGGCAGATACACAATTGCTGGTGGATTAACCATGGCCATTGGCTCTGCTGTCACTCTTGAAGCAGGACTTGCCATTGCGGGCGCTACAACGCTAGTACCCTTTGCCGGATGGGCCGCCGCTGCCCTTGTCCTCGTAGGCGTAGCCATCATAGCAGGAGGCCTCTACCTACACGCCAAGGCACATGAACGCCTTCACAGCCCAATAGAACTGTGGGCAGCACGTAGCATATTCGGCAATCGCATCAATGATGGAGAGTCGCACGCCGACATCAACTTGGACTTTGACAAGAAACTGCCTGCTTTCACCTCACTGCAAACAGAAATTAAGGCTTGGCACAATGAACATTACGGACCCAAGCTACTATCCGCCGAGCAGGCCCTATCCCTCGGCATAACTAAAGCCGACACCCGATGGCATCAGAATAACCACTGGTCGCCGCCAAACTGGACAGCTATCACACATAACGAAGTAGCCACCCCCCAACCAACCGTAGAGTTCACAGTGCTGCTGCCTGCATTCAGGCTAGGCGTAAGTGAATGGTCAGGAAGCTTGAGTTCCCTCCGTGACGACCAAGGAATGGACGTATTCCCAATCACTCCAACCGGACACATCGTAGACGCTGGCTTAATCCTGCATTTCGAGAACACGGTTGCCAACCAAAATCATGTCTCACTGCATCTAGCTTACAGCGCCAATCAAGGCCTGGACGAAGACAATGAGATCCTGTCAACTTTTCGCCTGGAGCGCTGATCATGGCAACTATCTGGATATTCAATTCAACGTCATACTCCGGACACCCCCCAGCAATTGGGGGGCAATTGGCAAACGTATCCGAGAATACCTTGTGCCTGAGAAACCCATGGATAACAGATTCCGTGTTTATGGGAAAACTATACTGCGCAATGACGATCACACTGCTGATAGGCACTTACCCTTATCTACCCCCTACCATCTCGAAACTTTACAACGAAGACATTTTATTGATGCTTTTATTAGTAATAACCCCCTTCGTGTTTACTCCTTTCCTAGCTTATCGAATTTTCTTTATAAAGGGCTTATCAACCATTTGCCTCAATCGATCAACCCAAAAAATCTACTACCAACGTTTGAGCAAGGTACTCGTATTCGAATGGGCCAACACCGGAGGTGGCATTTTCAAGCGCACCGAATACGGCGGCTCAT
>NZ_JAECZP010000057.1:0-1451 GCF_019691255.1 Pseudomonas sp. USTB-Z
TGAGCTGCGCCCCAGATGTTGGACATCTGTCCATCATCTGGGGGTTTTCATGAGCAAGTACTCAACACAATTCAAGCAGTCAGCCATCCAGGCTTTCCTCAAGCGTGGCCGAGGCTTTCGCCACATCGCGGCGCTGTTTCAAATCGATCCGACTTTGCTGCGCCGTTGGGTCATGTCCTATCAGTTACATGGTGAGGCCAGCTTCGAGAAGCCTGGCGGTCATTACAGCAGCGAGTTCAAGCTTTCTGTGCTCCACCGTATGTGGCGCGAGAAGCTGTCGCTCCGGGCCACCGCGGCGTTGTTCAACCTGGGTAACTCATCTCAGGTGCGGCGCTGGGAGGAACAGTATTACAGTGGCGGCTTCCAAGCCCTGTCCTCAAGCAAAAAGATATTGGTTAACCCTATGCCTAAAGCCCCGCGCAAGCCCGAAGAGACCGCTCCCAAACCTATCGAGGAGCTTACCCATGCGGAGCTGCTCAAGAGACTTCGCCAGCTTGAAGCGGAGAACGCCTACCTAAAAAAGCTCGAGGAGCTCGACGAGGAGAAGGCGAGGCTGAAGAAAGCCAGGAAAAAACCCGGCTAGTAAGGGCTTTGCGCGAACACTACCCGTTTGCCGATCTGCTCAAGGCTGCCGGCCTGCCACGCAGTACTTACTATTACCAGCTAGGGCTGCTTGAGGCCGGGGATAAGTGTGCCTCTCTCAAAATCTCGATCCAGGAGATCTGCGACCGACATCGCGGTCGTTATGGTTATCGGCGGGTTACCTCTGCGCTGCGCAGTTCTGGGCAGTTGGTTAACAGTAAAAAGGTGCGCCGGCTGATGGCTGCTCTAGACCTCAAGTGCACGGTCCGTCCGAAGAAGTACAAGGCGTATCGGGGCCTGATGGGAGAAGCCGCGCCTAACATTCTCAAGCGTAATTTCCAGGCTGATCAGCCTAACCAGAAGTGGGTTACCGATGTCACTGAGTTCAAAGTGGCGGGTGAAAAGCTGTACCTCTCGCCTGTAATGGATCTGTACAACGGCGAAATCGTGACGTATCGCACCGACACCAGACCGCGCTTCACCTTGGTCGGCGAAATGCTGGAGCGCGCGATTCAACTGCTTCCGGCGGGCAACAAACCACTGCTGCACTCGGACCAAGGATGGCACTACCGATACCCTGATTACTGTGCACGTGTGAAGGAAGCAGGGCTTGAGCAAAGCATGTCACGCAAAGGTAACTGCCTGGACAACGCCGCGATGGAGAGTTTTTTCGGCACGCTGAAATCGGAATACTTCTACCGTGAGCGCTTCAAAAGCGTCGCAGAGCTACAGGCGGGACTGGATGAGTACATCCACTATTACAACCATGACCGCATTAAAATGAAACTCAACGGCCTGAGTCCTGTGGCTTACAGAACTCAAGCTGAGGTAGCCTAGCACCGACCGTCCAACATCTGGGGCGCAGCTCA
>NZ_JAECZP010000058.1:0-1361 GCF_019691255.1 Pseudomonas sp. USTB-Z
GAGGGTGTCAGAAATTTTGTGTTCGGGCATAACATGAGTAAGAGGTGCATGTATGCCAACCAAAAAGAAACCCTTGCGTGACCTGCCCAAAATCCCCAAAGAGCTGCTGGAGCAGTTCGGTGAGGGCCTGATGACCGCAGAAGCTATCGAGGATGCCTCTGCGGCGTTCAAGAAGGCCCTGATCGAGCGCGCCCTGAGTGCCGAGCTTGGCCACCACCTGGGCTATCCGCCGGGCGCGCAGCGCCCAGAGGATGAAACCAACCAGCGTAACGGCAAGAGTGGCAAGACGGTTTTGACCGGCGATGGCCCGCTGCGGCTGGAAATTCCCCGTGATCGAGACGGCAGTTTTGCGCCTATTCTGATCCCCAAGCATGAGCGGCGGTATACCGGTTTCGATGACAAGATCATCGCCATGTACGCCCGTGGAATGACGGTCAGAGAGATCCGAGCCTTTTTGTCCGAGCAGTATGGAACCGACGTTTCACCCGATTTCATCAGCTCTGTGACAGACGAGGTCATGGAAGAGATTGGCGCGTGGCAACAGCGGCCACTGGAGCCGATGTACCCGGTCATTTTCTTCGATGCGCTGCGGGTGAAGATCCGCGAAGAGGGCCTGGTGCGCAACAAGGCCATTTACCTGGCCCTGGGCGTTCTCCCCGACGGGACGCGGGATATCCTGGGCATCTGGATCGAGAACACCGAGGGTGCGAAGTTCTGGATGAAGGTCTTTAACGATCTCAAGACGCGCGGTGTCGAAGATGTGCTGATTGCCGTGACCGATGGCCTCAAAGGTATGCCAGAGGCTCTCAGTACCGTGTTTCCAGAGACGACGTTGCAAACGTGCATCGTGCACCTGATCCGCAACAGCCTCGACTACGCGGCCTGGGACAAGCGACGGGCTCTGGCCAAGGAGCTGAAACCAATTTACCAAGCCATCAATGCCGAAGCAGCTAAGCAAGCGCTCGATGAGTTTGAGAACGGGCCGTGGGGAGAGAAATATCCGACGGTGGTGGCTGCCTGGAGGCGCGCCTGGGATCGAGTGATTCCATTTTTCGTCTTCCCACCGGCCATCAGGAAGGTGATTTACACCACCAACGCCATCGAGAGCATCAACGCCCAGCTACGCAAGGTCATCAAGACTCGCGGGCATTTCCCGAATGATGACGCAGCGACCAAACTGATTTGGCTGGGATTGCGCAACATAACAGCCAATTGGGGGAAACCGGCCCATGATTGGAAAAGCGCGATGAATCAATTTGCGATTCTGTACGGAGATCGGTTCATCAGGCCAACCTGGTGAAATCAAGGCCTGCCTGACGGCAGGCCGTTACCGGCCCGCACACAAAAAATCTGACACTTCC
>NZ_JAECZP010000059.1:0-1357 GCF_019691255.1 Pseudomonas sp. USTB-Z
AGCAGCTCTTTGGGGATTTTGGGCAGGTCACGCAAGGGTTTCTTTTTGGTTGGCATACATGCACCTCTTACTCATGTTATGCCCGAACACAAAATTTCTGACACCCTCGGCCGCTCCCAGAAAGACACTGCACACGCAGGCCCATGTGGGGGCCTTGCGTCGCGATGGGCTGCGCAGCAGCCCCCGGCAATCTAGACCACGAAGTTCAGATGCTCGCCCCGGTGCAAGTCCAGCTCCAGCATGTCCACCATCCCCGCTGCGATCCTGGCCAAGCGCCGCAACGGCTCAGCCAGCCCAGGCTCCAGCGTCCCTTCGGTATTGCGAAAATGCTCCATGCCCAACCCGGCCAGTTCCTGCGGTGCATTGATCAGCGTCCAGTGCAACGCACTGCGCTGCAACCCATCAACCACTTGGGCCACGCAATCCCGCTCCATCTCGCTGTACTTGCTCGGCTCATCCAGCACATCGAAATCGCCCACAAGCAGCAGCCGGCGTATAGTCGTATGCGCAAGCCCCGCCACCAGCGCCTCGCTCAAGCGTGCCTGCCCCTGCAGGTCACCCGGCGCCAGCGCTGGTAACAGGGCGATCACCGCCGAGCCGCCCGCTGCGCCCTGCTCCGCCTGGTGGGCATCACCCAGCCCCCCTATCTTGAAGTGCAGGCCCGGGCGCGGCGAATGGCGATTGAGGTCGTCCACCACGGCGATGACTTCGTGCTGGCGCGACAGCAGCTCGACCATCAGGGCATTGCCCAGGCTGCTTTCAGGCCCGAACAGGACCAGTTTGAACACTGGGGTTTCGGCGTTTTTCACTGCATCACTCCCGTTGCAGGTGGTGATGGTTGGACCGCAATCAGGAGTTATCGTGCAGAGGATTAAGGGTTACCACGCCCACGTTTATTACGACGCAGCCACCATGGAGCAGGCCCGGGAACTGTGCGAGGAGGCGGCGCGGCTGTTCCCCGTGACCATGGGGCGCATGCACCAGAAACCGGTTGGGCCGCATCCGGACTGGAGTTGCCAGCTGGCGTTCGGGCCCGAAGTGGTGGGGGTGGTATTGCCTTGGTTGGCGCTGTACCGCAAGGGTCTGGTGGTATTCATGCATCCGGAAACCGGGGATGAACTGGCGGATCACCGGGATCATGCGATCTGGATGGGGGCCGTGCGCCCCTTGAATCTGTCGGTTTTTGGGGGCTAGGCGGGGTAGCCTGTGCTGGCCTCTTCGCGGGTGAACCCGCTCCTACAGCGATATGAGCTGCGCCCCAGATGTTGGACATCTGTCCATCATCTGGGGGTTTTCATGAGCAAGTACTCAACACAATTCAAGCAGTCAGCCATCCAGGCTTTCCTCAAGCGTGGCC
>NZ_JAECZP010000060.1:0-1314 GCF_019691255.1 Pseudomonas sp. USTB-Z
CAGGCTGGCATCGGCCTTGGGCAAGGCCTTGCGGTCGAGCTTGCCGTTGGCTGTCAGCGGCCACCGGTCGAGCAGCAGCAGGTGCGCCGGGACCATGTAGTCCGGCAGCGCTTCCTTCAGCTGTTCGCGCAGCTGCGCGCGCAGCCCGGCCTGCTGCTCCAGCGCTACCTCGGCAGCGGGGATCAGGTAGGCCACCAGCTGCTGGCCGGTCGCGCCTTCCTGGGCCAGCACCAGGGCCTCGCGCACCTGCGGCTGGGCCTGCAGGCGGGCTTCGATCTCACCCAGCTCGATGCGGAAGCCGCGGATCTTCACCTGGTGGTCGATGCGCCCGGCGTATTCGATCACCCCGTCGGCGTGGTAGCGCGCCAGGTCACCGGTGCGGTACAGGCGCCCGCCAGGGGCACCGAACGGGTCCGGCACGAAGCGCGTGGCGCTCAGGTCGCTGCGCTTGAGGTAGCCGCGCGCCAGGCCGGCGCGGCCGACGTACAGCTCGCCGATGCAGCCTTTGGCTACCGGGTTCAGGTCGCCGTCGAGCACATACCAGGACAGGTCGGGGATCGGCACGCCCATCGGGCTGCTGGCCGCCTTGCCCAGGTCAGCCCGCGACAGCGGCCGGTAGCTGACATGCACGGTGGTTTCGGTGATGCCGTACATGTTCACCAGCTGCGGCTGGCGGTCGCCGAAGCGTTCGAACCACGGTGCCAGGCTGTTGACGTCCAGCGCCTCGCCCCCGAACACCACGCTGCGCAATGCCAGTGGCCGCTGCGGCTCAGCCGTGGTGGCCACCGCCATCAGTTGCTTGAACGCCGACGGGGTCTGGTTCAGCACCGTGACCTGTTCATCGGCCAGCAACTGGTAGAAGGCCTCGGGCGAGCGGCTGGTGTGCTGCGGCACGATCACCAGGCGCCCGCCGTACAGCAGGGCGCCGAAGATTTCCCACACCGAGAAGTCGAAGGCATAGGAGTGGAACAGGCTCCACACGTCGTCGCTGCCGAAGCGGAAGTCCGCGTCGGTGGCCGTGAACAGGCGCAGCACGTTGCGCTGCGGCAGCAGCACGCCCTTGGGCTTGCCGGTGGAACCGGAGGTGTAGATCACGTAGGCGAGGTTGTCCGGGCTGACCGTGACCGGCGAGCAGGCCAGCGGGTCGGTCTGGCTGCTGTCATCATTGCTTTCCAGGCTGAGCACGCGCACGCCTGCCGGCACCGGCAGGCTGGCCAGCACCTGGGGCTGGGCCAGCACGCGCTGCAGGCCGCTGTCTTCGATCATGTAGGCCAAACGGTCGGCCGGGTAGGCCGGGTCCAGCGGCACGTAGGC
>NZ_JAECZP010000061.1:0-1250 GCF_019691255.1 Pseudomonas sp. USTB-Z
TTGGCGCGGTCTTCGGCGGCTTGCTGGGCGTGTTGCATGGCCTGCTCGAAACCGTCGAGCTGATCGTGCATGGCCTGGCGGTCGACCAGGTGGCCGTATTTCTGGTCGAACCGCTTGCGGAACTCGCCGGCATCCTGGCGGGCCTGGACTTTGCTGCGGACCTCGCGCTCGAACTGCGCCAGGTGGGGCTTCATGCGTTCATCATGGGCATCGGCCTGTTGATTGGCCCGTTCGGAGAACAAGTAGATCTCGGGATGCAGGTGGGGCTGGTTGCGGACTTTTTCGGCCATGACTTCGCGCTTGACGATCTGCTCGGCCACCATCTGCGGGTAGAGTTTTTCGATTTCCAGGAACGACTGCGCGACCAGCAGCTTGCGTTCGTTGTCCACCCCGGGTTCCACGGTGCGCGCCAGCCACTGGGTCTTCACATCCTCGACAGCGGCGTTGCGCCAGGCGTTGAGCTCCTGGGTGATCCCGATGGCGTCTTCGATGACGATGGCGGCGCCACGGGGTTTGCTGTGGTTCACCAGCGGTGCCAGCGCTTGGCGTGATGCGTGCGGCGAGACGATCTGGTCGTTGTTGAACGGCTGCAGGTCCAGCAGTGCCTGCAGGTCTGCATCGTTTTGGGCCTTGAAGTCGGCCACCCAGTTCAGTTGGTCATGCTTGAGGACGTGGGGCTGTGGCGGGGCGTCGGAAGGCTGGATGAAGCGGGCGATATCAATCGTGGGCAGGCTGCTGCGGTATTCCTCGTCGAGCAGGCGGTAGTTGTCGAGCATGCGCGGGGTCAGCGGGGAAGGGCTGAACAATGGGCGCAGCTCCTGGATGTCATCCAGGTCGTAGAGGGTGATGGTCCAGCCGAAACCGCGAAGGATCTCATCCAGATTGCCGGCGCTGGGGGCAGGCGCCCAGGGGGCGTCGCTGCTGATGTACAGCAGCGAGCCATTGGGCGCCACGCGGTATTGGCTGTGCCATTCGTAGGCCGGTGCGCTATGGCGCTTGATCAGCAGGTAGAGAAAGCCCTCGCGCAAAGGGCGGATGGCGTAGCTGGAATGGGTCAGCTCGCCGACCTCCTGGAACGGGCTGAGATAGCCTGGCAATTTGGGCAGGCGAGCACGTTGTGCCGGGTTGCCGCCGACGGCGGCGTAGCGCAGGGGCAGCAGTTCGAAGCGGCGGGTGCAGTCGGCGACGGGGCTGTTGCGCAGGGCAGGGCGGTAGCCGGAGGTGATGCGCCTGCACAGTTCGAGGGTTTC
>NZ_JAECZP010000062.1:0-947 GCF_019691255.1 Pseudomonas sp. USTB-Z
AATGGCGCGCGCCTGGCACAGCGCCTCGATGTCGACAAATACCGGCGCTTCCTCGCCGAACGCGACGCACTGGAACGACGGATTGCCGCCCTGCGCAACCTGGCCTTGCAAGCCAGCAACGATCATGACGCCTGGCTGGCGACGGCCGAATCCCAACACATTGATAATCCCTACAGCCTGGCTGCGGCACTGGCCTGTTACGACCGCGACGAACGCACCTCCGCCCGCGGTCTGGAAATTTCACTGGCGTTGCTGATTCACCCGATGGGCCAGCCGACACCCGGCACCGAAGATCATGACCGGCGTTTCAAACGCCTGGAGCAATGGCTGGACCAGCACGACAGCCCGCTTTACATCGCCTTGGCGCCGTTCAACCCGTTCAAGGATAAAGCCGATTCGATCGGCTCTTTGTTCGGCGCCAGCGACAACGTGATCGAAGGGCTGGCTGGTCGCTTCCCGGCCATGGCGGACATCACTGACCTCACCGCCCAGTCGGTCAATACCGTGGTGCTCAAGCGCCTGCGTGGCCAAACCCGTTGGGATGCCAGCCATGGCCTGCGGCGGCAAGTGTTGCTGGCAGCGCGTGAGGCCAATGCCGAGAAAGCGCTGGGGTTGTTGGCGGCGCGCTATCGAATCACCGAGCAGGCCATTACGGAAAATCCCTTTAGCCAGGAGGTGCAGCGGTATTTGAAGAGCGGCATGGCGCAGGTTGAAGAGATGAAAGCGTTGCGCATTTCGGGTAGCCGCACGGTGTCCATCGAGCTGACCACCACTGCGCGCGTGAAACCTAACTTCCTTGGGTTGCTCACTTCCGGCGGTGGGGGTGGTTTAAACGCGGGGATGCTGTGGTTCAACATCTTATCGCTCAAGACGGCCTACAACAGCCTGCAGAAGAGCGATGCACCGGAATACACCCTGGGGTTCGCTTCATCTGTTTTCGGGGTGAT
>NZ_JAECZP010000063.1:0-930 GCF_019691255.1 Pseudomonas sp. USTB-Z
CTTGCGCAGGGATTCGAGCAGGTCGAGGTTTTCCTCACCGGGAATGCCGAATACATACTCGACACCTTCGTTTTCCAGGCATTGCACAACGACATCGGCGGCCTTGGCCATCTTGCTTGCTACCTCAAGTGATGGGACGGGGAAGTCCAGAAATGCGCAGCACGGTACGCTGGCATCGCCAGGTCCAGAGCAGAAGTGCCCCGAACCAAAGTCTTGACGTAGGGGGGGGGCGGGAAAGTCACGTTAATGATGCGTGGAGGCCAATCTAGCCTGGCGTCGCACCATCCTCTGTAGGAGCGGGTTTACCCGCGAAGAGGCCGGCCCTGCTGGCCAATCCCCACTTGCCGTTCACCGTTGCCGCCGCCACCGTATTCGCGGGTAAACCCGCTCCTACACAGTTTGGTGGTGGACACACATCGAGGGGGGACACAGGCCGTCGTAGGAGCGGGTTTACCCGCGAAGAGGCCGGCCCTGCTGGCCAATTTCCACCCGCCGTTCACCGTTGCCGCCGCCACCGTATTCGCGGGTAAACCCGCTCCTACACAGATTGGTGGTGGACACACATCGGGGGGTGGAAACAGGCCGTCGTAGGAGCGGGTTTACCCGCGAAGAGGCCGGCCCTGCTGGCCAATTTCCACCCGCCGTTCACCGTTGCCGCCGCCACCGCATTCGCGGGTAAACCCGCTCCTACACAGATTGGTGGTGGACACACATCGGGGGGGTGGAAACAGGCCGTCGTAGGAGCGGGTTTACCCGCGAACACCGGCGAAGCCGGTGCCCTACACCGAGCTGCCCGCTCCCACAGTGATTCGAGCAGGTCCAGTTTTTTTGCCCACAAAGACAAAACCCCTACCTGCATGTGCAGATAGGGGTTTTGCGAAATGAATCTTGACGATGACCTACTCTCACATGGGGAAACCCCACACTACC
>NZ_JAECZP010000064.1:0-902 GCF_019691255.1 Pseudomonas sp. USTB-Z
GAGGCCTGCTCTTCGACGCTGTAGTTGACGTCGACCTGGTCGTCGGTGCCAGGCACCTGCGGGGTCTCGACGTTGACTTCCTTGAAGAAGCCCAGGCGCTCAAGACGGGTCTTGGACTGGTCGATCAGGTAGGTCGACGCCCAGCCACCTTCCATCTGGCGCATTTCGCGACGCAGCACTTCGTCTTCGGTCTTGGTGTTGCCGCGGTAGTTGATGCGGTTGACGTAGGCACGCTTGCCCGGGTCGACCACGAACATGATGTCGACGGTGTGGTCCTGGTCGTTTGGTTGCGGCACGCCGTTGACGTTGGCGAAGGTGTAGCCTTCGTTACCCAGGCGGCGGGTGATCAGCTCGGACGTGGTGGTCATCACCTTGCGCGAGAACACCTGGCCCGGCTGCACCAGCAACAACGACTTGACCTGGTCTTCCGGCACCTTGAGGTCACCGGACAGCTTCACGTCGCGAACGGTGTATTTCTCGCCTTCGTTGATGTTGACGGTGATGTAGACGTGCTTCTTGTCTGGCGTGATGGACACCTGGGTGGAGGCGATGTCCATGTTGATGTAGCCGCGGTCCAGGTAGTAGGAACGCAGGCGCTCCAGGTCACCGGAGAGTTTTTCACGGGCGTACTTGTCGTCGTTCTTGAAGAACGACAGCCAGTTGGTGGTCTTCAGCTCGAACAGCTGCCCCAGGGTCTCATCATCGAATACGTTGTTGCCCACGATGTTGATGTGCTGGATGGCGGCGACGGTGCCTTCGTTGATCTTGATCTTCAGCGCCACACGGTTGCGCGGCTGCGGCACCACCTCGGCGTCGACCTCGGCCGAGTAGCGCCCTTGGGCCACGTACTGGCGCTGCAGCTCATTACGCACACCTTCGAGGGTGGCACGCTGGAAGATCTC
>NZ_JAECZP010000065.1:0-790 GCF_019691255.1 Pseudomonas sp. USTB-Z
TTCGCCATTGGCTTGTGCGGGATTCAGTTCGATGCTGAAGCTGCCATCGGTGTTGGCAATGGCACTGCCAATCAGCGTGCCGTTGGCGTCATGCACTTCCACACGGGTGCCAGCAGGTGCGGTACCGGTGAGGGTGGTGCCATCAGCATCGATGGCCAGATTGCTCGGGCTGTCGGGCGCGGTGGTCAATGGTACGTCGTACTCGGTAGCCACCGAAGCATTGCCGCTTGGGTCGGTCTGCACCAGGCTCAACTGCTCGCCCGGCTGTGCGGCTGGGGCGAGGTCGATCAGGAAGGTGCCGTTGGCACCGACCACACCTGTGCCGATCACAGTGCCATTGGCATCACGCACTTCCACAGTGGCACCTGGTTCGCCGCGACCGCTCAGGGCCAGGCCGTCAGCACCAACTGAAATATTGGTTACTGCCTCAGGCGGTGTGATGTCCGGCGCATCGAATTGCAGTGGCGCCGAGGCGTTGCCGGCGGCATCCACCACGCGAATGTCCAGGGCTTCACCATTGGCCTGGGCGGGTAGCAGCGTGACGCTGAAGGTGCCGTCTTCGTTGACCAAGCCAGTGCCAATCAGGTTGCCGGCAGCATCGCGCACCTGCACGGTAGCACCAGGCTCACCGCGACCGGTGAAGGTGACGCCATCGGCCAAGGCTAGGTCAGTCGGTTGCGCGGGCGGCACCAAGTCAGCCGAGGTGACCGAGCCCGGTTGGGATACGTTGCCGGCGGCGTCGGTGAGGGTGACTTGCAAGGTGCTGCCGTCGTTGACGGCAGGGTCCAGG
>NZ_JAECZP010000066.1:0-779 GCF_019691255.1 Pseudomonas sp. USTB-Z
GGCATCAGGTCACGCAGTTGATGCTGGTAGGCCGAGACCGACAGGCTCAGGTCCAGGGCCATGCCTTCGGCGTCGGCGAGCGCCACCACCACTGGCACTTTCGGCTGGGTCCAGGGGTAGTGGCGGGCGATGGCATTGAGGTTGCCGATGGGCAAGGTTTCGGTGACCGGGTCGCTGCTCCAGGTCAGCGGCATGCGCCGCTCGGTTGGCTTGAAGTCTTCGACCCAGGTTTGCAGGGCACTGACCGGCAACACATGGGGCTGGGTGGACGGCGCCGGGTTGCCGCTCACCAGCTCGGCCATGTCCAGCTGGCGCATGTGCCGTTTGCGCAGGGCTGCCGAACCGGTGATACGGGCGGTGATGGCGTTGGTCCACAGGTGCGGGCTGTAGCCGATCCACACTTCCTTGGCCGTGTCCTGGCAGGTGTCGGCCCACACCCAGCCCGTGCTCTGGCCGGACAGGTAGCGCTCACGGCGGTGGTAGTCCTCCAGCCCTTGGTAGCGCATCTCCTTGTAGAGGCCCGCGCCGACGTGCTCATGAATGACCAGTTTTTCGCCCAGAGGGCCTTTCATGAACACGTAGACATAGCCTGGGCGCACAGCGCGGAGGGTGTAGGCCGAGTGCTGCAGCGGGGCGAAGCCTTGTTCCAGGTTGAAGCCTGCATCGGCATAGCGGCAGGCGGGGGCGTCGCCGGTGCGGGGTACGATGGCGTAGCGCACCGGCAGGATGGGCACGCGTGCGCTGCAGGCAGGGCCGGAGGTGGCGCTGCTGACGGAGGC
>NZ_JAECZP010000067.1:0-758 GCF_019691255.1 Pseudomonas sp. USTB-Z
CTGATGACCGGTGCACGGCTGGCCCTGGCGGCGCCGGGGGAGCATCGCGAGCCGGAGCGGCTGATCGACACCATCGAGCGCCACCAGGTCACCACTTTGCATTTCGTGCCGTCGATGCTGCAGGTGTTCGTCCGCGAGCCGGGCCTGCAGCGCTGCCACAGCGTGCGGCAGGTGATCTGCAGCGGCGAGGCGCTGGCGGTGGACACCCAGCAGCAGGTGTTCAGCCACCTGCCCGGTGCCCGCCTGCACAACCTGTACGGGCCGACCGAGGCAGCGATCGACGTCACCCACTGGACCTGTGTCGACGAGGGGCGTGACAGCGTGCCGATCGGCCAGCCGATCGCTAACCTGTACACGCACATCCTTGGCCCGGCGTTCGAAGCCTTGCCCCAGGTGGCCATGGGCGAGCTGATGCTCGGTGGCCAGGGCCTGGCGCGTGGTTACCATCGTCGCCCGTCGCTGACGGCCGAGCGTTTCGTGCCCGACCCGTTCGGCAGCCACGGCCAGCGGCTGTACCGCACCGGGGATTTGGCGCGCTACCGCGACAGCGGGGTGATCGAATACTGCGGGCGCATCGACCATCAGGTGAAGGTGCGCGGGCTGCGTATCGAACTGGGTGAAATCGAGGCACGGGTGCTGGAGCACCCGCAGGTGCGCGAGGCGGTGGTGCTGGCCCAGGACAGCGGGCATGGCCAGCAGCTGGTGGCCTACGTACTGGCCGAAGAGCAGGGCATGGCAGTGGACGCCGCCGAACTGCG
>NZ_JAECZP010000068.1:0-679 GCF_019691255.1 Pseudomonas sp. USTB-Z
GATACTGGATACGATCAACCGGCTTAGCCGCATAGCTTGAACCGCCGTGTACGGAACCGTACGCACGGTGGTGTGAGAGGACGGCGGGTGTGAACCCGCCTCCTACTCAATGCTTGCCCTGAGCGTGGGCGGCCAACCGTTCCAGTGCGGCACGCAGTTTGGGGTCGGTAATGCCCTCGGCGGTGTCGCGCAGGCTCTCGGCCGCGCTGTTCGAAAGCTCGGCCGCATGCCCGCCACGCTTGGCCGGTACCAGCGGCGGCTGTACCTTGTACAGGATGCGCCTGAGGTTGCCGAATGCTTCCATGGCCTGCAGGGCCGCCAACAAGCGCTTCTGCTGGTAGCGCAGGCGGGTTGCCCAATGGCCGTCGGTAACCACCAGCAACAAAGTACCATCGCGCCAGGACGCCACATGGCAGTGCTCGCGGGCAGCCGGTTGCAACTGGCTTTCCAGCAGGCGCTGCAAGTGCTCCAGGCGCTCGGCCTGGTTCAGCAGCAGGCGCAGCGGGCGCACTTGGCGCAGCAGGGCGGAGGGCGGCTGGGCGGGGGAGGGTTTGTAGGCCATGGGGGTACGCGTGAGGTGACGTGGGCACAGTCTAACATCTCCGTTGCCTGTGCCGGCCTCTTCGCGGGTGAACCCGCTCCTGCCAGGGCTATCGGTATCTTGTAGGAGCGGGTTCAC
>NZ_JAECZP010000069.1:0-655 GCF_019691255.1 Pseudomonas sp. USTB-Z
GATGCGCACGGTGCTGCCCGGTTCGGCACGGCCGGTGATAACGCTGCCGTCCGCGCTCACCGCCAGTTCGGTTGGGGCGGCAGGGGCGGTGATGTCGGGTGCGGTGATCTGTGCGGGCAGCGAGGAAACGCCGCCGTCATCGATGGCGACCACGTCCAGCAGTTCGCCATTGGCTTGTGCGGGATTCAGTTCGATGCTGAAGCTGCCATCGGTGTTGGCAATGGCACTGCCAATCAGCGTGCCGTTGGCGTCATGCACTTCCACACGGGTGCCGGCAGGTGCGGTACCGGTGAGGGTGGTGCCATCAGCATTGATGGCCAGATTGCTCGGGCTGTCGGGCGCGGTGGTCAGTGGTACGTCGTACTCGGTAGCCACCGAAGCGTTGCCGCTTGGGTCGGTCTGCACCAGGCTCAACTGCTCGCCTGGCTGAGCGGCCGGATTCAGGTCGATCAGGAAGGTGCCGTTGGCACCCACCACACCCGTGCCGATCACGGTGCCATTGGCATCACGCACTTCGACAGTGGCACCCGGTTCGCCGCGACCGCTCAGGGCCGTGCCACCTGGGCCGACCAGGATGTCGGTGACCGCCTCGGGCGGTGTGATATCCGGGGCTGTGAACTCCAGCGGTATCGAACTGTTGCCGGCGGCATCCACC
>NZ_JAECZP010000070.1:0-634 GCF_019691255.1 Pseudomonas sp. USTB-Z
TACTGCTACCGTCACTGCCCCGGACAACGTCTACGTCGGCGCTAACGACCCTGTCGTGAAGTCGATCGCAACCGTTGAAGGCGCGGATGTCGGCAAGTTCGAACAACTGACACTCGACAAGACCCCGGTCAGCACTACCGTCACCGACGAGCCTGGCACCCCAGGCAACCCGGGCGGTAGCAACGAAGGCGACCTGGTCAAGGTCACCATCACGGCCGACCAGACCTCGGTGGCCGAGAACGTCAAACCGACGTTCACCGTACACGTCAACCAGCCGCTGGCCCACGACCTGGTCGTGACCCTGAGCAACAATGCCCAGGTCACCATCAAGGCCGGTGAAACCAGCGCGCCATACACCCATGCTGCGCAGGGTGATGACGTCTACAACGATGCTGGCCAGATCAGCCTGGGCATCAACTCGGCGGTAGACGCCACTGGTGCAACCTTCGAGAACCTCGAGTTGGGCGGTGCGGCTTCGGTTCAAGTGACCGATACCACCGACGAAGTGGTGGCCAAGCTGACCGCCACCCCGTCGGTCACCGAAGGCGGCGAGATCACTTACACCATTACCCTGACCAACAAAGACGGCCTGCCGATCAACAACCACAGTGCATTGACCTTCACGCTGAGCGAC
>NZ_JAECZP010000071.1:0-559 GCF_019691255.1 Pseudomonas sp. USTB-Z
CACCGACGAGCCTGGCACCCCAGGCAACCCGGGCGGTAGCAACGAAGGCGACCTGGTCAAGGTCACCATCACGGCCGACCAGACCTCGGTGGCCGAGAACGTCAAACCGACCTTCACCGTGCACATCAACACCGCCCTGGCCCACGACCTGGTCGTGACCCTGAGCAACAATGCCCAGGTCACCATCAAGGCCGGCGAAACCAGTGCGCCATACACTCACGACGCGCAAGGCGATGACGTCTACCAGGACGCTGGCCAGATCAGCCTGGGTATCACCTCGGCGGTGGACGCCACTGGTGCGACCTTCGAGAACCTCGAGCTGGGCGGTGCGGCTTCGGTCCAAGTGACCGACACCACCGACGAAGTCGTGGCCAAGCTGACTGCTACCCCGTCGGTCACCGAAGGCGGCGAGATTACCTACACCATTACGCTGACCAACAAAGACGGTCTGCCGATCGACAAGCATGCGGCGCTGACCTTTACCCTGGACGATGGCAAAACCACCATCACCATCCCGGCTAACGGTACAACCGGCACTGCCACCGTCACTGCCCCGGAC
>NZ_JAECZP010000072.1:0-505 GCF_019691255.1 Pseudomonas sp. USTB-Z
TTGCAAGGCCAGGTTGCGCAGGGCGGCAATCCGTCGTTCCAGTGCGTCGCGTTCGGCGAGGAAGCGCCGGTATTTGTCGACATCGAGGCGCTGTGCCAGGCGCGCGCCATTGGGGGAGTAATCTTCATGGGTGAGGGCCTGGAAATGGGACTCGGCCGGCCACAGGGCAGGCCCCCGGCGTGACGTGCCCAGCCTGAACGCGGCCAGTTCCGGTGAAGGGGCATCCGCCGGGTACAGGCTTTCCAGCGTCTTGTTCAGCAACATGGCGACCAGGTTGCGATGGTGAAAGTCCCGGCTCTGCGGGCTGAGCTGTTCGGCATCCAGCCGGTAGCATGCCGGCACGCGCTCCTGCTCGGGAGGTTGGGCGGGTTTTGTGTGCTCCAGTTGCTCGGCCGGCATCAGGTCACGCAGTTGATGCTGGTAGGCCGAGACCGACAGGCTCAGGTCCAGGGCCATGCCTTCGGCGTCGGCGAGCGCCACCACCACTGGCACTTTCGGCTGGGTC
>NZ_JAECZP010000073.1:0-505 GCF_019691255.1 Pseudomonas sp. USTB-Z
CGGCACGAAATGCAAAGTGGTGACCTGGTGGCGCTCGATGGTGTCGATCAGCCGCTCCGGCTCGCGATGCTCCCCCGGCGCCGCCAGGGCCAGCCGTGCACCGGTCATCAGCGGCCAGAAGAACTCCCACACCGACACGTCAAAACTGAACGGGGTTTTCTGCAACACCGTGTCGGCGCCGTCCAGCGCATACGCCTGCTGCATCCATGCCAGCCGGTTATACAACGCCAGGTGGCGGTTGCCGGCGCCTTTCGGCCGCCCGGTCGAGCCGGAGGTGTAGATGACGTAGGCCAGGTTCTCGGGGTGCAGCCGGCACGCCGGCACCTGCCGCGAGTACCCGCCCAGTTCGCCGGGCTGGTCCAGCAACAGGACCTGCCCGGCAAACGCCGGCAGTTGCTCGCGCAGGTGGGCCTGGGTCAGCAGCAGTTCGATGCCGCTGTCTTCGAACATGTAGGCCAGCCGCTCGGCCGGGTAGTCCGGGTCCAACGGTACATAGGCGGCACCA
>NZ_JAECZP010000074.1:0-505 GCF_019691255.1 Pseudomonas sp. USTB-Z
TTGCAAGGCCAGGTTGCGCAGGGCGGCAATCCGTCGTTCCAGTGCGTCGCGTTCGGCGAGGAAGCGCCGGTATTTGTCGACATCGAGGCGCTGTGCCAGGCGCGCGCCATTAGGGGAGTAATCTTCATGGGTGAGGGCCTGGAAATGGGACTCGGCCGGCGACAGGGCAGGCCCCCGGCGTGACGTGCCCAGCCTGAACGCGGCCAGTTCCGGTGAAGGTGCGTCCGCCGGGTACAGGCTTTCCAGCGTCTTGTTCAGCAGCATGGCGACCAGGTTGCGATGGTGAAAGTCGCGGCTCTGCGGGCTGAGCTGTTCGGCATCCAGCCGGTAACACGCTGGCACGCGCTCCTGCTCGGGAGGTTGGGCGGGTTTTGTGTGTTCCAGTTGCTCGGCGGGCATCAGGTCACGCAGTTGATGCTGGTAGGCCGAGACCGACAGGCTCAGGTCCAGGGCCATGCCTTCGGCGTCGGCGAGCGCCACCACCACTGGCACTTTCGGCTGGGTC
>NZ_JAECZP010000075.1:0-497 GCF_019691255.1 Pseudomonas sp. USTB-Z
GGGGTGAAGTCGTAACAAGGTAGCCGTAGGGGAACCTGCGGCTGGATCACCTCCTTAATCGACGACATCAGCCTGCTGATGAGCTCCCACACGAATTGCTTGATTCATTGTAAAAGACGATGCTGTAACGCGACCCTGTTATAGGTCTGTAGCTCAGTTGGTTAGAGCGCACCCCTGATAAGGGTGAGGTCGGCAGTTCAAATCTGCCCAGACCTACCATTACATGGTTCAGCCGTAGAATACGGGGCCATAGCTCAGCTGGGAGAGCGCCTGCCTTGCACGCAGGAGGTCAGCGGTTCGATCCCGCTTGGCTCCACCACTTTCGCCGTACGCAGTAACTTGTCAGAACTTAGAAATGAACATTCATATTGAATGTTGATTTCTGACTTTTGTCAGATCGTTCTTTAAAAATTCGGATATGTGATAGATATAGACTGAACACCAGTTTCACTGCTGGTGGATCAGGCTAAGGTAAAATTTGTGAGTTCTGCTCGAAA
>NZ_JAECZP010000076.1:0-491 GCF_019691255.1 Pseudomonas sp. USTB-Z
TTTCGCCAGCATCCTGGTAGACGTCATCGCCTTGCGCGTCGTGGGTGTACGGCGCGCTGGTTTCGCCGGCCTTGATGGTGACCTGGGCATTGTTGCTCAGGGTCACGACCAAGTCGTGGGCCAGCGGCTGGTTGACGTGCACGGTGAAGGTCGGTTTGACGTTCTCAGCCACCGAGGTCTGGTCGGCCGTGATGGTGACCTTGACGATGTCGCCTTCGCTGCCTGGGGTACCTGGCTCGTCGGTGACCTCGGTGCTGACCGGGGTCTTGTCCAGGTTCAGGTTTTCGAACTTCCACGCATCTGCACCGCTGACCGCGTCGATGGCATTGACCACCGGCTGGTTAGTGCCCACATAGACGTTGTCCGGGGCGGTTGCAGTGGCCGAACCGGTGGTGCTGTTCGCTGCCACGACGACAGTGGTGCCGTCGGTCAGCTTGAAGTACAGCTCCGAGTGGTTGTTGATCGGCAGACCGTCTTTGTTGGTCAGCGTG
>NZ_JAECZP010000077.1:0-489 GCF_019691255.1 Pseudomonas sp. USTB-Z
GCCTGCATCTGTTCGTACAGGGTGTTGATGCGCCCAAAGGCATTGGCAGCGGCATGGGCTTGCCTGGCAAGCGCTTCCGGCAGGGCGAAGGATGACGCTGACTGTGGTTCGCTTTTAGCCGCTTCCAGCAGCGCCGCCAGTGCTTCCCGCAGGTCCTCCTGGTTGTAGGTGATGCCGCGTATTGCAAGGTTGCCCCGGTCTGCCACGTCGCTGCGCCACCAGTGGTCCAGCACCTTCGTGCCCCCTTCACTCAACTCCATGCCGATCACGCACTGGCCGGTCTGTTCGGCAAAGGCCAGGCCGTTGATGAGGTCGGCGTTGTCGTAGCGGTCCAGCGCCTGCAACAACCGTTCGCTGACCACCCAGCGGGTATGGTCCTTGGCGCGGTCTTCGGCGGCTTGCTGGGCGTGTTGCATGGCCTGCTCGAAACCGTCGAGCTGATCGTGCATGGCCTGGCGGTCGACCAGGTGGCCGTATTTCTGGTCGAAC
>NZ_JAECZP010000078.1:0-489 GCF_019691255.1 Pseudomonas sp. USTB-Z
GCCTGCATCTGTTCGTACAGGGTGTTGATGCGCCCAAAGGCATTGGCAGCGGCATGGGCTTGCCTGGCAAGCGCTTCCGGCAGGGCGAAGGATGACGCTGACTGTGGTTCGATTTTGGCCGCTTCCAGCAGCGCCGCCAGTGCTTCCCGCAGATCCTCCTGGTTGTAGGTGATGCCGCGCATCGCCAGGTTGCCCCGGTCTGCCACGTCGCTGCGCCACCAGTGGTCCAGCACCTTTGTACCCCCTTCACTCAACTCCATGCCGATCACGCACTGGCCGGTCTGTTCGGCAAAGGCCAGGCCGTTGATGAGGTCGGCGTTGTCGTAGCGGTCCAGCGCTTGCAACAAGCGTTCGCTGACCACCCAGCGGGTATGGTCGTTGGCGCGGTCTTCGGCGGCTTGCTGGGCGTGTTGCATGGCCTGCTCGAAACCGTCGAGCTGATCGTGCATGGCCTGGCGGTCGACCAGGTGGCCGTATTTCTGGTCGAAC
>NZ_JAECZP010000079.1:0-482 GCF_019691255.1 Pseudomonas sp. USTB-Z
GGGCCTTCGGCGCGGTCCTGCCGGGAGCAAGGCCGGAGTGAGGGGACCCCGGAGCGCAGCGCAGGGGCCGGATGATGGGAGCGCAGCGTTTTTTGGTTACTTTTTGTCGCGTTTGACAAAAAGTGACTCGCCGTAAGGGCGAAAAGGTGAGTCAGCGTCGCCATCGCAAATGGACTGTTCGCTGAGTCAAAACAGACGAGTTCGCTTCTTGCTTCTTGCTTCTTGCTTCTTGCTTCTTGCTTCTTGGATGTGGGCATTCACATCGAGTAGGTATTCATTCACGCAGGTGGCGCACAGTCACCTTTCCGCCCTTACGGCGGGTCACTTTTTGTCAAACGCGACAAAAAGTAACCAAAAAACGCTGGCTCCTATCATCCGGCCCCTGCGCTACGCTCCGGGGTTCCCTCGCTACGGTCTTGCTCCCGGGAGTACGCGCTGCAGGCCCCATCCATGGGGCCTCAGCGCTTGACGGGCATCCATGC
>NZ_JAECZP010000080.1:0-461 GCF_019691255.1 Pseudomonas sp. USTB-Z
GCCCCATCCTGGGGCCCAGCGCTTGACGGGCATCCATGCCCGTCACCTCCCTCCGCAAGCCCTGCGCTCGGCCTCCTGAAGTCGCAATCTGCGTCGCCTGAACTACCGCGCGCTTAGAAGCAAAAGCCAAAGCAAGAGCAAGAGCAACGGCGTTCTTCCAGGTACACCAGGCCGAGGGCAGCCATGCCGGCGATATCCTTATCCAGATGACTGGGCAGAACCTCACCGAATGCATCGGCGGTGCCGGCCGATCACCGAATTCACTTCTCGCTTTTGATCTTGCTTCTAAGCGCGCGGTAGTTCAGGCGACGCAGATTGCGACTTCAGGAGGCCGAGTGGAGGCATTGCGAAGGGAGATGACGGGCATGGATGCCCGTCAAGCGCTGAGGCCCCATGGATGGGGCCTGCAGCGCGTGCTCCCGGGAGCAAGGCCGGAGCGAGGGGACCCCGGAGCGCAGCGT
>NZ_JAECZP010000081.1:0-454 GCF_019691255.1 Pseudomonas sp. USTB-Z
TCAATCGATCAACCCAAAAAATCTACTACCAACGTTTGAGCAAGGTACTCGTATTCGAATGGGCCAACACCGGAGGTGGCATTTTCAAGCGCACCGAATACGGCGGCTCATCATTCAGCACCAGCTATGCCCTCGCTTTCGCCCCCCGCCGGGAAGACGGCAGCCTGCATCAAAAAGACTGTCTCTGGGTCGACAGCAACGAACCCACCGAACCCGGCGTCAAACATGTCGCCGAAGTGTGGGAATACCTTCGCCACTTCATGGACCACGGCCCGGACAAACTCCCCCCGCCCGGTGAACCCAACTGGTGGCACAAGCCACTCCACGCCATCTGCCTGACCCCGGCAGAAGCCTGGCGCCACTATGCCCCCTGGCGAACCGGCGAGCCCGGTGAAATGCAGGGCAAAAAGAACTGGCAATTGCCGTTCTGGGCCGTGCTGTTTCCCTACAACCT
>NZ_JAECZP010000082.1:0-450 GCF_019691255.1 Pseudomonas sp. USTB-Z
GCCAGCGGCATCGGTCGCCGTGGCTTGCAGCACTTCGCCGTCAACTTGTGGCGGGTTGAGGTTGAGGCTGAACACGCCGGTCGGGCCGACCACGGCAGTGCCCAGTTCGGTGCCATCGGCAGCCACGATGCGCACGGTGCTGCCCGGCTCGGCGCGGCCGGTGATAACGCTGCCGTCCGCGCTCACGGCCAGTTCGGTCGGTGCGGCAGGGGCGGTGACATCCGGTGCGGTGATCTGTGCGGGCAGCGAGGAAACGCCGCCGTCATCGATGGCGACCACGTCCAGCAGTTCGCCGTTGGCTTGTGCGGGATTCAGTTCAATGCTGAAGCTGCCATCGGCGTTGGCAATGGCACTGCCAATCAGCGTGCCGTTGGCGTCATGCACTTCCACACGGGTGCCGGCAGGTGCGGTACCGGTGAGGGTGGTGCCATCAGCATTGATGGCCAGATT
>NZ_JAECZP010000083.1:0-441 GCF_019691255.1 Pseudomonas sp. USTB-Z
CGAAGTGGGCACTGCCGTGCAGGTGCGTGACGCGGCCGGCAACATCCTCGCGACCGGCACCGTCGCTGCAGATGGCACCTTCGTCATCGCCCTGGACCCTGCCGTGAACGATGGCAGCACCTTACAAGTCACCCTCACCGACGCCGCCGGCAACGTATCCCAACCGGGCTCAGTCACCTCGGCTGACTTGCTGCCGCCCGCACAACCGACTGACCTGGCCCTGGCCGATGGCGTCACCTTCACTGGTCGCGGCGAGCCCGGCGCTACCGTGCAAGTGCGCGATGCAGGCGGTAGTGTCATCGGCACCGGTGTCGTCGGTGCCGACGGCCTGTTCAGCCTCACCTTGTCGCCTGCTCAGGCCAACGGCGAAGCACTCGACGTACGCTTGGTGGATGCTGACGGCAACGCCTCTGCGCCGCTGCAATTCGATGCGCCGGACAT
>NZ_JAECZP010000084.1:0-438 GCF_019691255.1 Pseudomonas sp. USTB-Z
GTCGTAACAAGGTAGCCGTAGGGGAACCTGCGGCTGGATCACCTCCTTAATCGACGACATCAGCCTGCTGATGAGCTCCCACACGAATTGCTTGATTCATTGTCGAAGACGATCAAGACCCTATATAGGTCTGTAGCTCAGTTGGTTAGAGCGCACCCCTGATAAGGGTGAGGTCGGCAGTTCAAATCTGCCCAGACCTACCAATATGCGGGGCCATAGCTCAGCTGGGAGAGCGCCTGCCTTGCACGCAGGAGGTCAGCGGTTCGATCCCGCTTGGCTCCACCACTTGCTGTACCTTGATCAAACTCAGAAATGAGCATTCGCTTCGAATGTTGATTTCTGACTTTTGTCAGATCGTTCTTTAAAAATTCGGATATGTGATAGATATAGACTGAACACCAGTTTCACTGCTGGTGGATCAGGCTAAGGTAAAATTTG
>NZ_JAECZP010000085.1:0-436 GCF_019691255.1 Pseudomonas sp. USTB-Z
CACCGCCGAGTTGATGCCCAGGCTGATTTCGCCAGCGTCCTGATAGACGTCATCGCCTTGTGCGTCGTGGGTGTACGGCGCGCTGGTCTCGCCGGCCTTGATGGTGACCTGAGCGTTGTTGCTCAGGGTCACGACCAGGTCGTGAGCCAGGGCGGTGTTGATGTGCACGGTGAAGGTCGGTTTGACGTTCTCGGCCACCGAGGTCTGGTCGGCCGTGATGGTGACCTTGACCAGGTCGCCTTCGTTGCTGCCGCCGGGGTTGCCTGGGGTGCCAGGCTCGTCGGTGACGGTAGTGCTGACCGGGGTCTTGTCGAGTGTCAGTTGTTCGAACTTGCCGACATCCGCACCTTCAACGGTTGCGATCGATTTGATCACAGGGTCGTTGGTACCGACGTAGACGTTGTCCGGGGCAGCCACGGTGGCAGTGCCCACGGTG
>NZ_JAECZP010000086.1:0-431 GCF_019691255.1 Pseudomonas sp. USTB-Z
GCGGGCGGCACCAAGTCAGCCGAGGTGACCGAGCCCGGTTGGGATACGTTGCCGGCGGCGTCGGTGAGGGTGACTTGCAAGGTGCTGCCGTCGTTGACGGCAGGGTCCAGGGCGATGACGAAGGTGCCATCTGCAGCGACGGTGCCAGTCGCGCGGATGTTGCCTGCCGCATCACGTACCTGCACGGTAGAGCCGGCTTCGCCTCGACCGCTAAGCTGGCTACCGGCAAGACCGATCACCAAGTCAGTCGGGGCTGCGGGTGGCGTGGTATCGATACCGTCGATATCCGGTGCGGTAACTGCGCTGCTTGGCGATGTGTTGCCAGCGGCATCGGTCGCCGTGGCTTGCAGCACTTCGCCGTCAACTTGTGGCGGGTTGAGGTTGAGGCTGAACACGCCGGTCGGGCCGACCACGGCAGTGCCCAGTTCGGT
>NZ_JAECZP010000087.1:0-429 GCF_019691255.1 Pseudomonas sp. USTB-Z
TCCAGCAGGCACACCAGCCCGGAGACACGCACTTTGTAGAAGTCACTGTTACGGGCCTGCATCAACCCTTCAGCCCAGGCCTGGTCGAGGTACCTTGATACCTGGCCTGCACTGCGTTGTGGGTTAATGGGCTGCCCGCTACGTGCAGCTTCACTCAGGCGAATATCGACAGCCGCTTCATGCACCGAAGCGAACAAGGTCAGCCGCAAACCCTGGTGCAGTGCGCGGTCCATGCTGTTGGGGGTCGCGGTGCGCAGCACTTGCCGCCCCAGCGCGACGTACCAGGCATACAGGCCGATGCTGGCCGTGCTGCTCTGTGCCTGCATCTGTTCGTACAGGGTGTTGATGCGCCCAAAGGCATTGGCAGCGGCATGGGCTTGCCTGGCAAGCGCTTCCGGCAGGGCGAAGGATGACGCTGACTGTGGTTCG
>NZ_JAECZP010000088.1:0-426 GCF_019691255.1 Pseudomonas sp. USTB-Z
TGATCCCATCCCGAACTCAGTAGTGAAACGATGCATCGCCGATGGTAGTGTGGGGTTTCCCCATGTGAGAGTAGGTCATCGTCAAGATTCATTTCGCAAAACCCCTATCTGTGCATGCAGGTAGGGGTTTTGTCTTTAAGTAGAAGCTATCGCTTCTCCTGGTAGGCTGAACAGCCAGCTGGTGGTGGTAAAAAGGTGGTTGACAGCGTTTTTGGATGCTGTATTATTCACCTCCCGCGACGAGACATCGAAGCGAGCCAAGTGTCTGAAGTTAAACGAGTTTCTCGAAAAACTTCAAAATAAACACTTGACAGACTCTGAGGAAAGCGTAGAATGCGCGCCTCGGTTGAGACGAAAAGCTCTTAACCAAACGCTCTTTAACAAATTGAATCAAGCAATTCGTGTGGGTGCTTGTGAGTACGGACT
>NZ_JAECZP010000089.1:0-415 GCF_019691255.1 Pseudomonas sp. USTB-Z
GACTTCGGTGGCCGAGAACGTCAAGCCGACCTTCACTGTGCACGTCAACCAGCCGCTGGCTCACGACCTGGTCGTGACCCTGAGCAACAATGCCCAGGTCACCATCAAGGCTGGCGAAACCAGCGCGCCGTACACCCACGCTGCGCAGGGTGATGACGTCTACAACGACGCCGGCCAGATCAGCCTGGGTATCACCTCGGCGGTGGACACCACTGGTGCGACCTTCGAGAACCTCGAGTTGGGCGGTGCGGCTTCGGTTCAAGTGACCGATACCACCGACGAAGTTGTGGCCAAGCTGACTGCCACCCCTTCGGTCACCGAAGGCGGCGAGATCACTTACACCATCACGCTGACCAACAAAGACGGCCTGCCGATCAACAACCACAGTGCATTGACCTTCACGCTGAGCGACGGC
>NZ_JAECZP010000090.1:0-411 GCF_019691255.1 Pseudomonas sp. USTB-Z
TTGCTCAGGGTCACGGTGTAGGTGATCACGCCGCCTTCGGTGACCGACGGGCTCGCCGTCAGGGTTGCAGTGGTGGTATCGACCGAGTCGTTGATCGTGGTCTGAGCCGGCGTCGGGTTCGGGGTCAGCTGTTCGAAGTTGCCGCCCGTGGCGTTCTCGATGGTGACGCTGACGGTCGATCCGTTGTTGTAGACGTCATTGGCCGGGGTCTGGAAATCAATGCTGCCCTGGGTTTTACCGGCTTCAACGGTAATGGTTTGGCCGTTGGACAGGGTCACGGTCACCGGCGTCTGGGCAGGATTGCTCAGGGTCACGGTGTAGGTGATCACGCCGCCTTCGGTGACCGACGGGCTCGCCGTCAGGGTTGCAGTGGTGGTATCGACCGAGTCGTTGATCGTGGTCTGAGCCGGC
>NZ_JAECZP010000091.1:0-396 GCF_019691255.1 Pseudomonas sp. USTB-Z
CTGACCCTCGACAAGACGCCGGTCAGCACTACCGTCACCGACGAGCCTGGTACCCCAGGCAACCCGGGCGGCAGCAACGAAGGCGACCTGGTCAAGGTCACTATTACTGCTGACCAGACTTCGGTAGCTGAGAACGTCAAACCGACCTTCACTGTGCACGTCAACCAGCCGCTGGCCCACGACCTGGTCGTGACCCTGAGCAACAACGCCCAGGTCACCATCAAGGCCGGCGAGACCAGCGCGCCGTACACCCACGCTGCTCAGGGTGATGACGTCTACAACGACGCTGGCCAGATCAGCCTGGGTATTAATTCGGCGGTAGACGCCACTGGCGCTACGTTCGAGAACCTGCAACTGGGCGGTGCGGCTTCGGTTCAAGTGACCGATACCACCGAC
>NZ_JAECZP010000092.1:0-370 GCF_019691255.1 Pseudomonas sp. USTB-Z
CTTGGCCACCACTTCGTCGGTGGTGTCGGTAACCTGAACGGTAGCCGCACCGCCCAGTTGCAGGTTCTCGAACTTAGCACCAGTGACGTCTACCGCCGAATTGATACCCAGGCTGATCTGGCCAGCATCGTTGTAGACGTCATCGCCTTGCGCAGCGTGGGTGTATGGCGCGCTGGTTTCACCGGCCTTGATGGTGACCTGAGCATTGTTGCTCAGGGTCACGACCAGATCGTGGGCCAGGGCGGTGTTGATGTGTACGGTGAAGGTCGGTTTGACGTTCTCGGCCACCGAAGTCTGGTCGGCCGTGATGGTGACCTTGACCAGGTCGCCTTCGTTGCCCGGCGTACCCGGCTCGTCGGTAACCGACGTG
>NZ_JAECZP010000093.1:0-362 GCF_019691255.1 Pseudomonas sp. USTB-Z
GTTGCCGGCCGCGTCACGCACCTGCACGGCAGTGCCCACTTCGCCACGACCACTGAGCTGGCTGCCGGCAAGGCCGATCACCAGATTGGTCGGTGCTTCAGGCGGGGTGGTGTCGCCGCCATCAATGTCCGGCGCGGTGACTGCGCTGCTTGGCGATGTGTTGCCAGCGGCATCGGTCGCGGTGGCTTGCAGCACTTCGCCGTCAACTTGTGGCGGATTGAGGTTGAGGCTGAACACGCCGGTCGGGCCGACCACGGCAGTGCCCAATTCGGTGCCGTCGGCAGCCACGATGCGCACGGTGCTGCCCGGTTCGGCACGGCCGGTGATAACGCTGCCGTCCGCGCTCACCGCCAGTTCGGTTG
>NZ_JAECZP010000094.1:0-349 GCF_019691255.1 Pseudomonas sp. USTB-Z
GGAGCAAGGCCGGAGCGAGGGGACCCCGGAGCGCAGCGTAGGGGCCGGATGATGGGAGCCGACGGTTTTTGGTCCCTTTTTGCCACGACAAAAAGGGACCCGCCGTAAGGGTGGAAAGGTGAGTCGGCGTCGCCATCGCAAACGGACTGTACGCCCGATCAGAATCAGCGCTTAAGCTTTGAGCTTTTGAGCTTTTGAGCTTTTGAGCTTTTGAGCTTTTGAGCTTTTGGGCTTTTGGGCTTTTGGGCTTTTGGGCTTTTGGGTTGTGCGCTTTCACATCAAGTAGACATTCATTCACGATGTAGGCGCCTATTCACCTTTCCGCCCTTCCGGCGGGTTACTTTGGTCG
>NZ_JAECZP010000095.1:0-349 GCF_019691255.1 Pseudomonas sp. USTB-Z
GCCAGCGGCATCGGTCGCCGTGGCTTGCAGCACTTCGCCGTCAACTTGTGGCGGGTTGAGGTTGAGGCTGAACACGCCGGTCGGGCCGACCACGGCAGTGCCCAGTTCGGTTCCGTCGGCAGCCACGATGCGCACGGTGCTGCCCGGTTCGGCACGGCCGGTGATAACGCTGCCGTCCGCGCTCACCGCCAGTTCGGTCGGTGCGGCAGGGGCGGTGATGTCGGGCGCGGTGATCTGTGCGGGCAGCGAGGAAACGCCGCCGTCATCGATGGCAACCACGTCCAGCAGTTCGCCGTTGGCTTGTGCGGGATTCAGTTCGATGCTGAAGCTGCCATCGGCGTTGGCAATG
>NZ_JAECZP010000096.1:0-322 GCF_019691255.1 Pseudomonas sp. USTB-Z
AGCAGTAATAGTGACCTTGACCAGGTCGCCTTCGTTGCTGCCGCCCGGGTTGCCTGGGGTACCAGGCTCGTCGGTGACGGTAGTGCTGACCGGCGTCTTGTCGAGGGTCAGTTGCTCGAACTTGCCGACATCCGCGCCTTCAACGGTAGCGATCGATTTGATCACAGGGTCGTTGGTGCCGACGTAGACGTTGTCCGGGGCAGTCACGGTAGCAGTACCCACGGTGCCGTTGGCCGGCACGGTGATGACGGTTTTGCCGTCGCTCAGCGTGAAGGTCAATGCACTGTGGTTGTTGATCGGCAGACCATCTTTGTTGGTCAGG
>NZ_JAECZP010000097.1:0-320 GCF_019691255.1 Pseudomonas sp. USTB-Z
GAATCCCGCACAAGCCAATGGCGAACTGCTGGACGTGGTCGCCATCGATGACGGCGGCGTTTCCTCGCTGCCCGCACAGATCACCGCACCCGACATCACCGCCCCTGCCGCACCAACCGAACTGGCGGTGAGCGCGGACGGCAGCGTTATCACCGGCCGCGCCGAGCCGGGCAGCACCGTGCGCATCGTGGCTGCCGACGGCACCGAACTGGGCACTGCCGTGGTCGGCCCGACCGGCGTGTTCAGCCTCAACCTCAACCCGCCACAAGTTGACGGCGAAGTGCTGCAGGCCACGGCGACCGATGCCGCTGGCAACACTT
>NZ_JAECZP010000098.1:0-317 GCF_019691255.1 Pseudomonas sp. USTB-Z
TGTTGCCGGCGGCATCCACCAGACGCACGTCGAGTGCTTCACCATTGGTCTGGGCCGGCGACAGGGTGAGGCTGAACAGGCCGTCGGCACCGACGACACCAGTACCGATGACAGCACCGCCGGCATCGCGTACCTGAACAGTGGCACCGGGCTCGCCGCGACCAGTGAAGGTGACGCCATCGGCCAAGGCCAGGTCAGTTGGTTGTGCGGGCGGCACCAAGTCAGCCGAGGTGACCGAGCCCGGTTGGGATACGTTGCCGGCGGCGTCGGTGAGGGTGACTTGCAAGGTGCTGCCGTCGTTGACGGCAGGGTCCAGG
>NZ_JAECZP010000099.1:0-316 GCF_019691255.1 Pseudomonas sp. USTB-Z
GACGTAGACGTTGTCCGGGGCAGCCACGGTGGCAGTGCCCACGGTGCCATTGGCCGGCACAGTGATGACGGTTTTGCCGTCGCTCAGCGTGAAGGTCAATGCACTGTGGTTATTGATCGGCAAGCCGTCTTTGTTGGTCAGCGTGATGGTGTAAGTGATCTCACCGCCTTCGGTGACCGACGGGGTCGCGGTCAACTTGGCCACGACTTCGTCGGTGGTGTCAGTCACTTGAACCGAAGCGTTGCCGCCCAGTTGCAGGTTCTCGAAGGTGCGACCGTCTACATCCACAGCAGACGTGATGCCCAGGCTGATCTGG